>NZ_JBPZSK010000002.1:0-549392 GCF_052038115.1 Bacillus sp. GB_SG_008 | reverse complement strand
CCAGGATCAAACTCTCCAATAAAGTGTTTGTCTAGCATCATAAATAAAAATTGACGTTTCACGTTGTTTGTTTCGTTCAGTTTTCAAAGAACTTGTCCGTCGCTCAATTGCGACTTCCTTATGTTAACATCTTTGTTTTTTGATGTCAACATTGTTTTTTATTTCTTTTTTCTTTTCGCTTTCTGCTGTTGTGCATCAGCGACGTTTATTAATATAGCATGGTGAAAATCGAAATGCAACATCCTTTTTAAATTTTTTTTATAAAAACTGTCCAACTTCCCTCCCTTGTACCATATACATAAAATATAAGCTCGTCTATTACCTCAATTTACAGGAAGGGATACAAATGGAACACTTCGATTTATTACTCAAGCTAGGCCTCTCTGCCATTTTAGGATTTGGGATTGGTTTAGAACGGGAATTAAAGCGCAAGCCACTAGGCCTCAAAACTTGCTTAGTTATTTCTATTATTAGCTGTTTACTTACCATTGTTTCAATTGAAGCAGCTTATAACTTACCAAGCTCCGTCTCAAACAGAATCGGCATGGATCCCCTCCGCTTAGCAGCTCAAGTTGTATCAGGAATCGGTTTTTTAGGAGCAGGCGTTATTTTACGAAGAGATAACGATAGCATCGCAGGCCTCACCACTGCTGCAATGATTTGGGGAGCATCTGGAATTGGCATCGCAGTCGGAGCTGGTTTTTATCTAGAAGCAATCTCCGGCATGTGCTTTCTTATGATTAGTGTAGAACTTATTCCTTTTGCAATGAGTGTTTTAGGGCCAAAGTCACTTCGTCAACGCGAGATTGCTGTAAAACTCGTTGTGAATAGTATGGAAAGCATCCCTATCGTTATCGAAGACATCAAAAAGATGGATATAAAAGTTAAAAATATGAAACTCAAAACGTTAGAAAATGGAGCTCATTTTCTACAAATGAAAATATCTGTTGACCAAAAAATGCATACAGCTGACGTGTACTATGCCATTCAGCATCTTGAAAGTGTACGACAAGCCGAAGTGGAAAGCATGTGAAGACTCCCTTATTCCTATGAGGGGGTTTTTCTTCTTTTTATAATGGTAACACTATAACCATATGAACTTGGGAGGAGCTGCAGACATTGAATGCAAGGAGTAGTATTTTAGACACATTTCGCAACTCTATCATTTTACGATTGGTTACCCTAATTACTGGATTCATTATCCTCTTTGGATTTCTTATACACAAATTAGAACCACTCCACTTTCCAACATGGTTTGACGGCATATGGTGGGCGCTTGTCACAACGTTCACTGTTGGATACGGCGATTACGTTCCTCACAGTATACATGGAAGAATGCTCGCAATTATTCTCATTTTATTAGGAACTGGATTCGGCTCCTATTATATGGTATCGTTCGCTACGGAAATGATTAGTAAACAATATATGAAAATAAAAGGTGAAGAGGCTGCCTCTTGTCATGGTCATATGATTATTGTCGGTTGGAACGAACGTGTTAAGCATGTTGTAAGTCAACTGCACGTATTACAACCAAACCTTGATATTGTTCTTATAGATGAAACACTTCCTCTACTGCCTAAGTCATTTCATCATTTACAATTTATTAAAGGCTGTCCTCATCATGATCATATTTTACTCAAAGCAAATATTCGTACCGCACATACCATTTTGATTACAGCTGATAAAGAAAAAAGTGAGAGTTCTGCTGATACACAATCTATTCTAACCATTTTAACAGCGAAAGGATTACATCCAAATATTTATTGCATTGTTGAAATGCTAACTTCCGATCAAATTCGAAATGCAAAACGAGCTGGGGCGACAGAAATTATTGAAGGAAATAAATTAACAAGTTATGTATTTACCGCTTCCCTATTATTTCCTTCGATTTCAGAAGTGCTGTTTACAATTTATAATGAAATTACTGCAAATAAATTGCAGCTTACGCATATTCCTCAGACATACGCTGGTGAAACATTCGAATATTGTAACAGTGCTTTATTAAAACAAAATATACTATTACTTGGTATACAACGCGACGGACAATATCACATAAATCCAGTTCACTCACTTACTCTGCAAGAAAATGATTCACTCATTGTCATTAAACATTAAGGAGATATCCTTCTAACTCTCGAACTATAGCTTTACCAATATCAATATGTTTAGCTTGCATGTCCCCATCTGCATCTTTCGGTTCTGCAAACTGATCGAAAGATAAGCCTGCTGTGAATGTATTCACCTCATCATCTAGTTCATCTTGGTACACATGCGAAAGAAGATAAGGTGTATCAAGACGAACGATAACTCCGTTTACATCAAGCTCTCCTTCAACTGCTGTAAACGGTAATCTTAAAAATTGATATCCGTCTTCTTCATCTATCTTATAATCAAAACACCCTTTCTCATAATCCCAATTCCCACCGATTGTATAACCGAGCGGCTTTAATATTTCTTCTAACTGGAAAAGAGCAAATGTTTGTCCTTCTAACTTTGAATGAATCCCAATCAAATGTATCATCCTTTCTAGATTTTTTTTAGCATACCCATTTCGCGCTCCATATATCGGCGCTTCAACACAATATAAAGACCTTGCGACAACATTCGACGCATATTCATCAAAAAAAGCTGTTGGGATTATCCCAACAGCTTTTCTTATTGTCTAGCTCCAGCGGCTAGAATGGTCGGTGGCTTCGCGCCTTCCTACGAGGCAAAAAGCGCCTCTACGTCAGGAGCTCCATCCCCCTCCCATTCTGAACCAGCCGCTTCCGCTTTTCTTATTTCAAACGTTCTTCTAGTTCTGCTTTTAGTTCTTCGAATCCTGGTTTTCCAAGTAGAGCGAACATGTTTTTCTTATATGCTTCTACGCCTGGTTGGTCAAATGGATTTACGCCTAATAAGTAGCCGCTCATCGCACATGCTTTTTCGAAGAAGTATACAAGATAACCGAATGTATACTCATTTAGTTCAGGAATATTGACGATTAAGTTTGGTACACCGCCATCGCTATGTGCAAGCAATGTTCCTTCGTATGCTTTTGTGTTAACGAAGTCCACTGTTTCACCAGCAAGGTAATTTAATCCATCTAAATCGTTCTCATCTAATTCAATTTTTAGTTCGTGTGTAGATTTTCCTACTTTTAGAACTGTTTCAAATAGGTCACGGCGTCCTTCTTGAATGTATTGACCTAAAGAATGCAGGTCAGTTGAGAAGTTTGCAGAAGATGGGAAAATACCTTTTTGATCTTTTCCTTCACTCTCACCAAATAATTGTTTCCACCATTCAGCAAAATATTGAAGTGCTGGTTCGTAGTTAACAAGCATTTCAATTGTTTTACCTTTATTGTATAAAGCATTGCGTACAACTGCATATTGATAAGCTGGATTTTCTTCAAGTTCTGATTTCGCAAAATCATCACTAGCTACAGCTGCCCCTTGCATCATTTCTTCAATATTTAAACCACTTACAGCAATCGGCAATAAACCAACTGGTGTTAATACAGAGAAGCGACCACCAACATCATCTGGAATCACGAATGTTTCGTATCCTTCTTCGTTAGCTAATGTTTTTAAAGCACCGCGCGCTTTATCTGTCGTTGCATAAATACGTTTACGCGCTTCTTCTTTTCCGTATTTCTCTTCTAATAGCTTACGGAAAATGCGGAATGCAATTGCAGGCTCTGTTGTTGTACCTGATTTAGAAATAACGTTAATAGAGAAGTCTTTACCTTCTAATACATCCATTAAATCTTTCATGTAAGTGGAGCTAATGTTTTGTCCAACAAATAGCACTTGTGGAGTTTTGCGTTGTTCCTTAGACAGCGTGTTGTAGAAAGAATGGTTTAGCATTTCAATTGCTGCTCGCGCTCCTAAGTAAGAACCACCAATCCCAATAACAAGTAAAATGTCAGAATCATTTTTAATTTTCTCAGCGCATTTTTGAATGCGAGCAAATTCCTCTTTATCGTATGCAAGCGGAAGTTCTACCCAACCTAAGAAGTCATTTCCTGCTCCTGTTTTTTCATGAATTGCATGGTGTGATACTTTTACTGCATCACGTAAATATGTTAATTCTTGTTCACTGATGAACGATAACGCCTTTGAATAGTCAAACGTTACATGTGTGCTCATCTTTTTCCCTCCAATACAATATGTATATGTATTTCTGTCTTCACTTTAGCGAAACCACAGTTGTAAATCAAGCGAACTACAAATTGTAAGCGTAGCCAATTTATTTTTTTTACAAAATCGTCATAACTTCCGTTTTTTGGTCTAGACAAGTATACAATGAGAAATTTTAATTTTTTGGGTATAAGAACAACAAAAGGTATCCATTCTATAAAGGAAGCTTCATTAAACGAGTGAATGTATCTCGTTTTTGCTTCATCATTTAAGGAGGGACTGCTTAAAATGAGTACATTACAACGCATTGCCTTAGTATTTACAATTATCGGCGCAGTAAACTGGGGACTCATTGGTTTCTTTCAATTCGATTTAGTAGCAGCTATCTTCGGAGGGCAAGATACAGCATTTGCTCGAATTATCTATGGTATTGTGGGTATTTCAGGTTTAATTAACCTTGGCTTATTATTTAAACCTTCTGAAGAACTTGGAACACACCCAGAAGCACGTGAAGTACGATAAATCTAATACCATTCTAAAATGATATTATAAAACATGCATCTCCACTTGTTTTCACACAAGTGGAGATCTATGATGCTTTACTAACTTCTGACATACGGATGTTTCTTTATACTGATTACAAATGCAGCAAAAGAAATGTTTGATTATTTTATATCATAATGTATCACATTCACCGATTACTTGGTGAACAAGTAATAAAAGCAGAGAGCTATGCTCCCTGCTTTTATTTTGTGATTTGAGATTCTTCAATCCACTCTGTTAACTTTTCTCGCAATGTGTTAAATCCATTTGCAGAAGGATTCGGTATACGCACCTTTCCTTGCTTACGTTTGGCAGCCTTCAATGATAGACTCATTTTTCCGTTCTCTCTATTAACTGAAAGCACCTTTACTTCTACTTCATCCCCAACTTTTAAAAAATCATGAATATCTTTCACATACCCATTTGTAATTTCAGATATATGCACAAGACCTTGCGTTTCTTCATCTAATGCAACGAATGCACCGTAATCTTGAATTCCTGTCACTTTTCCCTTCACAACCACTCCTGTTGTGTACTTGTCTGACATAAGAAACACTCCCATATGTTTTACCTTTTGTATTAGTAAATTATACCACTTACTAACATTTCATTCAAAAATCATGAAAAAATTTTCCTTAACATGTATAAATCTTCAAATATCGGGATAAAATACTAACACATGGCTTTCTAGTATTCCCCCCCTTTTATGGACAAAACGTATTATGTTTTGTCCTTTTTTCGTTCTCCATAAACCGTTTCATGCGTTTCATCGCTTCCATAAGTTGTTCAAGTGATGTTGCGTATGAACAGCGAATAAATCCTTCACCACTCTCGCCAAACACACTTCCAGGTACAACAGCGACTTTTTCCGCTAATAATAAACGTTCGGCAAATTCCGCCGAAGATAATCCCGTTGAACGAATTGAAGGAAATACATAGAATGCTCCGCCTGGCATATGACAATCTAGTCCCATTTCATTAAATGAAGTCGCCATAAAGTTTCGGCGTTGTTTATAGCTCTCACGCATTCGAACAACTTCTTGTTCTCCAGAGCGAAGTGCTTCTAATGCTGCAAATTGCGACATCGTCGGCGCACACATCATAGAATATTGATGGATCTTTAACATCAATTCCGCAAAATGTTGAGGGGCTGCGATCAAACCTAGGCGCCAACCTGTCATCGCAAATCCTTTTGAAAAACCAGAGATTAAAATTGTATGATCACGCATATGTTTCACACTCGCAAAGCTGGTATATGTCTCATCATAGACAAGCTCTGCATAAATCTCATCGGATAGTACGATTAAATTGTATTTCTCTATAATGACCGCAAGTTTTTCTAACTCTTCTTTATTTAAGAGCGTTCCTGTCGGATTGTTTGGCGAACATAATAAAATCGCTTTCGTGTTCGATGTAATGGCAGCTTCAATCTGCTCCGGCTGTACTTTAAATTCATCCTTTGGAAATGTAGAAACAGGTACCGGTACCCCGCCAGCCAGCGTAACAAGCGGTGCATATGATACAAAGCTTGGTTCAATAATAATAACTTCATCACCAGGATTTACAATTGCACGCATTGCGACATCTAACGCCTGGCTTGCTCCAACCGTTACAATAATTTCTTCTTTCGGATCATAAGATACTGCGAATTGTTTTTCTAAATATTTTGCAATTTCTTCGCGCAGCTCTAACAATCCAGCATTCGCAGTATATGCCGTATATCCTTCTTCTAATGAACGAATGCAAGCTTGTCTTACATTCCAAGGCGTTACAAAGTCAGGCTCGCCAACACCTAATGAAATAACCCCTTTCATACCCGCCGCTAAATCAAAAAACTTACGAATACCGGACGGTTGTAAAGCTTGTGCTACTTTTGATAATTCAAATTTACTCATGGTGCCACCACAATTCGCTTATCATCATCTTTGTTTTCATATATAATTCCTTCATGTTTATACTTTTTCAAAATAAAATGCGTTGTCGTCGATACAACAGATTCAATTGTCGCTAACTTTTCCGCTACAAATGTCGCAACTTCAGCCATCCCTTTTCCTTCTACAGTAATGGAAAGGTCATATGTACCTGACATTAAGTAAACTGACTTCACCTCTGGATATCGGTAAATTTGCTCCGCTACCGCGTCAAATCCAACACCGTGCTTCGGTGTAACTTTCACATCAATCATTGCTGTTAAACCTGTATGTTCTTTTACCTTTGTCCAATCAATAAGCGTAACATAGTCTACAATCACTTTTTCCTTTTCTAATTTTTCAAGGATTGCTATCACTTCTTCTACATCTATGTTTAACATTTTGGCTAATGTTTCTTCAGATAATCGGCTATTCTTTTCAAGACAAGCTAACAATTCTAATTCTTTTTCTGTCATCATATTCGTCCTTCCCTTTTTGTGTATTTTCTAAATTATACAGACTGCTTTTCCTATTTGAAAAGAAGATTTTTTCAGAGAATTATGTAACAATAAAGTGAAACTTCTATCAGTGGGGTTTGCTTCATCCCCCACTGATGGAAAGCCAGCCTAATCGGGCTCTTACTGCCAAAAAATAGCGGGATAATATAAAAGGGGGATGAAACCATGAAACAAAGAGTATACATTGCAGAACAAGTTCCTGCCTTTGTTGAAGAATACATTGCTGAGCATTATGAATATGAGGCATGGGATAAAAACGAAAAAATCCCACGCCATGTACTATTAGAAAAAGTAAAAGATGCACATGGACTATTAAATTTCGGGGCAATCATTGATGAAGAATTACTCCAAGCAGCTCCGCAGTTGAAAGTAGTAAGTAATATTTCTGTTGGCTATGACAACTTCGATATCGAAGCTATGAAAAAAAGAAACATAATCGGAACAAATACACCGTACGTGTTAGATGATACTGTCGCTGATCTTGTATTTGCATTAATGCTATCTGCCTCTCGCCGTGTTTGCGAACTTGATCGTTACGTGAAATCTGGAGAATGGAATGCAGAAATTAGCAAAGAGCATTTCGGCTTAGACGTTCATCATCAAACAATCGGAATCATCGGCATGGGGCGCATCGGAGAAGTTGTCGCGAAACGCGCGAAATTCGGATTCGATATGGACGTTTTGTACTACAATCGGAGCCGCAAAGAAAAAGCAGAACGAGAGCTTGGTGCAACATATTGCGAATTAGAAACGTTACTACAAAAAGCAGATTTTATTGTTCTACTTACACCATTAACAGAAGAAACTCATCATTTAATCGGAGAAAAAGAATTTAATGTAATGAAAGAAGCAGCTGTTTTTATTAATGCGTCTCGCGGTAAAACGATAAATGAAACAGCATTAATCAAAGCGCTGCAACAACGAAAAATTTTCGCCGCAGGCATTGATACATTTACACAAGAACCAATTGAAAAGGATAATCCATTGTTATCTCTGCCAAATGTCGTTACGCTCCCTCACATTGGTTCTGCGACGTTAAAAACACGCCAAAACATGGCGATGACAGCAGCACAGAACTTAGTAGCTGGACTGCAAGGGATTACCCCTCCAAATCTCGTCAATGAACTAAAGTATTAAACGAAAAAAACAAAACCATGATGGTTTTGTTTTTTTGCTGTGTTCGTATAGATTGCTGCTATTGTACCTTTTCATCATACAAAATTACCGAGACGTACAGATATGCTTTGCAGTAATCTTTTATATCCTAATGAACTGGCTATAGAAACAGACGAGGTGTTTGATTCAAGAGTTTGATATTGCATAATTCCACCGCATTGGAGACCATGTTGTGTCAACGCACTTACAATAGCCTTCCCAAACCCCTGTTTTCTGTATTGTGGATGCGTCAAGATACCAATACTAAGAACACCTCCCTTGTCTCTCCATGAACCTGCCGCTACAAGCTTATTTTGTACAAAACAACCCATTATCGGTTGACGATTCAATTCAATATCACTGTGCTCCCATTCTAATTCACTGCACTCTTCTTTCAATTCATATAAATAATCATGCTGCATTTCATCTATAAGGGAAACTTGATGCGTAAATATAGGATAAAAGTCTGTTTTATCAGCATAGCCGAGAAATGTAGGACCAATTATCATATCAACATAGGAACCGAATAAGTTCTGTAAAAAATCCCGTTCGAATACTATATCAATCGGTTTCATTGAAATTCTCTGCTGCACCATTTGAATAAAAGCTTTCGGAACCGAACAGACACACCAGTATTCATTACGTACTAAATATGCTCCTTTATATCTCTTTAATTCACCCGAATGCTCTACAATTAATAGCTGTCCATTATGTAATGAGAAACAATCAACCTCCAGCTCTTTTCTCAAATACTCGTAGATTGCTTTAGTTGTTTCTTTTAACGTCATGGCACATTCCTCCATTTTCAATGAAAATCATTTTTTCCCTTCTGAATTGTATTCAATACCTAATAACATCGTCCCTCTGAGCAACAAACTATGCGAACACAACCAAAATAAAGTTCGACTAACCCTTTGGAGTGCTCTTCTCCAAAGGGTTAGTTGAACTAATCGGGCTCTTACAGACCGTATCGCTTCTTGAAATTCAGAAAATTACCGTCTGTTTGAACGGGATAAATTTTTTTCAAAACGGAAATCATATGAACAAAAAACAACGGAGTGATGAAGATGGAAAACGAAGTTCAACTCCCTCACTTCACCTTTTCTACAAGAGGGATTACGGTTCATTATGAGCTCTATCAGTCTTTCAGCAAAGAAGAAAAACCAACATTTGTCTTAATTCATGGTTTTCTCTCTTCGACCTTTAGCTACCGGCGTCTCATTCCGCTTTTAGCTCAGCAGGGGGACGTGATTGCTCTAGATTTACCGCCATTTGGAAAAAGTGATAAATCGTATCATTTCACATATTCCTATCAAAACCTGGCAACAATTGTTATTGAACTCATAGAACATTTACAGACAAAAAACGTTATTTTGGTAGGACATTCGATGGGTGGACAAATTGCGTTATATGTAAGTAAATTACGGCCTGATTTAATTCAAAAAACAGTTCTTTTATGCAGCTCAAGCTATTTATCACGAGCAAAATTACCGCTTATTTATACTTCTTATTTACCGTTCTTTTATTTATACGTAAAAAATTGGATTATAAGACGAGGGATCATTCACAATTTGATGAATGTCGTACATGACCACTCATTAATCGATGACGAAATGATGCAGGGCTATGCAGCACCTTTTTATGATAATCGCATCTTTCCTGCTTTAACACGAATGCTTCGTGACCGCGAAGGCGATTTAACATCAAAAGAACTACAAACAATTAAGATCCCTACTTTGCTTATTTGGGGAAAAAAAGATCGCGTTGTTCCTATTAATGTTGGATACCGATTACACAATGACCTGCAGCATTCACACTTTATCTCTTATGAAGACACAGGACATCTATTACCAGAAGAAAAGCCGGAACACGTATATGAAGAAATTATGACCTTCTTAGCAAATTGAACGCACTTGGCGCATACCAGCACTAAGCCCTCGAATAGCAGGATAAAGAAAGAGGCTGACACCCAAAAGTCTAACTTCTATGACCTTCTGGATTTCAGCCTCTTTCTCCCGCTCTAACATTCGGTAAGATGTTTAGCTACGAAGAAACAACAAACCGTCTGTAAGAACCCGATTGGCTCAACTAACCTTTTGGAAAAGAGCGCTCCAAAAGGAAGTTTCACTTTATAGCGTACAGCTTCCGCCACCTTTTAATAGTAACAATTGTTCTGCTAACCATTGACACTTTTCAATAGGTAATGTTTTTTCAAATGATAGCAAATAAATGTGCTGTATTTTCTTTGCGATATATTTCGCATCATCAAATGTACTTACAATGTAGACGATGTCACTTGCTTCTGTTTCATAAAATTCTGGCCCCATTCGAAACGGATCCCAACTCTTCACAAAATCTATCATTTTCTCATACGTCCCCATACACTTCCCGCCTTTTTCTTATTTTCCACTTTTCTTTATCGTATCATATCAGCTATGCTAGAAGAAATGAGAGAAGATTCAGTACTTTTAACCTATTATTGAAAGGAGTAACAAATATGGGGAATTTTAACGAAATGGTAAATCGCCGGGGAACAAACTCCGTTAAATGGGATACACATGAAAACGAGGAACTTCTTCATGCCTGGATTGCAGACATGGACTTCCCTGTCCCTTCACCAATTCAAGACGCCTTAAAAAACCGTTTACAACATCCTATTTTCGGTTATAACACTTCAAGTGAACAAGTAAAAGAAGCAATTTGTCATTGGGTAAAAACACAATACAATTGGGTCATTGAAAAAGAATGGCTTGTCTTTAGCGCTGGCATCGTTCCTGCACTTAGTGTTTCTGTACAAGCTTTTACTGAAAAGCAAGATTCAGTGCTTGTACAGCCGCCTGTATATCCACCATTTTTCGAAATGGTAACAACGAATGGGCGTCAAGTGCTTACCAATCCATTGCGCCTTGAAAACGGTGTTTACAAAATGGATTTTGAACAGTTAGAGAAACAATTTCAGCAAGGTGTGAAACTGATGTTCCTGTGCAGTCCGCACAATCCGATTGGCCGTGTTTGGACAGTGGAAGAGTTAACAAAACTTGGTACGCTGTGCGAAATATATGATGTAACCGTCATCGCGGACGAAATTCATGCCGATATTATCTTTAATGGACGTAAGCATATACCACTTGCCTCTTTATCAGCAAACTTAGCAAAGCGCACTGTTACATGCATCGCTCCAAGTAAAACATTTAATATTGCTGGACTGCAAGCATCGGTTATTATTATTCCAAATGAAAAGCTGCGAGATGCCTTTACCGCTGTGCAGCATCGCCAAGGCTTTCACGGCTTAAACACATTTGCTTACGCAGCAATGCAAAGTGCATACACAGAATGCAATGAATGGCTAGCAGAGCTGTTACCTTATATAGAAGAGAATGCACGCTTTGCATGTGACTTTATTAAACAGCATATTCCGAAACTATCCGTCATTCAGCCAGATGGTACATTCTTACTTTGGATTGATTGTTCCAAACTTGGGCTGACTCAAAATGAGCGAATGGAATTATTAGAAAAAAAAGGGAGAATCATTGTAGAGCCAGGAGAAAAATTTGGTGTTGGCGGTGAGCAACACATTCGTTTAAATCTCGGCTGTCCACGCCCTGTATTAGAAGATGCGCTCCGCCGCTTACAATGCGCGTTTTCATGTACTTCCAAGGAAAAGCTATCTATGTGACTTAAGCCTGGTTATTATACATTCTAACATTCTTTGATTGAACTACCCCCACCTATCTTCTTTGCTTTTCTCTGAATCTTGAGGTGGGGGTCTTACTGCCCGTTAATGCGGGATAAAAATCCGCTGCTGCGCCAAACCAAAATCTGTATGGTGATAGATTCATATAAGATCCGACGCAGTAGCGGTAATTATAATTTTCCGAAGTCAAAAATTATAGCGAACACAAAAAGCGCAGTAAGGAGAAAAACCAAACTCAAATAAATTAACGTACAGCGTCTAAATGCAGAAAGTGAAACACCGGAAGCTTGCGCATAATGGGAAGCAGTCAAACCTGCCAAAATACCCATAATGACAAACCACGGTTCGTAAAACAAGAGATCCCATACAGCTAGGCTATGGACATCGAGTACAATCCAGCCAGGGAAGTTAATTGTAATAACACCTGCCAAAAGCAAAGCTTTTGTAATCATGCCACTGACTCCATGAGCAATTAAAAAGGCAGTTCCGATAAGAGTAGGGATTAATAAAATAAGACGATGGATCTTTCTGTTTCCAATCAACGGCACCCATTTCGGAATGACCTTTCCCCATGGTTTGATAAGTAAAAGCAAGGCAAATCCACATAACATGATGATGACACCAGCAATGTAACTTGCCATATAAACTGATTTAGGATCATTAAATTGGCCCGAAAGGCCTATCTTCCCCCCTGCCGCTTCATAAAACCGAACAAAAACTGCATACATAAATGCCCATAGACAACCAACGTAACCAGGCCATACCGCTTTCTTTGTAAAGCGTTCAAAAACATTCAATATTTGCACGGAAGATTCTCCATTATTCGTTATTTTGTTCATATTCATGCAACTCTCCTTTTTCTGCTTCAATTTTGATCGTCTCTCCCACAATGCGTACACTTACCACGCCGACGATAATAGTAAGCGATGGCAGCAAGACCAAGTGCTACTCCCCATGGCACCCAGAAAACCATAGGTCCAACCGTCCCCCATATCTGACTGAGGAGGATGTTATCGACTGGCATAAGGTGAAATGTCACAGCAAAAAAACTAAAGGTAAAGACAAAACCGGCTGCAGTTACAGCAATGGCTATAATAGAGGCTGGAACTACCGCGAGCATGATGGGAACTCTTTTACCACCAATGAACGGGAACCAACGAGGGAATATTTCACCCCATTTTTGAATCAAACCAAGTGTAAGAATCCCTCCACCTATGCAAATAGACCCAAATACCCATTCTGTTATCTGTGCCGTAGGATTGAGCTTTGAAAAATCATGAAGGAATTGCGGGTCGACTCCTAAAGGGATATTAAGTGCCCACGCAAAACGTGTGAGGGCATAGGGAATAGGTGCAAGAGCTGCAATAATGGTCAGCCATCTCCCCCAGCGTACCAATAAAAATGTGTTTCCATTCTCTGTCCGTCCACAATATTCACAAGCATCACGGGTCCTACGTTGATATGCGACAGCAGTCATAATCCAAAGAAGAGCACCTATAATACAAATGACCTGATTGAGCATAATCCAGTTAAAAGCAAACTTAAATAAAAAGGCATAAGCCATGACCATAATTAGGCTAATATCAGGAATAAAAAGGAGCAAGGCAACAGCAAAACCCCAAGCAAAAGTAAGGATTAGCCACCGAGGAAAAACATTTCTCCATGTTTTTTGCATAGCTACACCAATCACTATTCCTAGTAAACAAAGAATAACAAAAATGAGGCCTCCAACTTTGGAGGGAAGATAAGTAACCATAGCCGCAAACAAATCCATTTCACCACGTTTGAAGGGATAACCCCCCCCTCCAAGTAACCAATAGAGCTGTACAGCCCCGTAGAGCAGTGACCATCCCACAGCGCCATATCCAATCCATAAGGGCCATCGTGTAAAACCTTTTCTAATCTTTTCTTCAATTATGGGTGATGAAGTCTCCATTGAAATCATCCTCTTTTCTTTACTATTGTAAACACCTACAACCTGAAGCTAAGGAACCAACCAGATAGGGTATTGGTATTTATTTATGTTTCAAAATTTAACCCCACCATCATTCTAATCAGTGAAGGTTAAAATGATGGTGGGGTCTAGTTTAAATTTCGTTTAACTTTTGTCAGGCGTCCAGAGGCTATTTCGTGCCCCCCTACGCTTAGAATTGGGATTTCATTTACACTTCAATTTTTTCACATAAATAAATGCGAGTTCCGTTCGTAGAACTTGTTATTTTCCATTCAAGATTCATTTCTTGGAGCATTAATGAAACAATGGATAAACCAATTCCGGCTCCTTTTTCACTGGAGATGCTATCCATTCCAGGTCCTTTGTCCTCAATAACAATAGCAGTTCTTCCATCTAACTCTTCCAAACTTACACCAACATACCGTCCAGCTTTTGCGTGTCTAACAACATTCTGGAATAGATTATCTAATATACGGGTAAACCAGTGCGGATCAACATTCCACATTAAAGCTTTTTCTGCCAAATGAACTTCTACTTCAAATCCTTCCTTTTCAAATACAGGAAACCACCCTGCAGCGGAAGTCCGGATTAATCGGATAATATCTGTCTTCTTCTGTTGCAAAGTATATTTTCCCGCCGATAATAACGTGTAGGAAAGAAGGTTTTCAAGCAATTGGCTAAGAGCATCTACCTTTCTTTCAATCAAATGAAGCGATTCCCTCCCTTTAGGAGATAAAGTTTCCTTTTGCAATGAATAAGCATGTCCACGGATGGTGGTGAGTGGTGTCCGTAAATCGTGTGATATATTAGCAATCAATTGTTTACGAAGAGCTTCCTCCTCCAGTTCACGTTTCCTGCCGTTTATCAACTCGTCAATCATATGATTGAATGCCGACCCTAGTTGCGCGATTTCGTCCTTTTTACGAACGAGAATTTTCTGAGGAATGCCGTTCTCATCGACTTCGGCCATTGCGGTTTGTAGTTGAACGAGCCGCTTGCGAATTTTCGAGAAAAATACCCAAGATGCAATTAGAAAAATCGCAAAGACAAGCACAGCATATACTAGTAAAAACTTATCATCGATGAAGGACACGCTGGCTGGTTGTGTAACGGAAAGAGGGACTTGAAAAACCATAAAGCCTTGACTCTGGTCGCCGCCAATAAAAGCAATCATTGTGAACAGGTTATTATCAACATTTTTCTTCATAAACTTAGTGCTTTCCTGAAACGTCCATTGGTCAGGTATACTCTTTTTTTCGGGAAGTTTGAGCTGTGTTTTGCCTGCGGCGTCAACCCAAAACATTGTCGCCATTGAATACCGTTCTTTTAACGAACGAAGTTGTTTGTTCACTTGATCCGTGGGCGCCCCGTCCAACTTTGCTGCCTCATCATTCCACATTTGTTCCAACTTTTTTGTATCCATATACTTGACCTTTTGGTACATCTCCTTGTCTAGTGTATATTTCGGCAAGTAATAAAGAGGTAAAACAAACGGCCATAAAACGAGCGCAGTTGTAATGATCAACAAATATCTAGCTAACAGCGAATGTCGGAATTTCATTGTTTCACCCTGTATCCAATACCGCGAATTGTTTCAATTATTTGTGGTTGACTTGGCTCCTGCTCTATTTTTTCGCGTAAATGGCGGATATGTACCATTAAGGTTTTATCTCCTTCGATATATGGATGTCCCCATACAGCCTCATAAATTTGTTCTTTTGTTAAGATTTGGTTTGGATGACGGAGTAAATAGGTGAAAATTTGAAACTGCTTAGCCGTAAGTACGACATCATTATTCGATCTGGAATCCACAATGCGGTTCTCATTCAAATAAATGCGGAGATGTGATAGTACAATGAGCGGGGAGCATATCTTGTCAAACCGCCTGAGAAGCACTTCCACCCGTGCCGCGAGTTCATCGGGGTGAAAAGGCTTTGTCATATAATCATCTGCAAACTGCAGTCCCTGCAACTTATCATCAATCGATGATCTGGCGGATAGCATTAAAATAGGCGTCTTTGGAAATTCCTTTTTCAATCGCTGTCCAACTGAAAAGCCATCCAATCCTGGAAGCATAATATCAAGGATTACTAGGTCGATTTCCACCATATGTTCAATGGCACCTTCACCTGAAGTAATCCAAGTTACCTGATAGCCCCGTTCAAATAAATCTTCACATACCCAAGCACCAATTTCCTTATTGTCCTCAATATATAGAAGCTTCTTTTTCATGTAATCCCCTTTCTTTATCCCCCGCCTATCTTCTTTAGAAAAGCGGAAGCGGCTCGCTCAGAATCGCAGGACGTTGGAGCCCCCGACAGAGAGGTGCTTTTTGCCTCGTCCGAGGGGGCGAAACGACCGGAGATTCTAGCCGCTAGAGCTGGACAACGTTTCTCTCTGAATCTTGAAGTGAGGGTCTTACCGTCCACAAACACAGGGATAAAATGGAAATATCATATATTAATAGGTTATATTAATACAAACTGGGGTATCAAGTAGTAAAACAAATATTTTCAGGTGATAAAGTGAAACTTCCATGTTCGTTCTTCGACGGCTGCTTATCGTCGTGAAATTGCCCGTGCTTTAGCGGATGTCGCACGTGAATATGAGTTACCTTACACAAAGGATCAAATTTTGTTGAAACACTTTGTGCCCGCATCCAAGAACGTGTGTCCGCGATTTTAACATCAAAATATATAAAGGCTGCCGAGACTTTCCCGGCAGCCTTTAAACGTTCAGTCTTTCGAACATTTTTCTTTACTTCCCTTTTCCTTTTTCCTTTTTTATCTCTGAAGCTTTTTTCACAATCACACCGCATACAATTCGTTTCCCCGAATTTCCAGCTGGTTGCGTCATCCCGTCATCTGCATTTTCTGTAATAATAAGCGATGCGCCGTCTTTTTTATGCAGCGTTGTTTTTCCTTCTTTTAAACTCACTTGCGGTGCAGTAAGATCCGCTTTAATCTTTCCTTCACCATCTGCAATTACATTCGGTAAATCTCCGTTTTCATACCCTTCCGGATGCAATAATCCATGTTTCTTTTTTTTATCGAGATTAAAATGATCTCCAGAAGAAATAAAGTCCGGTGCTTTACATTCACCCATTTCATGAATATGTACTCCGTGTACACCAGGTGTAAATCCTTCTGCTTTAATAGAAATCTTTACACCGCTTGTCTCCTGAGAGACCTTAGCTGTTCCAACTTTATCTCCAAAAGCATTGTAAAGCTTCACTTCTATTTTTGTCGGCTTCTCTTGTGCACATCCAGCAAAGAGGAAGGCTGCGAAACATCCCAATACGAGTTGCTTTTTCATCCGTATTCCCTCCAGACTCATTCTGTTCTTATATTGTCCGAGCCTAGAAGGAAACATACAAAAACTCCTGCCACTTATAGACGCTATACTTAAGACAATTCTCGACGAAAAAGCATCCGTAAGTGCCCGATTGGCTTAACTAACCTTTTAGAGAAGAGCACTCCAAAAGGAAGTTTCGCTTTATCCCGCTCTAACAGTCGGTAAGATGCTCGGCTATGAAGAAATAACAAACCGTCTGTAAGAACCCGATTGGCTCAACTAACCTTTTGGAGAAAAACACTCCAAAAGGAAGTTTCGCTTTACCGTTTCTCTTGTCCCATAATACGTTTTTCCATCTCTTTTAGATTCTCTGCTTCTCGTTCTGATGATTTAATAAAAATACGCCATGTAGCAACTGCTCCAACAAGAAATAACACGCATACAATACCAGGTATAATATATTCTGTCTTGTCTTCTGGAAAGTATAAAGGCATCATAATTCTTCACTCCTTTGTTTATTTCCTTATACAACTAATTATACAGAAATTTCAGTCTAAACAAAACTTCCTTTCTTTTTTGACTCCTTCTCTTTCATTGCTTACTATGAAAAAGAGGTGAATAATATGAATGAAACATTCCAAATTGGTGATGTTGTAACAGGCATTTACAAAACAGGGAAGTACATTGGTGAAATTACTAATGTTCGTCCACAGCATTATCTTGTAAAGGTGCTCGCAGTTATGAAACATCCAATGCAAGGCGACTTACATAACGTAAAACAAGCTGACGTACCCTTTTTCCATGAACGCCGTGCCTTAGCATTTCGTGAACAAACAAATATCCCACAGCAAATGGTCAAGCAATATGAAGGTGACGTGCCTGATTATAAAGAATCGCTTCAAAAAGCATTAACAGAACAAATGCAACAATTACAAGAGGACGACTCTCCATTTGCACAGCGAAGTTTACAAATGCTAGAACAATTAAAGCATGATTATCAATTGTAAGATCAGTAGCGCTGAACAAACAAAACAGCCAAATTACAATTATGATTGTAATTTGGCTGTTATTGTGCACTTACCTTTTTTAATACTTTCGAAAAGTCTACAAGCTCGCCAAGTGTTGGAGGAGCTGGTTTTACTAAGTATTGTTTATCTTTCTCAACAAGTTTAAAAATGTTATATGTCGTCATCGCATCATCTAACGCACAGTGATGCTTACCTGTAGCGACCTTTCCGTATGCTTCAATAGCTTTCCATAATCCAGTTTGGTTGCGATCCCCAAAAAAACGCTTATACTCTAACGATAAATCACGGCATTGTCCCGTAAACGGATAAGGAATATTCGCTATTTCGCAATTATGTTTCAGCACTCTCATATCCATGTTTCCCCACGTCACAATTGTTGTACTGCAACGTTTATCATAGTTTGCCAGCTTTTCAACAAGCGTTGCAAATGAAATCCCATCATCCACTGCTTCTTGCTGAATTCCTAAAAACTTTTTGCACCGTTCTGTTAACGATGAAAAGGTTTCCGGTTTTACATAAGAAGAATACGTATCAACTACAACATGATTTACAACCGAAACAATTCCTACTTCAATAATTTCCGGAAAAAATCCTTTTGGCTTTTTTCGATTCTGAGGCATCGTGAACTCAAAATCTAAAAATAATAATTGTTGTTCATCCATACGATCCCTTCCTTATAAATTCTTCCATATTCATCCATTATATCACACCAAATACCCGCGAACACGTTTACATACATGAATCCTAATTGAGAAAGGAAAAGCTTCCGTAAGAGCCTAATTGGTTCAATGAGATGTATCTTATATATATGTCAAATAACAGCAAATATTTTCAAAAATAAGAAAATAACTCAATTCATTTATGCAGAAAATATGACAAAACAATTGCTTTCATTTACATCTTACATTTTTCTACTTTATAATGGCTTTAATTGTGTTTATTACATAATCGTATCAAACAATAAGAAAAACTACTGAGAGGAGATGGGATTTTTGCATGAAACAACACAAGAAATTGCAAACTGGCAATACTATTTTGCAATTGCTGTCTTTTTAGTTACATATGCCATCATCATTTCTGAAAAAATTAACCGCGCTGTCATCGCACTGCTTGGTGCAGCTTTAATGGTAATTGTAGGAGTTGTTGACTTACATAATGCTTTTACGAAGCATATTGAATGGGGAACGATTACCTTACTCATTGGTATGATGATTTTAGTTAACATTACGAGCAAGTCAGGGGTCTTTCAATATGTTGCGATTAAATCCGCTAAGAAAGCGAAAGGAAATCCAATTCGTATTTTAATTATCCTTTCTTTATTAACTGCAGTTGGCTCCGCTTTTTTAGACAACGTAACAACGGTTCTTCTCGTTGTACCAGTTACACTATCTATCACACGTATTTTACAAGTAAATCCTGTTCCGTATTTAATATCAGAAATTATTTTCTCAAATATCGGTGGAACAGCTACACTTATCGGTGATCCTCCAAATATTATGATTGGCTCTGCAAATAAACATTTAGATTTTAATGCTTTCTTAGTGAACTTAGCTCCAATTGTAATCATCATTATTGCAGTGACAGCGGTTATGCTGTACTTCATGTATAGAAAACAATTAATAGCTGATCCAATCCAAATTAAAAAATTAATGAGTCTAGATGAAAAGCAATACATTAAAGATCCAGTACTAATGAAAAAATCACTAACTGTACTGGGGCTTACAATCATCGGATTCATGACGCACTCTATTTTTCACGTTGATGCAGCAGTTATTGCCTTAACAGGAGCAACAGTATTAATGTTAATCGGTGTAAAAGAGCATGAAATTGAAGAAGTATTTGCTAATGTAGAATGGGTTACAATTTTCTTCTTTGCTGGCTTATTCGTACTTGTTGGCGGTCTTATCGATATTGGTTTAATTAAATCGTTAGCACAGCAAGTATTAAATATAACTGGCGGTGACATTTCTTTCGCTGCTGTACTTATTTTATGGGTATCTGGCATCGCTTCTGCAACGATTGATAATATTCCATTCGTCGCAACAATGATCCCGCTTATTAATGATATGACAATTGGACTCGGCTTAACACCATCTGATGCACAGGTCGACGTACTCTGGTGGGCGCTAGCACTTGGCGCTTGTTTAGGCGGAAACGGAACATTAATCGGGGCATCCGCAAACGTAATCGTTGCAGGTATTGCAAACCGCGAAGGACATAGCTTTAGCTATATGGAATTCTTAAAAGTTGGCTTCCCAATTACAATTGTTTCATTAATCATTTCGAACATTTATATTTATTTCCGTTACTTAATGTAACGGAAAGCAAAAGCGGCTCGCTCAGAATGAGAAGTGAAGCCACTGACCATGCTAGCCGCTTGAGCTAGACAATAGAAAAAACGGAAGGAAACCCTTCCGTTTTTTCTTATCCTTAATATCTCGGTTCCTTATTTCGAATTACAAATAAGTGAATTGGAAGAAAAATAGAACATGTAATAACATGTAGCACCGTATATAGTACTGCATTTGTTGTGTATCTTTCTAATAGTAAATATACGATATAAATACCTAACGCAATCAATAGGACTGAAGATATAGTATGCAAAAATGGAATCCATCCGATAATAAAGCAGGCAACATACACACCAAATAACTTCCATCCCGCTTGCGGCTGCATAAATTGCGGTAATTTCTTTCCAATTAAATCTCCCCATATTTTACAATTTAAAAATGGAATAAACGCAAAGAATGAATCTTCCAATCCATCAGCTTTTGCCATGTTATACAGCGCGAATGCTGTTAATAAATAAGCAGCTACAACCCAGACTAAAAAGATAATAACAAAAATAAGTCCTAACGCTAAAAAGCCGGCTATAATCCCATCATCCGCTGTCCCGCTTATTACAACTTGATCCCCCATCTTAATACCCCCTTTTAACTCAGTTCCGTTCTTTTTCTATATATTCGTAACGGAAAGTATTAAGAAGTGGATAAAAAAATTTTTATCTTGTCCCAAAAGCGTTACACTTAAATAGAAAAATAAGAATAAGGAGTGAATATATGCATCCTTTCACAGAAAGCCTACAGAAACACTTTGAAGCACATCGCAACCGGGAAAAAGCAGAACCAATGGAACGTTATATGAAAAATCACTTTCCATTTCTCGGCATTCAAACACCAGAGCGAAAACAGTTATTTCGTGAAGTGTCACAAAATACTGAGGCACCAAAAGGAGCAAAACTTCCTGTTATTCTTCGCGAACTATGGGCACTGCCAGAACGAGAATTTCAAATGGTTGCTTTAACTCTATTAGATAAATATCGCAAACATTTAGATGAAACGCATTTATCACTCTTAGAAGAGCTTATTACTACAAAATCATGGTGGGATTCTGTGGATATGCTTGCAAGTCATTTTGTTGGCCTCATCTTGGCGGCGCATCCGCATTTAATCGAAGCGTATGTGCAAAAGTGGATGGCGTCTAACAATATGTGGCTGCAGCGAACATGCCTTTTATTCCAGCTTAAGTATAAAGAAAAAACAGATATGAAACTCCTCTTCTCGTTAATCGAGCAGCTCAGTCACTCTAAAGAATTTTTCATTCAAAAAGCAATCGGCTGGGTACTTCGTGAATACGCAAAAACAAATCCGCAAGCTGTATGGGAATTCGTACAAACACATCATCTTGCACCGCTTAGTAAACGTGAAGCTATTAAACATATCAAAAATGTATTCGAGCAGTAATTTTTGGGCTATACTACATACTAGATACTACATATACTACGCTAAATACGTCTCTCTATTGTGAATTAAAAGAGAACATGATAAAATATGGTCATCTATTTTTTAAATATGGTAGCGATGAAGGACAAATAAGTACTTGCAAAAACGAAGCGATTCAGGGATGGTGAAAGCCTGAAACTGCAAGGAAAAAGGCAGTCCCGAGCAATGCAATATAAAGTGGACATACAATTTTGTGTGTCAACTAGGGTGGAACCGCGGGCAAACGCTCGTCCCTAGGCTGAATAAGCCTTGGGACGAGCGTTTTTTTATTGAAAAGCGGAAGCGGCTCACTCCCCTAATCACTTCTACAAGTACTACTCTATCCTTCATCGCCAATACGTTACCTTTTAAGGAGGAATTGAAAATGGCTTCAATGGAACAAATCGTAAACTTAGCAAAGCATCGTGGTTTTGTTTTTCCGGGTTCTGAAATTTACGGTGGTCTTGCAAATACTTGGGATTACGGTCCACTTGGTATCGAATTAAAAAACAACGTGAAAAAAGCTTGGTGGAAAAAATTCATTCAAGAATCTCCGTATAACGTAGGTTTAGACGCAGCAATTTTAATGAACCCAAAAACTTGGGTAGCATCTGGTCACGTTGGAAACTTCAACGATCCAATGATCGACTGTAAAAAATGTAAAGCGCGCCACCGTGCTGATAAATTAATCGAAGATGCTTTAGATGCAAAAGGCATCGAAATGATTGTTGACGGTCTTACTTTCGATCAAATGGCTGGATTAATGAAAGAACACGAAGTAAAATGCCCAGATTGCGGCAGCGAAGACTTTACTGAAATTCGTCAGTTCAACTTAATGTTTAAAACATTCCAAGGTGTTACAGAATCTAGCACAAACGAAATTTTCCTTCGTCCTGAAACAGCACAAGGTATTTTCGTAAACTTCAAAAACGTTCAACGCTCTATGCGTAAAAAGCTTCCATTTGGTATCGGCCAAATCGGTAAAAGCTTCCGTAATGAAATTACACCTGGTAACTTTACATTCCGTACACGTGAGTTTGAACAAATGGAACTTGAATTCTTCTGCAAACCTGGCGACGATTTAGAATGGTTCACATTCTGGCGCAACACTTGTAAAAACTGGCTTCTTACACTTGGTATGAACGAAGAAAGTATGCGTCTTCGCGACCACGGTGAAGAAGAATTATCTCATTACAGTAACGCAACAACTGATATCGAATTTAAATTCCCATTTGGCTGGGGCGAACTTTGGGGCATCGCGTCTCGTACAGACTTTGACTTAAACCGTCATATGGAGCATTCTACTGAAGACTTTAACTATGTAGATCCACAAACGAATGAGCGTTACGTACCATACTGCATCGAGCCATCTCTTGGCGCAGACCGCGTAACATTAGCATTCTTATGTGATGCATACGAAGAAGAGCAATTAGAGAACGACTCTCGTACAGTTCTTCGTTTCCACCCAGCATTAGCGCCATTTAAAGCAGCAATCCTGCCGCTTTCTAAAAAGCTATCTGAAGGTGCACAAGAAGTGTTCGCAGAACTTGCAAAAGACTTCATGGTGGACTTCGATGAAACAGGTTCTATCGGTAAACGTTACCGCCGTCAAGACGAAATCGGTACACCATTCTGTATCACTTACGACTTCGACTCTGTTGAAGACAAAGCAGTTACAGTACGTGACCGTGACACAATGGAACAAGTACGTATGCCAATTAGCGAACTAAAAGGCTTCTTAGAAAAGAAAATTCAATTTTAATGAGAAAACGACTGCTTGAAGCAGTCGTTTTTTTCATCTTCTCAATATATCGGCGCTTCGACAGGATATAAAGTGAAACTTCCATCAGTGACGCTTTTCTCACTGATGGAAAGCTCTCACCAATCGGGCTTTTACGGGCAGTTTTCTTCCCCGCCCTTCTCCATCCTTTACTGCCCGTTAATACGGGATAAAGACCCTTCCACAATGTTCAACACATGAATACAGCATGAAAGAAAAAAAACGATTGCCAATATCGGCAATCGTTTTTATTTTTTCTCTTTCACTGCAACTGTACATCTGGAAATACAAATTAAAGTATTGTCTTCATCAATAATTCGAATGTCCCACACCATCGTCGTCTTCCCTTTGTGAAGTGGTGTTCCGATCGCTGTTACAATTCCTTCTCGTTTTGAATGTAAATGATTTGCATTAATTTCAAGACCAAAGCACAGATATTTATCTTGATCAATTAAATTATATGTACCAACACTTGCAACTGTTTCTGCTAGAGCAACAGATGCTCCTCCGTGTAAAAAACCAAATGGTTGATGCGTACTTCCATGTACTGGCATTGTCGCTACAACCTTCTCCTCTGTCATTTCTAATAATTCAATACCTAATGCTTCCATTAATGTTTTAGGCATACGATTATCCCCTTTCGAATTACCAAAAAACGCATAATAATATCTATTTCTTTTCAAACTATCAGTGAATCTATAATACATGGAGGTACCTTTTATGAAGAAACTATTATATATTATATTATTTTTTTACTTCTCTATCGCTATTGTACCAAAAAATGCAATAGCAGCCCAAACATCTAACCTTACAATTAAAGTTCATACTATGACCCAAAAAGGTAAGAACCCTTATTTTGAATATCAACTTAACTATCCACAATTTCATAATATTCCAGATGGACAATTTCAAAAGAAATTAAATACGTATTATGAAAAAAGCACGAACCAGTTTAAAAAGAACTTAGAAAAAGATGCAAAAGCATATTATGAACAATCAAAAGAGACAGATGCTCCATTTCATCCATATATCGCGAATGTTGACTACAAAGTAGGATTAAATAAATTCCCATTGCTCAGTCTATATGTAAATCGCTATCAATATACGGGCGGCGCTCATGGCATGTATGAGTGGAAAGCAAATACATTTGATGTAGAGAAAAACAAACCTCTCCGCTTAGCAGACTTATTTCAAAAAGATAGTCAATATGAAACAATCATTAAGACAGAAATCGTTAGACAAATTGAGCAAAATAAGGAGAACTTCTTCCCAGATGCTGCCGAGAAAGCGATGAACGAAAAAAAGCTCAAATACGTTTTAGAACAAGATCATCTCATGATTTATTTCCCGCTGTACGAAATTGCGCCGTACGCAAGTGGTATTCCACAATTCCGGATTCCATATACACTACTTCGTGAAGTGTTAAAGCCAAAATATCAAAATATTCTAATTGACAATGCATAGATGAATTCAGTACGATAATGTTAACTACAAAACACTCGGGGGTTAACATTATGAATAAACTTCGTGCATCAGACTTAGCTTTAGCTGCAATGTTTGTCGCACTTATGGCGATTGGTGCAAATATTACATCTTGGGCACCATTTCTACAAGTTGCAGGTGTTCCGCTTTCTATGCAGCCATTCTTTGCTATTTTAGCTGGTCTTCTTCTTGGAAGCCGAATCGGGGCCTTATCTATGATTGTTTATACACTAGTTGGAATTGCAGGAGCACCTATATTCGCTGGCTTTCAAGCTGGGTTTAGTACTCTATTAAGCCCAACTGGCGGATTTATTCTTTCTTTCATTGTTGTTGCTTATGTAACAGGTAAAATCGTTGAGCAAGTCAAAAACCCAAAATTCGGTACATTTGCTACTGCTTCTGCTGTCGGAATCATTCTTGTCTATATCATTGGAACGACTTATATGTACTTAGCTATAAACAATTGGGTAGGCGGTCATATTAGCTATGCAGCAGCTTGGAAAGTTATGATGTGGTTTGCTGTAAAAGATATCATCTTTACAATGATCGGTGCAGTTATTGCACCTCGTATATACTATGCTGTTCGCCGTTCTGCCTATCAGAATAGTCACTTTGCTTCATAAGGTGAAACCGTTATTTCATACTATTGTTTTGTTATAAGAGGCGGGAATTATTACGGTCTTTTATTGCGAGCTAAAAAGGATATCCGCCCCTATTAGGTGATATCCTTTTTTAATTGGGAAACATTTTACGTTACCAAGATATATTTGATTTTTACATACAAATAAATTATGCTTGAAAAAGAATTAAATTTAAATAAGGAATTGATTATAAATGAGTAGAGAGGCATCTCAAGACAATACAAAAAGATTTCTCATTGTAACACTATTTTTCACCCTTGGGACAGCTTTAGGAAAACTACTTGGATTTACAAAAGAAGTAACACTTGGAGCTTATTTTGGTACAAATTATGCCGTTGACGCATACGTTGTAGCTTTAAATATACCAACTATTGTTTTCACTGGTATTACAGGGGCTTTCGCCTTTTCTTTCATTCCTATCTTTATGGAGTTAAAAGGAAAAGATCCACATAAAGCATATCGATTTATGAATAACTTTTTAAACATCGTTCTACTTATTTTTTTCATTCCGCTTTTGCTCATTGAATTACAGCCCCGCTTCTTCATTTCAATATTTGCGCATGGGCTCCCTGAGCAAACAGCTTTATTATCGGCTCATCTATTGCAAATTATTTTTCCGACTGTATTTTGTACATTCATGATTGATATTTTTAATGCTTATTTGAACAGTTTACATAAATTTCGTATTACGAGTATGCAATGGGTTGTATTAAACGGTATTACACTTATTATTTTTATTTGCCTTGTACAATGGATAGGAATTTATGCACTAGCATTAGGTGTTATTGTCGGAAACATCGTACAAAATATACTCGTTTATTTCGCCTCCAAGCGTGAAGGATATCGCTATCAATTTGTAATCGATTGGAAAGATCCTTCTTTAAAAACCATGATATCTTTGAGCATTCCTGCTTTTATTACAAGTATGTCTGTTCAAATTAATCTACTTGTAGATCGTACACTAGTCTCCGGATTACAAGAAGGATCCATCGCGGCTCTTAATTACTCCCAAAAGCTATACTTTATTCCGCTTGGGTTAATTGCTGCTCCTGTTTTAACAGTTATGTATCCTAAATTTGTCGAATACGTAAATCATTCGAACTGGAAAGACTTCACAAAATTAATGGAAACAAATATAAAGGTGCTGTTATATTTGTTTATTCCTGTTTTTATTTATTTCACCTTTTTTACAGAGGAAATTGTCAAAGTTGTTTATAACTATGGTGCATTTGGGGAAGATTCTATCATAATGACAGCAACCGCGCTGCAATTTTATGCGTTAGCTGCCCTCATGCAGCCTTTAAAAGACTTACTTGATCGCTTGCTTTTTTCTTTGAAACTGAATCGATACATTATGTATGCATCGATTATTTCCATGATTATAAATGTTATATTATGCATTATACTCGTTAACCAAATTGGTTTAGCTGGTGCAGCTCTTTCCACTTCAATAGCATCAGCCAGCACTGTACTCATGCTATTATGGATGCTCCGAAAATTCATGAAAGAGAAAGAACAGGTAAGCTCGCACTACGGTGGCTTTTTACTTAAATGTATTGTTGCATCTTTTGTAAGTTTGTATGCTTCCAAACTGCTGCTTCATTTCTCACACGATACAAAGTTGCTTATCTTATTAGCAATAGCAATTGGTGCCATCGTTTACTTACTCGTCACTTATATATTAAAGATAAAGGAGCTACAACAATTGCTGTCGCTATTTTTAGGTAAAAGGAAGAATATAAATGAATAAAATTATGTACCTTTTAAATTATATCGGGGATGGCGGATCCGAAAAATACGTTCTAGATTTAATGGAATCCGTTGGTCCAGAACACTGTATCCTTGTATACTCTATCCCTGGTCCTTTCTTAAAAAAGTTTGAACAACTAAACGTACCGATGTATCAAATCAAAATGCGTCATCCTTTTGATATACAAGCTGCTATGCAGTTAAAGAAAATTATAAAAAAAGAAAAAATCGATATTGTTCATGCACAGTTTTTACGTGAAAATTATATTGCTATTCTAGCCAAATTATTAGGTGCTCCTATTCGGGTTATTTGGACATACCACGTAAATGTGCCGATGTCATTTCACCTAAAGTGGAGCAATTCCTTTTTTACCCGCTATAATGATGCTATCATTTGCATCTCTCAATTTATGAAGGAGCAGCTATGTCAAAAGGGCGTACCAGAAAAAAAGATAAAGGTCATTTATAACGGGGTTGCAGATCCGTATATAGATGCCTCTCTTTCTCAGCATCGCCCCCAAAAAATAGCTGTTATCGGAAGGCTTAGCAAAGAAAAAGGACAACTATTCTTATTAAAAGGCTTGAAAGAGCTAAGAGTACTACATCCATCTTTACAATGGCATTGTGATATTATCGGTGAAGGACCATTAAAAGAAGAGTTAACAGAGATGATTCAAGAGTTATCACTATGTGAACATGTATCATTAACAGGCTTTCAAGACGATATTATAAAAGAATATACAAAACATGACATTATTGTGATTCCATCAGAAAATGAAGGATTATCCTATGTCGCTATTGAAGCAATTGCTATGAAAAAACCTGTTATTGCAACAAATGTCGGTGGTTTGCCAGAAGTAATTGTTCATAATCATTCGGGTTTATTAATACCGTATGGATCGGAAGAAACATTGGCTGCATCTTTAGCACAATTATTACAAGATGAAAAGTTATATCATTCCTTAGCAGAATGCGGACGCGAACATTACTTACAAAACTTCACTTTTTCAAAAATGTTAAAGGAAGTTACAGCAATTTATCGCACACCATCATCATGTTAAAGGAGGATATATATGACACATTCAACTCGATTCTACTATATATGGGCAAGTATCTTCTTCGTTATATTGGGATTACTGTTTCCATCAACTTATACCGGACTTTTCATTTCTGTCGCACTAGCATGTGCTGCTTTTCGAGATGAAAAGCTCGGTATTGCTTATTTACTAATGTTTATTCCGATGCGCCCCTTTCTCGTTGCTTATAATCCTGGGCTAAAGTTTATCGGTCTATTCATCATTATTTCTCTCTTATTGCGTCTATTATGGCAATACCGACATAATATTTCACAGCTTTTTTCATTCCGATACTTTGAAATATTATATTTTCTTTTCTGCTTGTTTGGTGCTGCTATCGGTCTATCGCATGGTGTTTCACTTGTCGCAATTGCTATGCAGTTACACACACTGCTTCTATTTTATTTTTTATACTATATCGCTTCTCGTATCACCATTCACGATGAGGATATATTATTTTTTGCGAAGATTACCTTTATCGCTTCTGTCATTATGTCTATACAGGGGCTGATTGAGAAACTATCACTGCGAACCATGTTATTGCCGGAAGCTTGGAAAGATCTTGTGCTTGCTCCAACAAACAAAATTCGGATATACGGAATGGCGGGCGGCCCAAATGAATTGGCACTATATTTGATATTAGCTTTTCTTATTTCACTATACGTTCTTCGAAACGTATCAGGGAAAATGAAATATGTCACATATATAGGACTCACACTCATTGCCACAACATTATGGCTCACATATTCACGTGGTGCATTTCTAACAGTTACCGTCTTTTTAGTTGTCTATTTATGCATCAACCGGAAATTTTCAAATTGGAAATCACTGCTAGCAATTGCCCTTGTGTCATTTCTATGCGCTACATGCATCTCAAAAATGACGAACTATTTAGAGGGAGATAGAATGGGTGTAAAACGATTTACGGAAGCACTCTCAGAAGACACAGTTGAACTTAGTAAACAAGACGGGCGCATTTACTATGTAAAAAAAGCTGTTGAAATCTTTCAAGATAAACCAATTACCGGCTATGGATTTGGAACATTTGGCGATGCTGCTACGCAAACTTTCTCATCGCCTATTTATAAACAATATGAGATTACATGGGACTTCTATTCCGATAATCAATACATTCAAATACTTGCTGAAACAGGTATAATAGGTGTGTTCTTATGTGCGGGATTCGCCTTTGGATTCCTTTCTCTTCTTTGGAAATATAGGAAAGAATCACCTTTTGCTCCCCTTGCTTTATATTTAATAGTCGGAGTACTTATTGGCAGCGCATTTTATAACATATTAGAAAATGCTTCATTTATGATGTACTTCTTTTTAACAACTGGGTATATACAGCACCGTACAAAAAAAAGCTACTGATGAATTCAGTAGCTTTTTTCCTTATTTTTCATTCCTTATTCTACGCTTTTCCGTAACATCCTTGCCTGTACAATAGCAAATAATACAGTAAGGATGACACTCACAACAGAAATACTGATACCTAGTTTTAAACCTGGAGAATGGTAAGTAAGTACAACTTCATGGTCACCAGCGTTCGCCTTGACTCCTAATAAACCATCCACAATTTTTTCTGTAGGCTGCTCTTTCCCATCAATTGTAACGGACCAGCCAGCATCATAAGGAATCGGAAATACAAATGTAGATTCATTATTTAATGCTATATTTCCTTTTATTGTTGTTCCTTTGTTTTCAGTAACTTTCATTGTGCTCTTTTGTAATTCTTTTACCGTCTCATTAAATTTGTCTATATCTAATCCATAAAACTGGAGCCCTTTTAATGAGAAGACATCTTCGTCCTCAACCTTTATCTTCATTGTTGTAATCCCTTTTGTTGGGAAGTATCCAAAATCAATTATAGATTTTTCTGGATCAGGCGGTAAGTAACACGTATACTGGTCATTCACTACGATTTCTTTCCACTTTTCAATTCCATCAGCTAATCCATATAATTGAACCTCTTTTGGTATACTTACTTGAATCGTAATATATCCCGGTTCTGCCTTATTAACTCTTTCATATATTCCTTCTTCTCCTGGAACAGCGGCCATATTTTTTAGCGAAATTTTTGGGTCTGCTAGCTTTTTAAATAGCGTTCCCTCTTTTGCACCAACCAGCTTTTCTTGAAAAACAAAAGGATTCTTTTCATCTTTAGAAGGTATACGTTCAACCGGATAGCCGAATGGAACAATATTGTTATCCTTAAACACATTAGCAAAACCAATTTGCTTTATTTTCTCGTACCCGTATTTCGGTATACTACCATCTTCAATTCTATATCCAATTTTTAAAATAGCGTCTAATAACAATGTGTCACCATGATTATTTGCTACTAAAAAATCGGGGGACGTTGAGTACCCTGTCTGCTTTAAAAAGCGATGAAATGATCCATTTGCCATCGAATTAAATGTTTGAAAAGATGGATAATCATATTGTAATGAATCATTTAGCGTTCGAAAATATTGAGAACTTACACGATACCGCTCTGTATTGATTTCATTTACATATTGAATAGCTTGTTTAGCAGTTTTATTCAGTTCGTATTCTTTCCGCTTTGCATAAGTCATTTCTTTATGGAGACCATGAATGTAGTTATTTGTATTAAAACCAACATCAACTATTAAACAAATGAACAATAATCCTGTTGTTAATTTTGATAATGATGGTTTCATCATACGAATATGCAATACTATAACAACAACCGTAATAAAAAGAGCGTTTGTAAGCAGTATATCGTTATGAACTGCTTTATATCCTTTCACTGATAATGAATAGAGTAGAATAAGATGTACGATGTAACTAATCCATAATGGCACAACATATTTTCGATTCATATGTTGAAATACTCTGGCTGCCATAAAAATTGTTAACATAACAAATACAAAGGCAAAACGATGTGGATACGCATTTGGCGGCTTATTCCCATGCCAAGCTAAATTTAAAAACGGAATTGCAAAACTGCAAATTAAGAACAAAAATACAAATATAGATAAGAATTTTTCTCTCTTGTTAATTTCTTTATTAACAAAGTATAAAGGTAATAATACTAATACTAATGTGGATGCATATACATTAGGAGCACCAAATAAACTTGAATCATATCCTCCAGATAATAGCTTCCAATAAAAATCAAGTAAATTAAGATTCCATTCTAATTTGAAGTCCATTGAACTGATACTATATGGGTTACTCTTTAACGCTCCAAGAGTTGGAAAAATAATTACAGATCCTATTCCAACAGCTAGTCCCGTTCCAATGCAAAACAACAGAAAATATTTCCCCCATGTTTTTATATCTCGAAACTTATATTGTGAAAAGAGTCGAATGATAAAATAAAGGAATGTAAAAATCCCGAACATAAATGAAATATAGAAATTAGCGATAAACATAATCGCTAATGCAACCGTAAAGAAAATAACCTTTCTGTCTCGTAAGAGCTTTTCCACTCCGATTAAAACAACAGGTAGGAACACGACACCATCTAGCCACATGACATGAAATGAATAGGCCATAACATACCCTGACAATGCATAAGCAGTTGAAAACAGTAACAACCCTTTATGCTCTTTCCCTATCACATAACGTAAAAACCAACCACATGTTAATCCTGCAAATCCCACTTTTAAAAGTGTAATAAGAAAAATAAATTCTGGAATGCTTTCCTTATTAAAGAAGTAAAGAAGAACAGAAAACGGGCTTGCTAAATAGTAGGCGAATGTCCCGAGAAAGTTAAGTCCCCCGCCTAATTCAATTGTATATTGTAAGCTCTTCCCTTCTGTAAATACGCTATGTAAATAAGAATAAAATTGAACATATTGCGTGTTTAAATCACTAATTAATATTGAATACTTTCCAAACGGATATACACCGAACAAAGCATAGCATATAAGTAATATACAGAATGGAACGAAAAAGAACAGAACGCCATACAGACTTCTTAATTTTTTCATTATTTTACGCTCCTGTTTTATTTTTATTTTCCTCTTGCGTACTTGCTGTTTCTTGACGTAAGCGAATATATAAAAATCCTCTCTAAGTAGGCTCTGTTAGCCCTACTTAGAGAGGATCCTCTTTCATTTTACTTCCTCTTCTTCAGCACGATAAAGCAAAGTAAAACCGTTGCTAGTAAGCTGATAACAGAAACAATGACCCCTACTGTAAATCCTGGGGATGTATACTTCAATTCAATTGTATGCGTACCTTTTGGTAGTTCTATTCCAAGAAATGCATCATTTAATTTCAGTACTTTTGCATCTTTCCCATCAACTGTTGCTTTCCATCCTTTATCATATGGAATAGATAAGAAAAGGAAATCATCTTCTTTTACATCAATCTTTCCTTCAACACTGCGACCCGTGTAGTTTGTTACGTTCAACGGCTGTTGTTTTAATTCATCTACCCGTTTTTCAAATGTATCTACATCAAGTCCATAGAACAATTGTTGATCTAATTCAATAGAATGAGGTTTTACCTGCACTTCTACTTCCACTTTTTCATTTTCAAAAGAGCCCAAGTCAAGAATACCATTGTTCCAATAATACTCTGGATAATTAGATAAGTCGCTATCCGGTCCCTCACCAATTGTTTTACCTAATGTTTTTCCATTTACGTAAACCTTTGTTACACCAGTTGGGTTCACACGCAATTTTGTATATAACTGTTGTTTTCCTTTAACATCAAACACGTATTTAATACTCGCTGGCTTATCATCTTGCAGTTTTGCCAACTCGATTGGTTTTTGGTTTGTAAGAGCCATTTTTTGCTTTTCATTAGCAAGTTGTTTCTTGCTTTTTTCTGTTTCTACTACTTGTAAGTTGTCATATTGAACAGAAACCGGTTGAAGCGCTTTATAATATTCAACACTTTGTCCATTTAACTTGCCAATTAGTTTATTTTGCTCTTCAAATGAGTTTGTATAATTGTATTTTTGAACCTTTAACTTATCTTTTCCTTTTGTATCAAACTCTTCTTTATTGACCATATATCCAAACGGAAGGGCATTTTTATTCTCATATATGGAGAAGTCACCGACACTGTCGATTTTTTCAAAACCATATTTATTTAATGGACTATCCGAGATCATATATTTCATACCAAACAGGGCATCAGTTGAAACAATTCCTTTGCCGTTTTGTAAAATTAATGCGTCCAAATAACCGTAACCTAAATCTTGCATATATAAATTCAAATGACCATTCGCAACAGAATTGAAATGAGTAATACCTTTATACCCGAAGCGCATCGCATCATTCCAGGTTCTCCCCATTGTCGTTTCCATGCGATATAACCCTGGATCTTTTTCAGCTACTTTTTGAATCGTTTCTTCATATCCCGGATATGGAGATGCATATTCTTGACGATTAATGTAACCATACTCATAACCCATTAGCTTAATCGAATACATTGTATTCAGTGCAACATCCAGCGAGGCTATAGCTAACAAGGCAAAAGATACTAATGCTTTTTTGTTTTTTAGTCGAACCTTTAAGTATAGTAACAACGCATAAACAACAACCAAAAAGATGTTTGCCATCATTTTATTGGATTGCATATAAGAAGGTGCTACTTTCCCAAGTAAAATGATCATAAATAGGTTAAAGAAAACTACTTTTTTCAATGCTGGTAATAAGTCTTCTCCAAATACCATAAATGTTCGAGCAGCCACATAAACAAGCAAAAATGAAAATACAAACGAATAACGATACGGGAAATTCGTTGGCGGCTCAAAACCATGCCAAGCAATATTTAAAAACGGTAGTTCAAAAGAAAGAACTAAAAACAGCATCACTGTCCCATACACAATTTTTTCTTTTAATGAAATTTTCTTTGTTACAAAGAACAATGGTACGAGCAGTACTGTTAATACACCCGCATAAACGTTTGGCATTCCATTAACCGTTGTATCAATAACCCCATTAAAGAAGCGACTATAAAAGTCCAATGGGTCAAAATTAAACGTTGTAGAAAATGGAATTTTCGTACGTTCCGCAAAGTTGCTGTTTAAATCCAAATACGTTGGCAGCACGATGAATGCTGACATTCCAACTGCTAAACCTGTCCCAATACAGAACCATACAAATTTTTGAAAGAATTGCTTTACATTGCGAATGTCATAAAGGACACAAAAGCGCACGATAAAGTAAATAAATGTAAAGATTCCAACCATATAAGAAATATAGAAGTTTGTAATAAATGTAAGAGCTAAACTAAAAATAAACAATCCGTATTTTTTAGTCGTCAACAACCTCTCAATTCCAAGCATAATGAGTGGAAGTAGATAAATTGCATCTAGCCACATGACACAGAAAGAATAGACTGTTACAAATGACATTAACGCATAAAAAGTTGAGAATACTGCAATTGTAATATCACGACGCTTCATCATGTGACTTAAATAATGCGTCATTGTCATACCAGCTAACCCGACTTTTAATAATGTCATGACCATAATCGCTTCTGGAATATGAGCACGATCAAAAAAGAGAATTAAAATAGAAAACGGGCTTGCTAAATAATAGGCAAATACGCCAAGGAAGTTTAGTCCCATTCCGCCTTCCCAGCTATAAAAAATGCTTTTTCCATTTTTCATAACATCATATAAATATGTGTAAAACTGTACATACTGTGTGTGCAAATCAGTAACAAGAATTGACTTTTCTCCAAATGGAGCAATACCAAGCAGCATAAACATTACACCATAAATAGAAAACGGAAGGAAAAAAGCTAATGCGTACAAAAATTTCTTTTTCTTAAATAAATCTAACAGTTGTTGCATTATACGCCTCCATATTATTCCTAGTTCAAAATATATATGTATAAAAAACAATAGCCGGCATAAAGCCAAGCTATTTGTTTTTTATGCATTTTGGCCTTCTTTAACTTCGACCTTTTTTTTAAAGATTATATATTTACTTGCAAAATAGTTAACAACTACAACAATAACATTCGCGATAATTTTAGATACTAAATCATTGATACCTAACCATTCGACTAATGCAATCATAGAGAAAAGATCGATGAAGTAGGATAAAACGCGAAAGCCCATAAAATAGAAGAATTCTTTCATGGCATGGGCAAAGCTTGTGTGTTGGCTGCTAAATACATATTTTTTATTTGTAATATACGCAAACAGCACAGATACAATCCATGCAATTGTCGTGGCAACTTTGTAATCCATTCCAGCTAAAGTTGCACAAACATAATACGTAACAATGTTGACCAGCGTCGTTAAACCGCCAAAAAGCAAATAGTTAAAGATTTCCTTCGTCTTGTTATTCACGTTTGTAATCTCCTAACGATTTGATTTTACTTTATGATCTTCTACGCGATATAACTTTGCTGTCGGCTTTTCATCCAAATTTGTTACTTTATCATCATTATACTCATCTACAAAGTATAGTGGACGATTTTTCGTTTCGTTAAAGATACGTCCTAAATATTCACCGATAATTCCAATTGCGATTAACTGTACGCCGCCGATGAATAAAATCGCTGTCATCATAGATGGATAGCCGCTTACCGGTTCACCATACATCATCGTCTTAATAATAATCCACACCATGTAACAAAATGCAAAGAATGATACGGTAAACCCTGTGAAGGATGCAAGACGTAATGGAAACGTTGTAAAGGATGTGATTCCTTCGATTGCTAAATCCATTAGCTTAAAGTAGTTCCATTTCGTTTCACCAGCCGCACGCGGATCACGGTCAAATAAAATTTCTTTCTTATTGTAGCCAATCCAACTGAACATTCCTTTTGTATAGCGCTGTGTTTCACGAATTTTCTTTAATGCTTCCACGCAGCGTCTGTCCAGTAAACGAAAATCGCCTGTATTTTCTTGAATTGGGATTCTTGTTGTTTTCTTTAATAGGCTATAGAATTTCCCAGCTGTCCATTTTTTCGCCCAAGATTCTCCTGCACGAGAACGTCTTTTGGCATAAATGTCATCATAGCCTTGCTCCCAATATTTAATCATTTCTGGGATTAATTCCGGTGGGTCTTGTAAATCAGCATCAATAATGATAACCGCATCTCCCATTGCATGATCCAGTCCGGCAATCATTGCTGTTTCTTTTCCAAAGTTACGAGATAAATCTACATAAGAAATGCGTTTATCGTGTACTCGAAACTCTTTAATAATATTTAATGTATTATCTTTACTTCCATCATTCACAAATAAAATTTCAAAGTCGTAATTTGGCACCGACTCAATTACTCCTGTCAACCGACTATACAACTGATCTAACACTTCTTCTTCATTGTAGGCCGGTACTAAAATTGTAATGGTCTTCAAAGTAGGTACCCCTTTCTTTTTCAAATTTTCCAAGTAAAGAACAATTTATAAGCACAGATTAGACATAGTAAATTGGATGTTTTCCTTAGAATACCTCATTCTCCAATTCACTATGTCTAATCTTACACATCTATCAATAATTAGTTTTTAATCGCTTCTCCTTGTTCTTTCACAAGGTTTTGCATAATTTGTAGTAAATCTTCTTTTAATTCGTCATGTTGCAGCGCCATTTCAATTGTTGTTTGAATAAAGCCAAGTTTCTCACCAACATCATAACGTTTTCCTTCAAAATCGTAAGCGAATACGCGTTGAATTTCATTTAGATTTTGAATTGCATCCGTTAATTGAATTTCACCGCCAGCACCGATATGTTGTTCTTCTAAGAAACGGAAGATTTCCGGTGTTAATATATAACGGCCCATAATCGCTAAATTTGAAGGTGCTGTACCTTGTGCTGGTTTTTCAACAAATTGTTTTACTTGATAACGACGGCCGTCTTTTTCTAATGGATCAATAATACCGTAGCGATGTGTTTCGTCTTCTGGAACTGTTTGCACACCAATTACGGATGACAGTGTTTTTTCATACTCATCGATTAACTGTTTTAAGCAAGGTGTTTCTGCTTGTACAATATCGTCTCCAAGTAATACAGCAAACGGCTCATCACCAATGAATTTGCGCGCGCACCATACTGCATGGCCCAAACCTTTTGGTTCCTTTTGACGGATATAGTGAATATCCACCATTTTAGAAGAAGCTTGTACCCTTTCAAGTAGCTCATACTTTTTCTTTTCTAATAAATTTTGCTCTAATTCAAAAGCATTATCGAAATGGTCTTCAATTGCACGTTTTCCTTTACCTGTAACGATAATAATATCTTCAATACCTGCAGCAACTGCTTCTTCAACGATATATTGAATTGTTGGTTTATCAACAATCGGTAACATTTCCTTTGGCATTGCCTTCGTTGCTGGTAAAAAACGTGTTCCAAGACCAGCAGCTGGGATAATGGCCTTTCTTACCTTTTTCATGCTTATAACCTCTTTCTTTGTTGGTTTATATGCGCATTTATACAAATATTTATTTTTTTAATTTGCCCCGTCAAAGTATATTTATTGAATACATTTTATTCCTTGACAAGACATCTCTTATAGAAAAAACGCAACTTCTATATTATATATCTATTAATCTGAGTGTCATATTACAGTTTTCTTACATGTTTGTTTCTCACTTACCGAAAATGACACTTCCTACAAATTCTACATGATTGCTTCTTTATTCGTCAAGGTTACTTTATAGTTGTCCTTTATTTGTCACTTTCCTTTAATAAACAGTTAATATCTAAAAGCGCACATCATGTAACATGCTTTGTTCTAGCATTACCATATGCTCCTGCCGTTACTTCTTCATTCTTTTTACTTCAATAAAATAAGAATTTACTATACTTTTCCAACGAAAAAATCCACTTAAATAGTAAGAAAATGAAGCAACCCTAATTATTATATAAACATCACCAATAATCATAATATTCCTACTTTATATTCACCTAAATGAGTTTGAATTACACGCATGCAAAAAGGAGTGAATACAAGATTCACTCCTTTTTGTTCTCTTTATCCCACTCTAATAGGCAATAAGCCCTCAACTCAAAGTCCTGAGCAATCCAAAAAGTTAGGTTTCCTGTTAGGGACCGATTCGTTCAACTAACCATCAGTAGGGAAAGCGCTACGATAAAAATTTCACTTTATTACATAGTCACTTTTTGGTTCTCTTCTTTATAATAGTTATCCAATTTTTTCTTCATTTTTTCATTTTCATGCTGATGAATCGCTACGATTTGCGTCAACTCTTTAATACGAGCAGAAGATCTTGAAACAACAATCGTTAAAAAGAACAATACACATGTTACAAATATAAATCCGAAGAAAAACAATGCGTTAATTGGCGTTGCAACGCCTAATAAATCCGATACAACATTAATCGTTTTTGGCAAGATTCCAATGATGAGAATACCGATTAAAACGCCAAACCATGTTAGTACATACTTCAGGTCTAATTTCTCTTTACGCACTAAGTTTGTAAAAATAATCAATCCTACTAATACACCTAAAATAATTAATATTTGAAGGCGAATTGTCATGAAGCATTCTCCTTTCGTTTAGGTTTTAATCTGTCGATTGTAATCGCAAGTGTCACTTTAATCATATAATAAATTGCTTTGTAATTTACAATTGAAGATGTGCCACCGATTCTTTCTCGCATAAGTACAGGGGCTTCCTCTATTTTATAGTCATTTCTTAATACAGAAACAATACTTTCTGGTTCTGGATAATCTTTTGGATAGTAATCGCAAAATTCATTAATAATATCGCGATTCACCATTCTAAATCCAGAAGTAGCATCTGTGATTATTTTTCCAGATACAGCTTTAATTAACTTTTCAAAGAAACGAATTCCTAATCTTCTTGTGAAGGAAGACTGAAAGCCTTCTTTATTAATAAAACGTGAACCAATCACCATATCCGCCTGTTTTTCTTCCATCGTCTGAAGAAGAACGCCTAAATAGGCAGCATCATGTTGACCATCACCATCAAATTGTACAGCAATATCATAACCGTAGCGCTGCGCATATTTATACCCCGTTTGCATCGCTCCGCCTATTCCTAAATTAATTGGCAAACTGACGTAGTTAAAATTATTATCTTTACAAATTTGCTCTGTATCATCCTTTGAACAGTCATTAATAATGACGTAATCAAAATCCGGTGCATTCGTTTCTATATCCTCTACAACATGAATTAAGTTCGTTGATTCATTATAGGCAGGAATAATAATGAGCTTCTTTTTAAACAAAAGTAATCCCCCACTCCACTTTAATATAAATAACCTAACATAAAAACATTTGCATACAACAACATCCAACATGCTAACCTTGCTGACCTTTGTGCAGTTAACTCCGAATGCTGTTTCACATTCATTTTTTCATTAAACATGAACAATATAATTGGTAAAATAGGTAAGAAATATCTTCCTTGTAGCCCACTTATAAAATCTGCACCTACTTCAGACCAAGTCAAATATAAACTTAACATAACTAGTCCAATTATACTTATACTTGTTAAAATAAAAATCCCATAATCGAAGTTGCGTAATTTAAACTTATCTTCTGTATAATCAAAGATTGCTGTCATAACAAGCCCAACCAAACTAATAATTACAATACCGCTCAGTAAGTGCGTTACCCATCCAACTTGATTTAACATGGTCAGCCACGTACTCATTCCGTTTTCAAAAGTTCCAAAGAATGTTTTCATAGCCTCAACTGGATGTCCAAACATGAATTTCAATTGCTCAACTGGATTAATTTTTTCATTTGGATTAATTGTTCCAACAAACTTCATTACAAATAAATTCCAAGAACTCATCATTAAACCAGATATACCTGCAAGCATAAGGAAAGAAGTAATACCTTGCATTTTCGTACGGAATAGGTCTCGTCCAACAAATGAAAACATTAAGAATGATAATGGCCAATACGTAAATTTACACAATACAATAAGGATTAATAACAAGGTTGGAATAACAAAATCCTTAACTCGTAATACATCCTTTTCCGAACACATAAGTTTCTGTAATATAATAGCGATAAATAAGTAAGTTAACCCCATCAACATTGCATCAGCCGAAAATGATGCAGCTAATGATACAAATAACGGAAATGCAGCTAAAAACGCTAGCGTATTTTTCAATCTTGGAATTATTTTTATCGCCATTGCAGTCAAGGCAATATACACAATTAAGTTGAAAATTCTTCCTAACATTAAAGCGCTAAAAGCTTTTAAACCTAATATATTGGCAATAAACAAACCAAGAGCCTGTGGAATATATGGAATTGGTGTATAAACAGCCGTTGTCGGTTGCTCGACAAATTTTGTTTTATTTGCAAAGGTATACGTATCCCAAGCCTCGCTCTTAGCTCTATCGTATCTTTCGCCATTTGCAAGCAATCCATAGGTTGTCTCAAATTGATTTGGTCGTGGCATGTCATCTATATTTTCTGGCAAGTTAACGCCTACTTTATCACCTTGTTTCGTAGACAGAAGATGCCCTAAACTAATATCATAAGCTTTTGCAAAATGAAAATTCTCATCAGTTGCTTCAAACAGCGGATTATTAAAACTAAACATAATCCCCATTGCTCCAGCCACAACAACAAAATTCTTAATTGTATTTTTCCCAATTAAAGCTAAAACAACTAGGGCAACTAATGCAGTAATTGTAGCTTGTCTAATTTTTAGCCAATCCAGCTGATCGTATAATATTTTAGCTGCTACTGCTTGTCCTTTATCTTCTTTACCATTAACAATCAATTTTCCATCTGATGATAATGATGCCCCAGTACGAATACCAATTTTTTCACCATTCTCCGCTTTCACGATTTTCACTTTTAAGACAACATCATTATCTAGATCTTTTGGAATAGGAACTATGATACTACTTTTAAAATGAGGATCTTTAATATAGTCTTCTCCACCCCATTTGTTCAAATCGATTGTCTCTTTACTCACTACTCTTCCTTTAACCGAAAGTTCATACTCCAATAGTGCATTTTTATGATAACTTTCGCTTGTAAGAGGTAATAACAAATTCTTTGGGTTTTCCCCATCAAAATGAAACTCTTGTCGTAATTCATCGCCCTCGGCTAAATCAACCATCTTATAATTGCTATAAGCAAGACTTTTGCTTACAGTATGAGTAGATCCCGTCAGGCATACATACAAAACTGCACAAAAAACTACAAAAAAAGAAAAAAGTATCTTTTTCCTATTTACCATACAACATAACACTCCATTTATATTATTTGTCTTAAATTAACACTACTTATTATAGAAATACACTCCTCTCACTGCATACAAAACACAGCAATTCCTATAATGATAATAATATTTCCGATTACTTTTCTTTTCGTGATTTTCTCACCAAGAAAATACCAACTGAATATTAAAATAACAACATAACTAAGCGATTCTAAAACAGGTGCTTGCTTTAACGGGACACCTTTCATCGCAATTACATTTAAACCCGCATTTATCACAAATAAAGAATATCCAATAATTACATAACGATTTACATATTCCTTCCATTTCTTATCATAAACAGCTAACGTTGCTTTTTTTAATAAAATTTGGGAATAGTTCGCCAAAATAATCCCGAAAATATAAAGCAGTACAAATTTATTCATCTCTTGTCACCACAACAATTCCAATTATGATAATAGCTGCACCTAGTAAATTATTCCATTTTATGACATCTCCAAAAAATACTACGGACCATAGAAGTCCCCATAAAATAATAATCCCTCGATGTGAATACGCTTTAGATATTTCAAAATGTTTAATTACTTGCTGCCAAATAATTGCATATCCAAACAAAAGAATAATAAGTCCCATGTAAGCTAAGAAAAAACTAATTGAAGTAACTGAAAATTTTGCCGCCCATTTCATATACACCATTATGATAGAGTATAAAAAAAAGGCTGCATGTAAAAATACATAATTTTTAGTAGATGCTTTCATACACTCAACTCTCTTTTTATGAATTAAACCTAGATAGAAAATAAAACTTTCATCAGTGGAAATTCTCCTGCACTGATGATCAGTTGAATCAACCAGCCACTTCCGGGCTCTTCTTCAAACATTCCGAATATTCCGATATTAACTCACCATTCTTGACGTATAGATAAAACGTAATTCTTCTAAACTTTCAATTTGAAAGCGTATACTTATCCCACACGATATAAAATTCTATCACAGAATAAGAGAAATTTCATGCTTATCTCATAATCTTTCTTGTCTTTATTATAGAAACATAAATAAAATAAAAAAAAGAGGGAAAATATTCCCCCCTCTTTACTCATATTAAAAACGATTCATAATATCCTCTTTAATCGCTTCAAGCTTCTCTTCACTATGTTGTAGTGAATCTCCTTGTACACCAAAGTAAAACTTAATCTTCGGCTCTGTTCCTGATGGTCGCAGGCAGAACCAAGATCCATCTGCCAAATAATACTTTAATACATTTGATTTTGGTAATTCAATTTCTTCTGTCGCATCTTCTTTTACTTTTGTTCTAACGCTCGCTTTATAATCTTCCGCAATCGTTACTTCTAAGCCAGCCACTTCTGTCGGTCTATTTTCACGGAAAGATGTCATCATATTTTGAATTTGCTCTGCTCCATCTTTTCCTTTTAACGTTAAGGAAACAAGTCCTTCACGGAAATATCCGTACTTTTCAAATACTTCAAGTAAACCATCATATAATGTTTTACCTTGCGCTTTATAATATGCGGCAACTTCACATGCAAATAATACAGACTGTACTGCGTCTTTATCACGGCAGAACGGGCGAATTAAATAACCGTAGCTTTCTTCATAACCAAACTGGAACTCATATTCTCCGCTCGCTTCATATTGCTTAATCTTTTCACCGATGAATTTAAAGCCAGTTAACGTATCGATTGTATCAAGTCCGTAAGCTTTTGCGATTGTGCGTCCTAATTCAGATGTAACAATTGTTTTTAATACAACACCGTTTGTCGGTAAAATACCTTGTTCTTTCTTTTGTGTTAATAAGTAATCCAACATTAAAGCACCTGTTTGATTTCCTGTCAACACTTGATACTTGCCATCATGATTACGAACTGCTACACCAAGACGGTCAGCATCCGGATCTGTTGCAATTAATACGTCTGCATCAATTTCTTCACCGTACCGAATTGCCAATTCAAATGCAGCATGTTCTTCTGGATTTGGTGATTTTACTGTTGAGAAGTCTGGATCTGGCTGTTCTTGTTCTTTCACAACCGTTACATTTTTAAATCCAACAGCCTCTAATCCGCGGCGAGCTGGAATATTAGATGTTCCATGCAAAGGTGAGAAGACAATTTTTAAATCTTGTCCAACTTCCTTCACAAGCTCTTTATTAAGAATAACTGTTTTTAATTGTTCTAAATATGCATCGTCAACTTCTTGACCGATGATCTGTAAGAGACCATTTTGTTTCAATTGCTCTACATCAGCAACCTCTACTGTCAATTCGTCACTTACATCATTTACATAATGAATTAACTCATCCGCTTCTTTTGGAGGCAATTGCCCGCCATCATCTCCGTACACTTTATAGCCATTATATTCAGGCGGATTGTGGCTTGCTGTAAGAACGATTCCACTGCATGTATGTAAATAACGTACTGCAAAAGAAAGCTCTGGTGTTGGGCGCAGGCTTTCAAATACATATGTTTTAATGCCATGAGCACCTAGTGTTGCTGCTACTTCCATCGCAAACTCTGGAGACTTGTGACGAGAATCATATGCGACAACAACGCCACGTGCTTTTGCTTCTTCACCTTGGTTTTCAATGAAACGGGCTAAACCTTCTGTTGCCTTGCGGACAGTGTACACATTTAAACGATTTGTGCCAGCACCCAGTTCCCCGCGCATACCACCTGTACCAAATTCTAAATCTTTATAAAAACTATCTTCAATTTTCTTTTCATCACTTTGCATTGCTTCTAGTTGCTGCTTTAGCTCTGCATCTAAATTCGCAAAGGAAATCCAGCGTTCATATTCTTTTTTCCAGTTCATGTTGCTTTCTCCTCTCAATAGGCATAATCCCATTATATGAAAAAAATAGCGCTTTCCTCAAATATTTTTTATCTTTTTACAACATTTAACTCTTTGTTTATGAAAGGAAAACACTGGCAAGCATCTAAAAAAGGATTGGCATCTGCCAATCCTTTCCTCATTTACTCTTCCCCAAAACGCTCAACAAGTGTTGCTAATGTACGCACCATTGTGCCTGTTCCGCCAGCTGGACCTAAGTCGTGTGTGCTCTTTGTATCAGATGTTCCTGCAATATCTAAATGTACCCAAGGTGTATCCTCTGCAAACTCTCCAAGAAATGTTCCTGCCATAATTGCATGACCATCGCGTCCTGGTGAGTTATTTAAATCTGCAAATTTACTGTTACGAACACGCTCTTTATCACGTTCAAAAATCGGTAATTGCCAAATTGGCTCATCCGTTTCCATCGCTGCTTCTAACATTTGCTCATAAAATGCTTCGTTATTTGTCATTGCACCTGTTGTATGGTTTCCAAGAGCAACGATAATACCGCCTGTCAATGTCGCAACATCAACAAGATAATTTGCACCAAGCTTTTTCGCATACGTAATACCGTCAGCTAATGCTAAGCGGCCTTCTGCATCTGTATTTAATACTTCAATTGTTTTACCGCTCATTGAGGTAATCACATCATCTGGTTTAAATGCAGTTGCGCTCACCATATTGTCCGTAGAAGGAATAATCGCAACTACGTTTTGCTCTGGGCGAAGCTCACCGATAATTTCCATCGCTCCAAGAACAGCTGCTGCGCCGCCCATATCGCCTTTCATACCAACCATGCTTTCGCGCGGTTTCAAAGAATAACCACCTGTATCATATGTAATACCTTTACCAACTAAGCCGATTACATCTGTCCACTCTTCTTTACCTTTATATAAAAGAGCAATCATTTTTGGCGGTTCTGCGGAGCCTTGGTTGACCGCCAGAAGCGCACCCATTCCAAGCTCTTCCATCTCTTCTTTCTCAAGCACTTTATAGTCCATATCATATTTTTCTGCCAGATCAACTGCATAGTCTGCTAAAGCAGTTGCCGTTAATACGTTTGGCGGCAAATTCACAAGCGTACGCGCAGAATTTGTAGCACGTCCATGTACATAACCAACCGTTAATGCTGCTTCAATCTCTTGCGGATCTTCTTCTGTAACAACAACAAAGCTTTCTAATTGATGCGCTTCTTTTTTATCCGTTTTATATGTTACTAACTCATATGTACCAAGTAAATAAGTTTCTGCTGCAATATGCGCTACATCAATTGCGTCCATTTTTTCAGTAACGAATGAATCTAATACAAATGCGACATTTTTTACTTTTGCACCGTGTAACGTTCTCGCTAATTTTCCAAGTGCACCGCGCAATGTTTCTGTTGTACATCTGTCTTTTTTGCCAAGACCGACAAAATAGTAACGCTTTACATTTGTTTTCCCTAAGCTATGTACTTTAGAAATCACTTTTTTCTTCGGAGAAATTTCTTTTTCGCCTAATAGCACTTGTATATGTCCATCAAACGCTTGATCTAATTCTTTTACAAAACTACTCATTACCTCATCTTCAAATAAGGCAACAACTACCGCTTCATGACTTGCTAGTTCTTTTTGTACTTGAAACATGCTAGCACCCCCAGATTTTTTCTGTTTCTATTATAGCTTTATTTTCGTGAAAATGCGACAATTCAAACTTCTTCCATATATAAAATAAACTCTGGGAGCTGCGGCAAATTCTGAACTTGCTCGTATGGAATTCGATTTATCTCTTTCGGTAAAATTTTGCGGCACAATTGAATAAAGTGTACGACCTTTTCAACATTCAAATTCCAATAAACAGGGCAATATGGAGTTAAATATTCTTCCGCTACTTCCATCATCATTCGTGCTCCCTTTATATTCCCATAGCTGTAATGATACTGAGCGACTGCCATTTGCAATAAACCTTTTAAAAACAAATTCCCCCGATCTTCAAGCCACATTTCTTCTAATAAGTCATGACACGTATAATAATCGCCTTCGTTATACTTTATGAAAAACTCATAATACGCTAAAGGATAGTCTTCCATATATGCTCTCCCTTTGCTATATTTTCTTTCCCCTCTATTTCATGATGACAAGAGAATAAAAAAAAGTCTAGCGCTATAAGCGTCTAGACTATCGTTGGTTTAAATATTGTCCGCGAAACACTTGCATCGGTTCCGCTTCGTTTAAAAGTGTTAACTCTTGTTCTGTAAATTTTCCATTTCCCATTTTTACAATGTAAACATTCACTGTCTTCTTTCCCCATTGACTGTATACATCTTGCACGGTTTCATAATATAAATCAAGTCGATTTCCTTTAATAGCACCGCCTTTATCCGCTACAACACCATAGCCATAGCCAGGAATAAACAAGATTGTTCCAATCGGAAATACGCGCAAATCAGCCGCAATTGTTGAATATATGTCCCGTTTTACTTTTACACCGGAATATGTAATCCCATACTCAGGATGTCCTTTTGTCTTCCCTGTTGACTCTCTGCCAGCTGTATATCCTGTTGCCATAACTTCCATCGAACGATATTTTGACCAATCTTTTTCATTCTCTAAAGCACGAATGACTGTGGCACTTGGAATCGCTTGCTCACTTTGCTCAGCTGCGTGAACTTCTTTCACTTCATTTTTCTTATACATATGAATCATTTCAGAAAGAGAGATTCCTGACACAGCTTGCCAAGTTACACATAATGCAACTAAAAATAAGCAAACCATCATCATGCGAATGCTAAATCGTTTTATCATTTTTCACACTCCTTCATCGTTATTGTTCCCTAAACGATGAAGAAAATACGCATAAAAAACGTAAGTGTCCTGTTTAGCAATGACAAGCGCTGAAGCTAGACAACTCTAAAAAAGCTTCTAAGAAAGGATCCTCAAAACATTTGATACCCATTTTTCCGCAATGTTTTGATCACAACACCAGATAAAGCAGCACCAACTAATCCAGTTGATAAAATCATAATATCAGCTTGTCCAAGATGAAGAAAACTTGTTCCTAATGAAGAGAAAGCCTCTTTCGGCTGTACAAAATAATCGAAGAAATCAACTTTATCAATAATAAACACACAAATAAGCGGATATACAACGACCATCACCCATGTTGCTCGTAAAATCATATTTAATAAAAAGCCAATTCCAAAAAATAAGACTAAAAATAACATCATTGAGATTAATAAAACAGGTATGCTCATGATTTCTTCACCCTTTCTTACTTATCAATCTACTCTTCCTACAAAAACGTTATATACCGTATAATCAAACTGTTCCCCTGGATTTAACGTCTCGTCCATTTTTAAAAGCGGTGCTGGCATCGCTTCTAACAAATAACGAATTAACACTGAGGCATTTTCATCATTTACAATATCCTCTGGAAATAGGAACGCTCCCTCATACAATTCTCGCTCTTGAACGACAATGTCTTCTCCTTTTGGCTCTAAAAGAAAAATAATCATATTATCACTAATCTCACCGCGTATCACGCCAGATCGTGCACCCATTATTCCTTTTACACTTGTGGCAATTCCTGTTTCTTCTAATACTTCACGCTGCACTGCTTGATCGATTGTTTCTCCTTCGTTCACAAAACCCGCGGGCAATGACCATTCCCCTTTTAATCCACCATATTTTTTCTTAACGACCAGCCATCTTCCATCTGCTGTGATAACGAGACCACTTACCGCTAGCCACACATTTCCTCGCTTACTCATCACTGCAAACCCCTTCCAATCAAACGAACAGAATATTCATTCTTTTCTTTCATTATACTATAAAGTGAAACTTCCGTCAGTGGGGGTTTTACTGCCCGCGAATAGCGGGATAAAGCTTTCGAAAGGAGAATGTTGGGAAATGTGTACTCTTTGTGAAAGGTCTTCACTTATTTTAGAATATTCAGTAAAACCAAAATAAAAAAAGCAGAAACAGCTTACAGCCATTTCTGCTTTACATTACGTATTAAAATAACTTTAACTTACCTTTTTTAAGAACTAATAAAGGTCCGCCAAGCATGAATAGGTAACGGTTGTCGATTACTTTCTTCATGAATGAAGCTTTCCAACCAGTTAATTTTTTGCCCATTACAACGCCCATTGCATCGTCATGACCTAATGAACATACAGAGCCTTTGTTATCGAATACAAACTTCTGCATTTCGCCTTTACCACGAACAAGAACAGCTAAGTTATGTGCAATGTTATAACCTTGTTGAATTGCAATTTGTGCTGTTGGTGGGTATGGACGGTTAATTTCTTCGTTAATGATTAACGCTGCATCACCAACCATGAATACTTCTTCATGACCTGGAGCATGCATGTACTCGTCCACTTTTACACGGCCGCGCATTGCTTCAAAGCCAGACTCTTCTACAATACCGTTACCGCGAACACCTGCAGCCCAAACTACAGTTGCAGATTTCAGTAATTCTACATCGTCACCGTTTGCAACAAGAATACCTTCTTCAGTTCCTTCTTTAATTGCTGTACCGATGCGGAATTCTACACCTTTTTTCTCTAATTGTTTTACAGCGTACTCAACTAGCTCTGGATCGAAACCAGGAAGCGCTGTTGGAGCAGCCTCAACACAGATGATGCGTGCTTTTTCGCGAGGAACATCATACTCTTTGCAAAGCTCAGGAACACGGTTTGCAAGTTCACCTACGTACTCGATACCTGTAAATCCAGCACCGCCGACAACGATTGTAACTAACTCGTCACGTTTTTCTGAAGCATATAGAGAGAACATGTACTCCATATGCTCACGGATTTGACGAGTTGCATTAATGTTAGCAATAGAGAATGCATGCTCTTTTAATCCTTTAATACCAAACGTTTCAGATTCAAAACCAAGACCGATTACTAAGTAATCATACTCTAGCTCGCCATTTTTTAAGATAACGCGCTTTTCAGCTGCTTTAATTTCTACAACTGTGTCTTGCACGAAGTTTACTTTGTTTGTGTCGATTACATCTTTGATGTCTAAGCGAACTTTATCATGATGCAACGTACCAGCTGCACTTTCATGTAACCAAGTTGCTTGATAATGATAGCTGTTGTTATTTACTAATGTGATTTCAGCTTCACTTACAGATAATGTTTTTTGCAGACGAACAGTAGTAATCATTCCGCCATAACCTGCGCCTAGAACTACGATTTTTGGCTTCTTCACCCTAATCACAACCCTCTTCTTTATATAGATAGTAAAAAATAATAAAAAATAATGCTAAAACAATTTAAATGCTAAGAATGTAGACTTTCTCACAATCTAGACAAAATAAAAAAATTAATCTTCTTTATATAGATAGTAAAAATAGCAAAAATAATGCTAAAACAATTTAAATGCTAAGAATGTAGACTTTCTCACAATCTAGACAAAATAAAAAAATTAAGTTTGAAAAATGTTACGAAATTTGTCACAAAAAATTAACAAAGTCACTTTCCTATATTAGTCGTTTTCTCTTTACTTTTCAAGCAATTGTAGAATTATCAATATTTTAAAATAACGAGGTCTTTTTAAGTTTTTTCACATTCCCTTATTTGCTCAGAATTTAAGAGACAATTACTGTCTTCTCACCTTCAAATGTGGAATCATTATCTATAAATCTATTCAATTAACTACAAATGGTTATAATTACCAATTAATATATACCTCACTTATTGGCTAGTTTTTCTTTTCTAACAAATCTATACGAAGTGTATACACAATTCAGTCGTTTTCTAACGCTTTTTTTTATAAAATATGATATTATTTGTCTTGAGTGCGCTTGCACTCCGTTCACGGAAGTTCCGTATAACATACATACGAGTGTATATAGGAGAATCACGAAAAATTTCCTAATTATAGGGGGAGTAAACAGTGACAGAAAATCAAAAAGTATATGACATCACTATTATTGGTGGAGGCCCAACTGGACTATTCACAGCTTTTTACGGAGGTATGAGACAAGCAAGCGTAAAAATTATCGAAAGCTTGCCACAACTCGGCGGTCAATTATCTGCATTATATCCTGAAAAGTACATATATGATATTGCAGGTTTTCCTAAAATTCGTGCACAAGAACTCATTAACAACTTAAAAGAACAAATGAGCAAGTTCGAACCAACTGTTTGTTTAGAAGAAGCTGTTCAAACGTTAGAAAAACAAGCAGATGGCGTGTTCAAACTTGTAACAAATAAAGAAACACACTACTCTAAATCAGTCATCATTACAGCTGGAAACGGTGCGTTCCAACCACGCCGTTTAGAATTAGAGGATACAGAGAAATTCGAAAAAGCAAACTTACACTATTTCGTTGAGGATATGAATAAATTTGCTGGCAAACGCGTTGTCGTGTTTGGCGGCGGAGACTCTGCGGTAGACTGGACAATGATGTTAGAGCCAATCGCAGAAGAAGTAACAATTGTTCACCGTCGTGATAAATTCCGCGCACATGAGCATAGCGTTGAAACGTTAATGAACTCTCGCGCACAAGTCAAAACACCATACGTTCCAGTTGAACTAATCGGTGAAGAGAAAATTGAACAAGTTGTACTTCAACATGTGAAAACGGAAGAAAAAGTTGTCATTGATGTTGATGATGTCATCGTAAACTACGGCTTCGTATCTTCTCTTGGTCCAATTAAAGACTGGGGCTTAGATATCCAAAAAAACAGCATCGTTGTAAACTCTAAAATGGAAACAAACATCCCTGGTATTTACGCAGCTGGTGATATTTGTACATACGAAGGAAAAGTAAAACTAATTGCATGCGGATTTGGCGAAGCGCCAACAGCAGTAAACAATGCAAAAGCGTACTTCGATCCAAATGCGAAGCTGCAACCAATGCATAGTTCTAGCATGTTTTAATATAGGGCTGATCCAAAAGGCACGTAAGTGCCTTTTGAGATCAGTCCCTTTTTTACGTGTCCGCCGATTTATCGGCGCTTCGACATGATATAAAGTGAAACTTCCATCAGTGATGCTTTTCTCACTGATGGTTAGTTGAACCGATCGGGCTTTTACGGGCAGTTTTCTTCCCCGCTCTTCTCCAGCTTTTACTGCTCATTAATGCGGGATAAAGACCCTTCGACGATGCTCGATATGCGAGTAGCCGAACCGCTGGAACTGGATAATATCGAAAAGTAGAAGGAAATATTCATTAAAAATAGATTGATATAAGATGCCAACCTAGTTTTAATGAAACCAAAAAGGAGCTGATTTAAAAACCCGCATTTAGCGGACTTTTAAATTAGCTCCTGAAAACATTTCAAGGTGTTCTATTTCTTCCACTCCAGAAGTAATGTCACCTTCTCTAACTACGTGGTCTTTTTTAGATTTATTGGTTGTTTTTCGACTCTTATCTTTTTCTAATTTAATTCCGTCATATCTTTCTGTTATTCCTGTTCTTCTCAAACCGATTAAATAGAAGTCTTTATTGAACTCAAACCCCAATGCTTTTCTGCCATTCTTAACAGCAACCGCAGCAGTAGTAAACGAACCAGAAAATGGATCTAAAACAATATCACCCGGATTAGAAGAAGCTTTTATAATTCTTTCCAAAAGAGCTTCTGGTTTCTGAGTCGGATGATTTTCGTATTCTTCCATCTTAAATCGAACACGCGGAAATTCCCACACATTCCCAGGAACTTTTTCAGTACTATAAGGCTGTGGTGGATTCTTACGATAATCAATTAGTTTTCTTTTTGCACCCGTTTTTGCTTCAACTAAAATATCTTGAGCATTAAAAGTATAAGCTGCTTTAGAGTCCTTATTTACCATAAGAATGGGTTCATAAAGTGAACCAAACATTTTTTTAGACTGAACACCTGAGCTATCGTATGTCCAAATAATTCTAGATAGTACATTGTAGTTTTCACTAATATAAACATCTAAGTAAGGCATGTATTGTGTTGCTGTCATAAAATAAAATGTTCCATTATCCTTTAACACACGGAAACATTCGTCAATCCATTGCTTGCACCAATTAATGTATTCATGAGTATTATCCCACTTGTCCTTATTATTACCAAAATCTTTCCCAATGTTGTAAGGAGGATCTGCAAATATTAAATCAATCGTTTTATCATTAACCTTCTTAAGTAGATCTACACTATCTCCCAATCCTACAAAGCTATCATTATTGTGAAGGTTTTCAAATTCCATATTTTTAAAAACTTTGTTCCACATTTATAATCACCTCATAATTTGTCAAACGGATAATTCATGGGCTAAACTATTTTAACATACAATAACAGTGCGACAAATCACAATAAAATACTGAATCCCACATATTAGATATATTCTTATATGTGGGATTCAGTATTTTATGTTTTAGGCGATATGCTATATTTGTGATGACCTCTAAACGACTTATGCAAATCAAGCTGTTATTATAAAAAAACAATCATAAAAGATATAAATTCCAAAATACGGTAAATACCTATATGAAATTTGAGCAAATATCAAAATAATTAGGTACTTAATCAATCAAAAGAATCATTCGAAAAATTAATCAACTTTTTTCGAAGTGTCTATTAATGGAACAGTTTAATATCAACCTACATTATCTTTTATTTCTAATAAGTCATTTAATAAACTACTTATATTATTGTTGTGAAGTTGTAAAAGTTCATTTTGCACTTTTATATTTGGGATCATCATACCTTGAATACGAGCTATTTCAGAGTACTTAAATGTATTCCAAAGCTTATCTCTTTTTTGATCTACAGCTTTATTTTTTTCCATTATGATAAGTAACTTGTAAATAGTATCACCAAAAATATTTTTTGCTGTCTGTTCACACATTAACGTTTTAATAATTTTACCGTACGAAATAAATTTCCTATTTCCATAAAAAAGGGCAATATCGCCTTCATCAATTTTCTCCCAAAGCTTTTGATTTTTAGGGCTGTAGCGCATAGCCCATATCGATACAGAATCTAAAGAACTATCAACTTCTTGAATAGCTACTTTAATATTTTTGCCCAATTGATTAACTGATACTGGTTGCTCAACGGATTCTTGAAAATTTTTATAAGCTTCTGAACTACAAGCACTAAAACATATTATTTTTTGTTCCATACATGAATCACCTCTTACAAGTAATTATGGTCAATTACTACCAAATATACACACTTGTACTATTACTGTATTGACTTAGTTACTTAGATAAACGAACTTTCGATCCAAATAATGCACAAGTTGATATTTATATTGCGTTAGTTTAAAGTGTAAAATAAGAAGATGCCTCGGCACCTTCTTATTTTTATGCTTCAAAAATCCGCTGGGCAAATTCTGCTTTTTTGAATACAATGGAAAAGTATCTGTATAGAAAAATTAGAAACTGTTAACAAAGATAAAAAGACATATGACAGAAAGGGATTCATATGGAGGAATTACATAAAAGTAAACTTGCTGTAAAAGAAATGGGAACGCCTTTATTAAAAAATACAAACTTCCTCTTTCTTTGGGGCGCTACCCTATGTTCAAGCTTTGCCTTAGCATTTTTTACGTTTTCGCAAACGTGGTACATAGCAAAGACATTAAACTTAGAAGCATCACTTGGAATTGTATTTGTTGCCCTTAGTGTTCCGCGCCTAATCTTTATGATTATCGGCGGAGCCGTTGCAGACAAATTCCAGAAAAAAAACATCATGTTTTATTCTAATATTGTGCGCGCGCTTCTTGTAACAGTCATTCTCATTTGGTTCATCGTTGGGCACGTCACATTATACACATTTGCTTTCTTTGCGCTCTTCTTTGGTTTAGCTGATGCCTTTTTCTGGTCAGCTGATGGCTCTATCTTACCGGATCTCGTAGAGAAACATCGCCTTACACAAGCAAATTCACTCACGCAAATGACAAACCAAGCATCTGTTATTCTTGGTCCTGTCCTTGGCGGAATACTAATTAAATTCAGTAATTATGAAACAATTTTTACGATAGCGATTTTATTATTACTTATTGCTGCCATACTCATCCAAAAAGTTCACACAAGTACAGTGCAAGAAGAAACAAATCCAAACAAAGGCATGTTCACTTCTATTAAAGAAGGCATCCTTTATGTGAAAGAATCATCATTTTTATCAACGTTTCTTATTTGCAGCGCCTTTTTGAATTTATTTTTAATTGGACCGATGCAAGTCGGTTTTCCGCTGTTCATTAAAGATGTACTGCACGGCGACTCGCTCCACTTTAGCTACTTAGAAGCTGCTGTTGGCGGGGGAATGGCCATTGGTGCAGTTATCGTCGGGCTGAGAAATATTAATCGGCGACGCGGTTTATTTTGCATTATTATGATGCTGCTATCTGGTATTTTCTTCTTATCTATTAACTTTAGTACAACACTTTGGCAAGCAGTTCTGGCAGGCTGCTTTTACGGTATTTCAATCGCAATGGCCATCGTACCGTTAATGGCCATGATTCAATCAACTGTGAAAGAAGAAATGATGGGCCGAGTCATGAGCTTACTCATGTTATCATCGATGGGCTTTATCCCTATTTCGTATGCCCTTACCTCACTTGCACTAGCTGCCGGGATACCGATTGTCACGATTATGAAAAGCGGTGCAATTGCTGTCATTCTGTTTGTATTATTTATCGCCATTCGCGTTCCGACTGTGCGAAAATTTGATTAAAAGTAGAGAGTTATGCTTCATAAGCATGACTCTTTTCTTTTTACACTTTCAAATGGATTATATAAAACAATCCCGCTGTTCCTTCTCACTGCCGCCCCCCACTCTAATGCGATGTCTAAAAATAATGCCTGCATCGTACCATATAAAAGTGCACCAAAATCTTTGCGAATCTCACCGTACTTATACGCCCTTACAACGCTTTTTGTCCGCCTAATGATTTGCATTTGTATATCATCATGCTTCATAATCTGTTCCCACAACAACCCTAGCTCAAATAAACCGCTCTTTTTATAAGCGAGTTCCACTTTACTCCAGGTAAAATTAATTGTTTGTGGATGACGAGACATTGGTGAAATCGCATCTACAAATCGCACTGGAATATCATGACGGCAATACGTTTCGTCCATATCATACGTTTTTATTTTCTGTTGTATCTTTAAATTGTTTTCATAAACAATAGTTTCCGTTTCCTCATTCAACTGCTCCTTCTTACACTCTCCTGCACTCTCGCCATTTTCACATGCGGTCATTTGCATACGGTCACTCATGCGGTCAACTGTCTGTTTACGAAACACATACAAATTCGCACTATATCCCCCGCGCTTATACCTCTCTTTCGTAAACACACGCTTAATAATCCCAAGCTGTTCAAGCTTTGCAACCGAACGGCGTACAGTCCGTACACTCTTCCCTATTTTCACTGCAATTGTTTCCATTAATGGACATGCAACACCAACCGTTTTTTGCTTTTCGTTTATCGCATACCTTCCTAACAAACAGATTACGAGAAAATCTGTTTTATTCATATGAGCTTGATACTGCGTCAAAATTTGCTGTTGATATGTATTAAACTCTTCTTTACTTTGAAACTCGCTATATTCTTTCATTAATGTATATAATTTACTCATGCTTATCCCCCTGTTTATCCCACTATTCATGGGTAGTCTTTCACTGTATAAATAAGAGGAAAAACAGAAAAGTGGTGAAAGATTTTATTGTATGATGAAAGTAAATCCATCAAACTGAGGTGAAAACATGATCGTAATCAGTGCATGCTTGGCTGGAATTGCTTGTCGTTATGACGGAAATGATAATCTCGTTACAAAGATTCAAGAACTGCTAGAAAAAGAAGAAACGATTCTTATTTGTCCGGAAGTATTAGGCGGATTGCCAACACCTCGTACACCTGCCGAAATTGTCGGTGGAAACGGTGACGATGTATTGAACGGAACTGCAAAAGTAATAGACCAAAACGGAAATGATGTGACGGAAATCTTTATTGCGGGTGCTTATGAGGCATTGAATCAAATCAAAGATTTAAACCCAGAATATATAATTTTGAAAGAACGCAGTCCATCTTGCGGAAGTTCCGTCATTTACACAGGAGAGTTTAACGGACAAAAACAAAATGGGTACGGCGTTACAACTGCACTATTTAGACGACATGGCTTTACAGTTATTTCGGAAGATGACTTTATACAAACGTAAGAAGAGTGAAGAAATCAAACGATATGAACAAGAAAATGAAGAAGTGTTGCTTTGAAATAAAGTGAAACTTTAATCAGTGGGGGTTTTCTTCATCCCCCACTGATTATTAGTTAAACCAATCGGGCTTTTACTGCCCATTAATGCGGGATAAAGTTTGATCAAAAACACCTCATAAACCAGCATCTTACTATAAATAAAAAGAATCCATTTAAAAAAAAGATTAATTAAAATGGATTCTTATCCAACAGATTTTTATTTTTTCATCTATCTACTATTAAGGGGATCCTATCATTGTTTGGTTGGTTGCATTTTTTTAAAGACTTTAAAAATACGACCCTATTAGGGACTTTCCATATATTAATTTAATGATTCGAATTCCTCAAAGTCTTCATCATCCAACACATAAGGATGAGGATTAGATTGAATAAATTGTGCAGCATTTAAACCAATCATTTGAGCGGGGATGGATGTGTTGCCATCTGGTAAAATAGGTGCAATTGACAGATCAGCCACTTTAAGATTGACGGTTCCAAATACATCGAGGAATCCATTGACAACACCATTTTGGATGCTGCTGCCCATCTTACATTGTCCGCCATAATGGAAGAAATTCGAATACGATGCTCTAACAAAATCCTTAAGCTTGTTTCTATCCATTTTTTTGAAGATATTCTCTGGTGGATAGACTACTTTGTGAATCCCGCTGTTCCCTTTTGACTTAGCGCTTCGAATAATATTGTACATGTTAATATATTGATCTACCAAGAAATCTAAGTCATTTTCTCGCAGCAACGGATCGAAGGAAAACGAAGGAAGGGCTTCAGGAGCGCTATGGGAGGCCATAATGGTTCCCTTACTTCTTGGATTGAGGTCGATAATGCCAAAGCTCATGATATTAGTAGGTTTTTTTAAATCAAATTCCCACTCATTACTTGCCACGTCTGAACCAGGAATAAAGAGGGGTGCGGGTGCTCCTAAAATTTGAAGACGGCGGCCCTCCAAACTATCCTTATGCTCAGCTTTAAAAGCACCGAGGAGAAGAGGCTGATTAGAATCTGCTACAACTATTGGAATTATCTGGGATGTATCGACCTCGACTCCAAGTCCCACAGAGGCTTGAGTTTGCAAATTGCAACCTACATTCGGATTTTCAATTAAAGGTGTAATCCCTGCATTAATCAAATCAGTGGGATTGCCAATCCCTGATCGTTGAAGGATTAAGGGAGAGAAAAATCCTGCCGAAACAATCACACCTTTTCGAGCAAAACTTTTGTGAGAAACACCGTCCTTGACATATTCAACTCCCACGGCAATCATTTGCCCTTTCTTTTTCTTAAATAAGACTTTGTTCACCGTTGTTTGAGCGAAAATGCTCAACTTTCTTTTCCCTACTCCAAACTCATCCGGTTGAAACTCGTTTCCTTGCGTAACAATACTCTCATTTAAATATCCTGTTGCAGTCGATGAACGGGTAATTTTTCCGTCCGCCTCCTCCTTCTGGATATATTGGCCCTTGGAAAAAGTACAGTCTCTTACGCCAGTGTTATAGTCCTCAACAATGGGGATACCTAATATTTCTGCAGTTGCATCTGTCAATCTTTGTATCAGACCATTAGGATCCGGGGGAATATGCTGTTGTCTAATAAATATGGGTCCCATTCTTCCCCTTTGCTTGGGACTTTGTGTTTGTCCAGTATAAGTTTCATTTTCAATGAACAGTGAATGAACATGTTTGTAGTTCCATTGGTCATTCCCGGAAATGGCTGCCCATTCGTCATACAGCTCTCTACTCCCGCGGACAGCAAACATATCGTTAACCTCTGAGCTCCCGCCAATGACTCTCCCATTGACCGTAACAAGCTGCCGTCCAAGCACTGCCTCTAATCTGGATAAAAGGTTGAAGGCATACTTATTATCACTGGCCAAAAAAATGGCATTTAAAATGTTGGGGTCGCTTAGCGTAGCAGTGCTATTAATTCCCGACTCAAGAACCAGTACAGAAGTACGCAGGTCATCAGTTAATTTCTTAGCAACTACCCCGCCTGCCGTTCCAGCTCCGATGACAATATAATCAAAAACATTCTTTTTGTGCTCATGCTTTTTTTGGAAAAGCTTAAAATCAGCAACGAGCCCCGTAGCAGTAGACGGCCAAAGAGCATTCGAAGTGCGGTCATTTTGACTTTCTCCAACTAAATCAATCTTTTTCACATCTAGGTCACCCCGAAAAAGAATTAAGTCTGGTCTGGTGTTAAGCTCCGATACCAGGTTTAATACATCGAAATCCTGGCAGCACGTAAACCCAGGACCTTCCCCCGCAATTTTCCAAGCATCTTCAAAACCCGCGTTTAAAAATAAGAGGTACGGTGAAGGAGCGGGACTGCTATTAGCATCAAATTGAAAATCTCCTGTTAAAATCAGTGGGAGATCAGCCGCACTTGTGAGTTGTATGAGCTCTACTGCTTGTAGATCCCGTACTGTCTCTGAATCATGGTCGAGGTGGGTCGTCAATAATCTGAACTTCTTCCCATCTATTTTTACATCAACAGACGCCCAGCCTCTGGGAATGGGGATTGACTGGCCGCCAATGGGAGCCAGGAAAATCGCTTGATATTGACCGGATTTTGTATTAGAGATGGTAAAATCAGAATGTTTCCTTGCGAGAATGATATTTCGATCCATGAAATGAAGGATGAACCCGGTACTTGCAGGAACCTCAATGTCTAAATTCTGATTAATCGCAATGGCCTCATACTTCAAACCTCTGGATTTTAACTCTTCGAGAAGTATTTTAAGAAAATCATACTCAAAGTGAATCACAGGCTCAAAGCCAGGAGGTGATAATATCTGCCATATAACTGCCTCTTGGAGACAAATAAAATCAGGATTTTGCTTGGAAATCTGTTTGGCGATTGCTTTTGCTCTTTCAGGAAAATTTGTAGCCTGTACTTGCCGGTAAATTTCTGTAACAACTTGCGGGACTTGTTCAGGAGTGGTCCCTAAGATTATTGTAGCATCAGCACCAAGATAGAGATCCCAAGACATAATTTTTACTTCTTGTCCCATTAATCTTTCTACCTACTTTCTTATTAAATATTGACCTTCTAGGTATTAAGATATGTAGACAAGCTCTTTTTTGTATAGGTAAAGTTCATGGGGTGACAGCTCATTTTTACTCTTTTGTATCTAAAAACGGCCGAATTTTATTTCAAATCCACAAGAAGACTATCGGTGACATCTTGAAGGTTATTATAACGCTGGTGTCACGTATCACCGACTGAGTGTATAAAAGTATTTGGACACAGAACTTAAGAATGAAGTTTATCATATCGTGATATATATATATTCAAAGGAGTGTAATCATTATGTACCCTTATTGGCAATCCAATTATTTCACATATGATATACCTTATGTAAGTTGGGATCCACAATCTGCGTTTTTAATGGCACGAGATTACCGTATCAGTAAAAATGAAGTTGATTTAAAAAGTTATATGCGCTCACTATGGGAACAGCATGTCGCTTGGACAAGGATGGCCATCATTAGCATTATTTTTAATTTACCAGATGTTAACGTTACTATTACACGACTCCTTAAAAACGCTCCGGATATGGGTAATTTACTCAAACCTTTCTACGGTCAAAATGCAGCGACAAAATATAGTAATTTGATAAAAGACCACTTAGTAATCGCCGCAGACCTTGTCAAGGCAGCAAAGGCCGGCGATCAAAACGCTGCCTCAATCGCAGAGAAAAAATGGTACGCCAATGCAGACCAAATTGTTGAATTCATAAGCAGCATAAATCCTCATATACCTAAAGAAAAATTCAGGAAAATGTTTTATGAGCATCTAGCATTAACTAAAGCTGAGGCAGTATCCATGCTAAAGAAAGATTATCAATCAAGTGCGCAATTGTATGACAAAATTGAGAAGGAAGCCTTAGAAATGGCGGATGCGCTTACTGAAGGAATAGTAAAGCAGTTCCCTCAAGTATTTCAGTGAAAGAAAAAACCAGCCATTATGAGGCTGGTTTTGTAATTATATAACGTTGTTCAATTCGTTGTTCAATTCGTTCCAATTCTTGTTTATCATTAAGTATCTTTTGTTTATTTTCTTGCACTAATTCTTTAAATGATTTACTGAGTAATTTACGGTACCTTCTTGTCATAATCATTCCTCCTTATTTTCTTTGGAATCAAAGATGCAGAATGAAAAATACAACCACAAAATCTCTCGCTCTTTGTAAAAAAATGTCTTAATTTGTCGAAAAGTTCGACTTACCTAAATAATAATATAACTTTTCATTTTTCAAACGTTATTTATTTGAACGTTATGTGAAAATTTTTTCCCAAGTTACCATTAATTATCTGGGGATTTTTCCAAAAAATTTCATGTTAACTAATCATGTATGGAATATGCATTCTGCTAAAGTCTTGCAGAAGCTTTTTTTAATAAAGTGAAACTTCCATCAGTGGGGGGTTCTTTATCCCCCCTATCTTCTTTGCTTCTCTCTGAATCTTGAGGTGGGGGTCTTACCGCCCGCGAATAGCAGGATAAATGAAAAAACCAGCCATTATGAGGCTGGTTTTTTATTTATATGACGTTGTTCAATTCGTTGTTCAATTCGTTCCAATTCTTGTTTATCATTAAGTATCATTTGTTTATTTTCTTGCACTAATTCTTTAAATGATTTACTGAGTAATTTACGGGTTTTTTTTGGCATAATCATTCCTCCTTATTTTCTTTGGAATCAAAGATATAGAATGAAAAATACAACCACAAAACTTCTCGTTCTTTGTAAACATTTGACTTTATTTGTCGAAAAATCAACCTTAATTAAATAATAATCTAATTTTTTAGATTTTTCAAACATTTTTTCGAACGTTATGTGAAGAATTATTTTTCCGTAATTACTATTAGTCATCTGAAATTTTTTGAAAACATGTTATATGAACTAATCATGTGTGGAATATACATTCTGTTAAAGTCTTGCAGAAGTTTTTTTTAATAAAACGGAAATGCTAGGACAAAAAAAAAGCCGCTTCACACGGCATTTTTAAGCTGAAGATCTTTATTTCGATTCCTTTCTACCAACCAAAATAGATAGGCCAGATAAAAGGATAAGAATACTTACGCATACAATAGAGTTAATTATATTGCCTGCATTGAACAAGAAGAAAATAAAAATAATTGCCAAGGCAGCTGCTGCAAACAAGGTGCTGTATGGAAAGAACCACACGCGAAAATACGGCATTTTAGGATACTGTTTACGCAACTTGAATTGCGCGAGGCAAATGCTAGTCCAAATGAGCAAAACAGTAAAGCCCGGGATAGACATCAAATAGCCAAAAACATGCTCTGGTGTAAGGAACGCGATAAAAGCTCCAATTAATAAACCAGTGCAACTGACAAGAACTCCCCAGATAGGAACACCGCGCTTAGTAAGACGAGAAAATAGAGCAGGAGCTTCGTTATTTTGTGCCAGAGAGTACAAAATGCGAGAAGTAGCATACATTCCTGAATTGGCAGCCGACAACACAGCGGTCAATAAAATGAAGTTCATAATATGTGCTACACCTTGTAATCCAGTTGCAGAGAAAACCTGTACGAAAGGACTGCCTTGCTTTCCTACTTCGTCCCAAGGGATAAGTCCAGTGATGATGAGAATAGGTAATGTGTAAAATAAAACCACTCGGAACATAACCCCTTTTATTACTTTAGGAAGCGTCTGTTCCACATTTTTCGTTTCTGTTACAGTTAATCCGATTAATTCTGAGCCTCCGAAAGAAAAGACAACTATTAAGAGTGCTGTGAAAATACTTCCCAATCCTTTTGGAAAGAATCCGCCATGACTTGTATAGTTTGTAAAATATGCTGCTTCATGATTTGGAATGAAGCCAAATAATAAGGCAAAACCAAGCAAAATAAATAAAACAAGAGTAATAATTTTGAAACTCGCAAGCCAAAACTCTATTTCACCGTAAAGTTTGACGCTAAACAAATTGATAAGAAGAAGAAGCGCAGTACATGCTAAACTAAGCAGCCATAAAGGAGCGGATGGAATCCAGTATTGTAAAAAGCTCCCCCCTGCCAAAACCTCAACAATAATAACTAAAATCCAGTCGACCCAGTAGAGCCAACCAATGACAAAGGCGAAACGAGAACCGAAAGCTTTTTGAATCATCCCTTGAATGTTTAAACCAGGATAAGCAATAGCCATTTCCGCTATTGCACTCATAACAATGAGAAGAAGAAATCCTGCAAATAAATAAGAAAAAACGATGCCGGGTCCTGCAGCTGAAATTGTATCTGCACTTCCTTTGAAAATTCCTGTCCCAATCATCCCGCCTATTGCCATAAGCCTGATATGGCGCGGTTGCAGTTCGCGTTTCAAGCTTTGTTGTGCCATGTCTACTCCCCCTTTAGTAATAAAATAGAAACAATGTTAATATCTTTTTCTCGAAAGTGATTACGTAACATCACTAACTGCTGTATGGTTCTTCTAGGTGATTTAATATTTAAACTATACAATAATCTTTTTGATTTTGGCATATTTTTTTGAAGCGTATGTTGAGAGAATATGGGGAACAAAGCAAAAAAAAATAGTGACGATTTTTTCATCGCCACCTCTGCATCAGTTTTTTCTATTTAGAACTGTTTTTGAGTATCTGAATGTTTTTATCTCTTTCTCCGCCATCGGAAATCTCCTCTGAAAATTCATGATCTGCTTTCTTTCCTAACAGGAGTTCGGATGACCGAATTGTGCTGGCTGGCAAATTATTATTTGGTGCCGCCTGTTCATTCCATTTTCCCATCAAAATCACCTCTTTTTATTAGTATTAGAATGTTGCCATGATTTTATTAGAAATCACAAAAAAAACGCTTGAACGAATCCAAGCGTTTTTCATTTATAGCGAATTAGATAACCATTTGATTAAATCCTCAATAGGCTTCTTTAGCAGCTTCTCATATTCGATTGAATACTCATATCTCGATACTAAAAAGTTGCATTAGCACTCTTCAGGCTTACCAGCATTCGTTGCTGTGCGGAAAGATGATCCGCAGCCGCATGATGCGATTGCGTTCGGATTATCGATTGTAAATCCACCGCCAAGCATTGATTGCTTATAATCGATTTTTACTCCTTTTACAATCGTAGCACTTTCTTTATCAATAACAAATTCAACACCGAAAAATTCAAGAACTGTGTCGTCTTCATTTGGTTCTCTTTCAAATCCTAAGCCGTAAGAAAGACCGCTACATCCACCGCCGTGCACTGCAAGGCGAACGTATTTCTCTCCATCTTCAGCATCTTTTAACATATCTTTAATTTGATATGCCGCTTGTTCTGTTACAGTAATCATAGAATCCACCTTCCTTTCTTCTTTCATTTTATTATACATCTTTACTCTTCAATCTTATAATAATATACACCGCTGCAAGTGACTTCTGCAGGACCATTCATTAAAACTGTCCCTTCTTCTGTCCACGTAATCATTAAATCTCCGCCTGCTAAATGAACAATGATTTCTTGCCCGCGCTTCATCTTTCCATTCAAGATTGCAGCTACAACTGCGGCACATGCTCCTGTTCCACACGCTTGTGTAATACCAGAACCGCGTTCCCATACACGGAAATGCATTTCATGATGATTCAGAACTTCAATAAATTCTACATTCACACTTTCCGGAAACATCTCATGTGTTTCTAGCACAGGCCCTAATGTTGTAAGCGGCGCTTCGTCAATATCATCTACAAAAATAACAGCATGCGGATTTCCCATTGAGACAGCTGTAAATGCATAGCGGTGATTGCTGTAAAGGAAATCTTCACGAATAAATGGTGTTTCTCCTTCACCTAACATCGGTAAATCCGTGCGTTTTAATCGCGGCGCACCCATATCAATTGTAGCGGAAGTTACAATTCCATCTTCAACTACTACTTCTGCTGTAACAATTCCTGCTAACGTTTCAATTGCAAAAACAGTCTCTTCTACTAATTTATGCTCATATGCGTACTTTGCAACGCATCGCAGTCCATTCCCGCAGCTTTTTCCTTCTGAACCGTCTTTATTAAAAATACGCATCTTTACAGGAGCAACGTCAGATGGACAAATTAGAATCATTCCGTCAGAACCAATCCCAGTATTCACATTTGACACTTTTTCAGCAACTTTCGCTAGATGCTCTTCTGCAATTTGTTCTTCAAACATATTTACATAAATATAATTATTTCCAAGACCGTGCATTTTCGTGAAAGAAAGTTGTTCCATATTGGTTCACTCCAAAATTTTTTATTGTTATAAGTATAAAATGAGCGCTTTTGGAAAACAATAAGAATGTCCCCCGTTTCTCATATTCAACGACAATTTTGGCGTAACAAGGTCGTGCTTACACGTATCGTGTAAGAAAAAAGCCCTTCAACAAAGGGCTTTCTTTTTTTATATATACATATCAGTACTTGCTGCACTAATTAGCCTGTTCCTTCGAGATGATTTTATGTATCCAAATAAAAAAGACGCTGCTTCGTTGCAACGCCTTAAAACATCGGATTTTCATCTAAATAATCATATATATTTTTCACAAGTTCTTCCGGTGTTTCGCCTTTTACAACTTCACCGTTCACAAGTGCATACGGTCCTTCAAAGCAAATACCGCAATAACCAAGACAACCATACTCAATCACATCTAAATTAGGATCTTTCTCTAGTTGTTCCCTTGCCTTTTGCGCACCACTTGCAAGGTTGCCAACACAAAATTCAATTAACGGTTTAATCACCCTTATTCCCCCCTACATCTATATATTAACCCTTGTTTTATAACAGTAAAACTAAGATGTTGTATAAATCGAGCTGAAACGACTAAAATTTTCAATCGTTTTATGCGTTAATCCTTAATAAAAAGCACTTTTCGGTCGAAAACTGCAACATTCTACAATTTTTTCACAAATCGCCCCACTTTTCTTCTTATTGTACAACAGATTATGCATTCATACATTGTTATTTGCTTCTGAATTCGATATAATTTGAGTGGGTAAAGTCAAAATATTTTTGTAATATAAAAACTTTTTATGATTAGGGGATATTTCAACAGAAAAGGGGTAATCCATCATGAAGCACCTCGTAATACTTGGTGGGGGCTACGGTGGAATGAGAGTTTTACAGCGTCTTCTTCCGAGCAACCAACTTCCGGATGATGTTCAAGTGACATTAATCGACAAAGTGCCGTATCACTGTTTTAAAACAGAATACTACGCATTAGTAGCAGGAACGATTTCTGAAACGCATATTCGCATTCCATTTCCAGAACATCCACGACTTAATATTCAATACGGGACGATAACTAATGTTGATTTAGAAAACAAAGCCGTTCATCTTGATGACGGTGAAATTGTGAATTATGATGACTTAATTATTGGACTTGGTTGCGAAGACAACTATCACAACGTTCCAGGAGCGCAAGAACATACGTATAGCCTTCAATCCATTGAACAAGTTCGTCAAACATATCAACAACTAAACGGTTTAGAGCCACACGCAACAGTTGCTGTTGTAGGAGCTGGACTAAGCGGTGTTGAAGTAGCAAGTGAACTTCGTGAAAGCCGTCCAGACTTAAACATTTATTTATTTGACCGAAAAGATCGCATTCTTTTCCCATTCCCAGAAAAATTAAGTAGATATGTAGAAGAGTGGTTTTTGAAACATAATGTTACAATCATTCGCAACTCGAACATTACAAAAGTGGAGCCAAATATTGTGTATAACCACGATGAACCACTTGAATGCGACGCAATCGTATGGACAGCTGGCATTCAAGCAAATGAGGTTGTTCGTAATCTACCTGTCGAGCACGATAATAGCGGTCGTGTTGTATTAACAAAATATCATAATATTCCAGATTTTGAGAATGTGTATGTGTTAGGTGATTGCGCTGCGTTGCCGCACGCACCATCTGCTCAGCTAGCAGAAGGACAAGGCGAGCAAATTGTCCAAATATTATTAAAACGTTGGAATAATGAAACATTACCAGAAGAACTACCTGTTATTAAATTAAAAGGTGTTCTTGGTTCTCTCGGTAAAAAACACGGCTTCGGTTTACTCGCAAATCAGCCATTAATGGGCCGCGTACCTCGCCTTTTAAAATCAGGTATTCTTTGGATGTATAAGCATCATAATGGTTAAACAAAAAAACAAGAGCGCACGTGCAGCTCTTGTTTTTTTGTTTTCACTTTATCTTCCCCACCTCTTCTTACATCCCTCTATCCCAAACAATAAATACTTCTTCGTCATCTCAGCACGTCTCCATCTCGATAAGGACGGTTTCATTCCTCCTTTGTGACGAATTCGATATACGTCTTGCAACAGCGGTTCCCATTGCTTAAAAGATTGCATCACGTATTGCAGCCCTTCATCTTTAGAAACAATCCGTTCCGTCTCTAACGTGTATAGGATACGTCCCATTGTCACAACTGCAAACTCCACCCATTCTGTAGATAAAAATAAATACGGACGCTTTACTTTCTCACTCCAATATTGTTCCACATTGTATTTCATTGTGTTCACAACATCATTCCACGTGATTGCATACGGAAGTTCGTTTGCTTGTTTACCCCAAACAGTAATACCTTGATTTTTTAATGTCCACCACGTCACAGAATTAATATCCCAATGCCCTTCATTCATTTTTCCATCTGAACAATATAAATACGGTGACATTTCATGATTTTGCTTTCCTAAATCAACAAACGGAATATACATACCGTCCATTCGCTTACCAAGATCATGTTTATAGAGTTTCTTATGTAGTTCACGTATCTTCACTTTCTCTGCTTCACTCACTTGTTCTGTTGTCACCGTTACAAAATCAACATCACTCATTCCCAAATGAAAAGCTCCTAATGCTAATGAACCATACAAATACACGCCAACTAGTTTTTCTTTAGAAACGATTTCCTGAAGTCCATTCACATACTGCTCTAATAAGACCTTTACTTCTTCTGGTACAAAATGCTCCGTTACGATACCCATAAGTATACCCCTAACGCAGCTGCCACATTTGGAATCGCTGCAAACACATTCGTTTTAGCAGATTGAAAACGAGATTCTTTTCGCGTTGGTTTTGCTGAAGCAAATGTCCCCTGCGCTCCTAAAATGAATCCATCTATACAAAGAAATGCTGCACTAGCTAAGAAAAAGAGGCTCAGCCAACCTGCTAAAGAGTAAATCATCGCTGCATCTCCTTCCATATAGGCAATACCGCTGACTACAAAAAGTCCTATACTCCCTATTACAAAGCCCTTCTTCATCTCATCCACCCTTTCAAATACAGAAAAAGCCCTTGCGATTCGTAGTCTACGTTGCAAGAGCTCTGTGAGTTATAAGTTATATTATAAATATTTCTCAATTTCTTCGTATACATCCTTTAAGCGAGGATTGCCTTCTCCGACAATCTCATTATTCACAAGAACAACAGGATAAAATAAGTCTTCTTCAATCACACGCTCAGCAAAAACTCGTTTTTCTTCCTCTTCTTGCTGCTCGTGAATGTCCACATATTCAAAATGAAATTTCTCTTCTTGTCCTTCATACTTCCTTCCAATTGCTGCTTGCAGCCATTCATACGTTTCTGTTGATGACGGCATCCCAACGCAGCTAGCACACACAACCTTTGCCCCATAGACGCTAACTTTTATCATATTCTCTCCCCCATTTGCACATACATTTTTTTCTGCATCTTATTGTCACATATAAGAAGGAAATTTCCATAAACTATTTTGACAACATAAGAAAGACATTAAAAATAGATTTTCCCCTGTATCTTGATTATAATAAAACTAATGAAAGGAGTCGATAAAAATGGAAAACGAAAACTTACACGAACAAGTAGCAGAAGTATTAGATAAATTACGTCCATTCTTACTTCGTGATGGCGGTGACGTAGAATTAGTAGATGTTGAAGAGGGTATCGTTAAATTACGCCTTCTAGGTGCTTGCGGCAGCTGCCCAAGTTCTACAATCACATTAAAAGCTGGTATCGAACGCGCACTTTTAGAAGAAGTACCAGGCGTAATCGAAGTAGAACAAGTATTTTAAGCTAAAGAAAAGAGACCCACTATGGTCTCTTTTTTCTAAATTACATATTATGTTAACCAATCTAACTTACGAATTCCTAACTTATCAACAGGTAAACGAATAAGATCATAAAAGTGCTGAAGAAATTGTTCCGATTGATCTACCCGCTGTAAAATGGTTTCTAGCCGATCTTGATATACATATTTCTGCGTCTCGCTTCCAGTTAAGTAATACCCTTCAATTGTTTCAAAGTAATTAAGAGGAAAGAGAAGACGCGCAAATAGCAGCCGCCATCCAAAAGAAGATAATGGATAGTTACGTTCATAGTCGGTTACAAATTGAGCAATTTCTTCTTCCCAGTTCGCTCTTTTTTCAAAAGAAACGTGACGGACCCACTCTGCTAAGTCGCGGCTTGGATGATCGTATACCCAATCAACTGGCAGCTTTAATCGCTTCGTTTGCTGCCAAAGTAATGGCGTAAATCGTTCCTGACAAATCGTTGCGGCGTCAGCGCGTTGAGGAATATCATCAATTTCTGTATCCATTACATATTGAATCGCATTTTCGGCAAGACCTAAATAGTAAGGGAATGATTCGATAAATAATTGTTCAAACATGTCAGTAGGGTGACTCACTATTTTTGATTGCCAAAAGCGTTCGAGCTGATCTAATCGTTTTTCCCACAGCGCCTTCCATTCACCAATTCGGCTGAGATGTTCAATATCATCAGAAAAGAATGCTCCGCGCTTATGAAATAACGATAGCTCGCTTCCTGAAGACATTACATTGCGCTCTAACATACGCATTCCTTTCAGCAAACAATAATTTGTATCTTCTATCTCGCTAACATAATAACCTTGTATGTTTGGAACAAACGTCGCAACTGTAATATCGCCTTGCTGATTCATATAATCACTTAACTTCTTCATTTCAAAAAGCTCTTCTTCTTGCAAGTTTCCCGTAGCAAGAAGCACATAAGTTTTATTTCGAACCCAAAAGCTTTTATAGGGACCGAGGGTTGTAAATTCTTTGACGTGTATATGGTAATGCTCATAAATATGTTGAATCATCGTACTCGCCACCTATATTTTTTCTATATATATATGAGCTTCTGATTAACTTTCATTCCTATGCACATAGTACACATATACGTATACAATATTAAAAAGAAAAAAAGGTGATAATCATGACACAACGAAATGAACTACAAGAAAGAGCATTACAATTACTACAAGAACGCGGTGTAACAATTGACGATATTGCAGATCTCGTTCATTTTCTTCAAAAAAAATATCATCCCAATTTAGCAATGGAAGAGTGTCGTTATAACGTAGAACGCGTCTTATCCAAACGCGAAGTGCAAAATGCACTCATTACAGGAATTGAGCTGGACGTCCTTGCCGAAAAAGGGTTGTTAAGCGCTCCTCTTCAAGACATCATACATCGTGACGAAGGATTATACGGTGTAGATGAAGTCGTTGCCTTATCTATCGTCAACGTATACGGTTCAATCGGTTTCACAAACTTTGGCTATATTGATAAATTAAAACCAGGTATTTTAGAATATTTAAATGACAAATCCACAGGTAAAGTTCATACATTCCTCGATGATATCGTCGGAGCAATTGCCGCTGCTGCATCCAGCCGTTTAGCGCATAGAGCTGCACACGCTGAATAGTACAAAAACAGGAAAAACCAACTTCTTTAAGCTGGTTTTTCTTATTTGTTTTTACATTCCGCCGCGTCATACTCCATAAGTAAAAATTCCCTTCCCCTGCTCATGAAAGAAGTCTTCTTTTGAAAACCTGCTTTCATATACAGAGCGATTGCACGCCCATTAAAAGCAGCTACGCTTAAACGGATTTTCTCTGGTCTAAATTGCTCGTTCGCAAACTGCAGTCCAGCTTGTAAAAAAGATATCCCCAATCCCTTTCCAGTTAACGCCGGTTTCATTCCAAGCCCAATATCCACAACACACTCACCTGTGTATAACTTTGCCTCTCTTCCGCCCGGCACTTGTGCGTTATCCCCAAAACAAAAATAACCGACGATTTCATTATGCTCATTACGAACGCCATAATATGTACCGTCGAGCAATTCTTCCAGCGTTTCAGACGCTCCGGTAAAACTATATAATTCATACGGTGCATCATATTGCCACACATTTATGTTTTGCGCTTCTTCTAGCGTAAGTCTATGAATGTTCATTCCTACGTTCACCTTCTCTTTCCTTCTACATATTCGCTCACGCTAGGAAAACTCCTGTTTCTTAATCTGTAAGAGGCATCTTCTTTGACTTCTTAACACATTGTAACTACAATAGTTACAAAATATGTTTTATTCACACTTTGAACATACTACTAACATATCCACAGGCAGGAGGAATTGTAATGAAACATTTAATCGTTTATGCACACCCTAATCCACAAAGCTTTAATCATGCAATTTTAGAAACATTTCAAGGACAGTTACAAGAAAAAGGACATGAAGTACGTGTTCGCGATCTATATGCTATAAACTTCAATCCTGTATTAGCTGCCGATGATTTCATTTCCTTTTCACAAGGAAATACGCCGGCTGATATTAAGGCAGAACAAGAACATATTACGTGGGCAGATGTGATCACATTTATTTATCCAGTTTGGTGGGCAGGCCTTCCCGCTATCTTAAAAGGGTATGTAGAACGTGTATTTAGCCAAGGATTTGCTTTTACATACGGCCCAAATGGCGTTGATAAATTTTTAACAGGTAAAAAAGGGGTATTATTATCCACAATGGGCAATTCAAAAGAGAATTACGATGCAAGCGGTATGTTTGAAGCAATGAAGAAAACAACTGATGCAGGTATTTTTGATTTTACTGGTATTGAAACAGTCGAGCACGCTTTCTATACGAGCGTTCCTTCTGTGGATAACGAAGTGAGAACACAATACCTTGAAGAAGTGAAAGAACTAGTGAATCGTTTGTTTTAACGAAAATCCACCTTGTGAAGGTGGATTTTTAATTTCCAATAATTTTAGGGATATATCTTTGCAGGACCTCTTCTAACTCTTTTATATCTTCATTTCTAATTAATAAGTTTACATTGTTATTCCACTTTTCTATACCGCGATCCAAAAAGACATTCTCTTGCGGAAATTGTCCCTGTACGAATGTTTTATCGCCTTTTCCTTCTTCGACTATAAGCTACTGTATAGATAGTTGCTCCGATTAATATGGTAACAATAAAAACAAGTAGTAAATTACTATACAAGTACGCTTTAGCATTTTGTATAGTGGAAAATAACGGATATTCTAGAATATGTTTTGTTAACAACCCACCAACAGTAGCCATCCCTAGTCCCTCCGCTAAGAAGCAGGCGAAGCTGAGAAATCCCATACCTGCGCCGACTTCCTTCGGCTCCAGAGCATCCGCAACACTCGTAGAAATTACTGTTTTAACGAAGGAAAGTCCACCAAACATTAGAATCAACATACCTGAAACTAACCATGGTGTTTGATCTGCAAATAATGAAATGATAAAAAAGCTTGTAATAATGAAAAATGAGCCCATCCATAACACAAATGTAGTTCCTCGTTTATCAACTAAGTTACCACCAACTATACTGAATAACATTACACTCATAGTTCCTGGGAATATAACCCACCCAATCATACTTGCAGATAGCTGGTGTACACCTCTCATCATATAAGGGATCATTGATATACAACCTGCTACGGTTCCTAGCAGAATACACCCAGTTAGAACTACCAATATAAATTTTCGGTTTAGAAATAATCTTGGTTCTATAAAAGGTTGTTCAACTTTGTGTATATACAAAGCGAATCCTGCAAACAACACAAAACTAATCGACAAATACAACCAGTTATATTGCGTTGTATATATAGTAAATGTGACAATCCCACAGGACAGTAACGCTAATCCCCAAGTATCTATCCTCTCTCCCTTTGTGGATTCATTAGGAAGTTCTTTTAGAAAAAAGGGGATAGTGAAAAGTGTCAGCATCGGAATCAGAAAAAGAAATGGCCACTGTACATAATGGGCAACCGTCCCGCCAAGAGCTGGACCTATTCCTTCTCCCATAGCTACCAACGAGCCGATTATACCAAATGCTTTACCACGATTTTCTGATTTCACGTAGCGTACAACGATTACCATAATAAGCGCCGGCACTGATGATGCACCAACACCTTGAATAAAACGCGCAGCAATTACAGCTAAAAAATTAGAATGTGCCAACACACCTAAAAGTGACCCACCACTATAAACTAGCAGACCGAAAACAAGTAATTTCTTCACACCATATTTATCACTTATTGTTCCGTACGTGATTGATCCAATAGCAAATGAAAGCATAAAACTTGTATTTACCCAGTTAGCCAAAGACGGTGATATACCAAGTTCTTTCGCGATATCCGGTAAAACTACATTAAAAACCATTTCGTTCAATACGCTGAAGAAAGCAAGAAATCCAAGCCATAGAAAAGCCTTCTTCACATCAGTAAACACATAATTCGTTAAATCGGTTACTGTAGTTGATATATTACTATTCTTTAATTCTTGTAAATCTTTTTCCACTAGGATGATACCCCCATATTAAAGGGGAATCACGCAGTTTATAGGGTAAATGATGCGTTCTCCCCTTAAATTTGTACCCCCATCATTTTTGTGCACTTCATAAATACGCCTCCTCATCACATTTGTTCCATATTATACCACCCACCTATTCAGCAAGGAAGGAATAAAACTTCACACAATTCGACCATATGTATCACCAGAACGAATTTTTTGTTATAAAAAAAATAGGCAACCTTTTACGATTGCCTATCTCTTCCTACATCTTCTCAATCCACTCTGTTAAACTGTGGACAACATGCGTTGGCTGCACATCATATTCTGTTAATTTTTCCACAGATGTGACTCCTGTGTGGACAAGAAGCGTATCCATCCCCGCATTCATACCAGCTAAAATGTCTGTATCGTAGTTATCCCCAACCATTAACGTTTCTTCTTTCGTTGTACCAAGCACTTTTAGAGCCTGTTCCATAATAATGGATTCTGGTTTACCAATGAAAATTGGATTTACTGTTGTGGATACTGCTACAACAGATGTTAAAGAACCGTTCCCTGGTAATAAGCCGCGTTCTGTTGGAATCGCAATATCAGCGTTTGTTGAAATGAATGTTGCCCCGTTACGAACGGCTAAGCACGCTTTTGCTAGCTTTTCGTATGTAACTTCGCGATCTAATCCAACGACGACAAAATCCGGATTACTATCCACAAGTGTGAATCCTTTTTCCACAAGGGCATCGCGTAAGCCTTCTTCTCCAATCATATATACAGAAGCATTTTGCTTTCTTTCATATATAAAGTTCGCTGTTGCCATGCTTGTTGTAAATACTTGTTCTGCGCTAGCTGGAATATCAAACTGCACAAGCTTGTCTGCAACTTGCTCTGGTTTACGCGTTGAGTTGTTCGTAACAAATAAATATGGTAAGTTACGCTCTTGCAGCGCCTTTACAAAATCACTTGCCTCTTCAATTCGTTCTTCGCCTCGATACATTGTTCCATCTAAGTCAATTAAATAGCCTTTATACATAGGTGCCACTCCTTTTTGATACATACTCTCCTCTTATCGTATCCTTTTTCCCAAAAGAAAAAAACGCTTTTTCAAAAAGCGTCCCATAATGTTCATTTTTTTTCTATTATTTGATACGAACAGAAGCAATCTCCATCACACATATTAGATAATACTTTCACATCAGCATCTGGCAACAGTGTATTATACATGTTTTTCTCATCATGACAAATTTGCGGAAATTTTTCAGCTACCTCTATTAACGGACAATTTTGCTTTTGTAATAGGAAGGAGCGCTCACTTTCTTGCTGCACACGCACCATATAACCATTTTTCTCTTGCATGACTGCAATTTCTTTTAATCGCTCTACTGTTGTTTCTTTTCGATTTATACGGTTTGCCAATTGTTCTTCCATACGTTTCGTACGTGCCATTAAAAGCTTCTTAACGAGTTCCTCATCGCCAATATGCAGCAAGTCTTCTAACATTTCGACTGCAAACTGCTTATATTGTTTCGGAAACAAGTCTTCTCCTTTCGTACTTAAACGATAGACATACATCGGTCTCCCGACATGTTGACGCACCATCTTCGTTTCAATCAACTCTTCCTTTTCAAGCCTACTTACATGACGACGCACTGCCATCTCCGTAATTTGCAATGCTTCCGCTAATACCGCAACAGTCTGTTCTCCCCTTACTTTCAAAAGTTGAAGAATTTCTTCTTTTGTAGAACGTGCTGCTTCCCCCATTTTTCTACCTTCTTCCCTTTAACAAGCTTTAATGAGCAAAGTACATCACTGTCCATTAAAGCCACATGAATTTATCCCCTATTCGCGGGCAGTAAAACCCCCACCTCAACATTCTGAAAAAACAAAAAAGAGAGGTGGGGACTGACTGTTGAGAGCTTTCCATCAGTGGGGATGAATCCCTCACTGATGAAAGTTTCACTTTACTCTCCTGCAAATGCAGATACAGGACCAAGTTCTTGCTCCAAATAACGGCGAATATTAGCAGGATATTGTTTGATCATATCAATATGTTTTTGCACTGTATCATACACTTCTGTATGGTTCATATTTACATATTCCTGCACAATCATTTTACGAAGACGAACGACTTCTTTTAAACGCTCTCCTTCTTCATTCGTAACAACTTTTTCATCCATTAAAATATCAATAATATCTTCATAACTACCTGGATCACGCATAATAAATCCATCAATCATGGCATTGCCTACGTCTAAAATACAATCAATCATAAGATGTGCCATGCGCTCTAATGCATATTCATCAAGCGCTCCGCGGTACTCTTGTTTTGTTTGAAATGCTGCAACAACTTTCTCTAAACACTGTAACATTTGTTCAATTTTTTTACGGTCTACAAAGTACATATATGTCACCTACCTGGAAATTAAAGCATTTTCATTCCCAATTGTACCCCTTTATTCGAAAAAAATCGACAATTTTTCGAATTCACCTTTTTCCCATTCTTTGTTATAGTTATACGTGTATGATTTTCGGAATTGGAGAATTGGAGGAATGGCACCATGGAACGTGAACTCGCATTAGAAATTGTCCGTGTAACAGAAGCAGCAGCCCTTGCATCCGCACAATGGATGGGTCGCGGTAAGAAAAATGAAGCAGATGATGCTGCAACAACTGCAATGCGTACGATGTTTGACTCTGTGAACATGGCAGGCACTGTTGTGATTGGAGAAGGGGAACTTGATGAAGCACCAATGCTTTACATTGGTGAAAAGCTTGGAACAGGAAACGGTCCAGAAGTAGATATCGCTGTTGATCCATTAGAAGGAACAAATATCGTAGCAAAAGGTCTTGCAAACGCAATGGCTGTTATCGCTATCGCTGATAAAGGAAACCTTCTACACGCTCCTGATATGTACATGGAAAAAATCGCAGTTGGTCCAAATGCAGCTGGTAAAATTAGCTTAGATGATCCAATTGAAAAGACAATTGAAATTGTAGCCGAAGCAAACAATAAAAAAATTCGTGACTTAACAGTTATCATACAAGAGCGTGAACGTCATCAAGACATCATCGAACGAGTACGTGCAAAAGGTGCACGTGTAAAATTATTCGGTGACGGTGATGTTGGTGCATCTATCGCAACAGCCCTTCCTGGAACAGGAATCGACTTATTTATCGGTACTGGCGGTGCTCCGGAAGGCGTTATCTCTGCTGCTGCACTCAAATGTCTTGGCGGAGAAATGCAAGCACGTCTCGTTCCAATGAATGAAGAAGAAGAAGCACGTTGCCATGCCATGGGCTTAGAAGACCCACGTCAACTTCTTATGCTAGATGATTTAGTATCCGGTGACGATGCAATCTTCTCAGCAACAGGTGTATCTGCTGGCGAGTTATTAGATGGTGTGAAATTCCTTGGCGGAGATTTAGCAGAAACATATTCTATCGTTATGCGCTATAAAACAAGAACAGTGCGCTTTATTAAAACGCACCACCATTTAGATCATAAACCACACTTAAATTTAGATATTTAAAAAGGAGTCATGTTCATGGGAGAACGTTTTTTTCTTTACGATGATACAGTGGAAACAAAAACGCGTTTCGTAAGCTTTATGGGAGAAAACGAGCGCCACGATTTAGCACTTTTGTATTCTGACCGTCATTATGGTAAAACTATCGTCCTTGATATACAGCGCAATAAATTTGCCATTATCGGTCGTGACGACTTAGAAGAACCTGGCTACTTAGAACATGCATTTTCTATTTCAGAAGAAAATGCAGAAGAATTACGTTCATTTTTATTTGAACTGATGTAAATTTAAATCACCAACTTACAACAGAGTTGGTGATTTTTTATGTTATATATTTAGAATTTTCAGTTTAATGTGATATAATAACGACAAATTTATTTGGATAGAAAGGATGTTACACTACGTATGCCAACATATACTTTGTAATGGAGCAGCAACTGGATAGTATTACTCTCAAAAAAGCACAACGCTTTTTTCAGGGGAGTAGTCTGCCCAATTCCCATTACAAAGGAACGTAGCACATCTGTAGTATGATTGTTACGAAGGTTCCTCACAGGGGAATCTTCTTTTATTTTTCTCTTTTTTCTATATTTCATACTGCAAGACATCCAAATAGATGTCCCACGTTCCTTTATCTAAATACGAGGTGAAGGAAAATGCAGAACATACAACTTTCTTGGAATTTATATAAGACAGAATTAGAAGATACTGTAGAAAAACATTGTAAAAATTGTGGTCATACAATCCTGTTTACTGATACACATATTCGCAGACATAATGCGAACGGTAAAAACATTTATCGTTTTGCAATTTATAAATGCGAAAAAGGACATACATGGAATAAGAAATTACACATATATAAAACGTATTCTGAACATGTTGAAACAGTCGATATGCTTCAAAAAGAAAGCCAAGAAACGATACACAACATTTCAATCCTGCCCTATGAAAACGCAGGATTGACGGAACTAACCATCCTATTAGAATCCGTGCATGGATTGTTTCGCATCGACAAAGCACTCGCGACCTATATTTCAGAATGGAGCCGTACGGTAATCATAAAGAAAATTAAAGACGGATCTATTCACTTAAACGGTCAACGCATTAAGCAAAATGCCAAACTTTCAGCTGGTGATTGTATTTCTATATACATGCGATAGGCAAAAAAAATTCCCCTTACCTAATGTAAGAGGGATTTTTTTTACTTCTTCACTTTTCGCAGTACAAAGTATGCACATCCAAAATTACAATACTCGTATAAATACTCCGATAACGTACTAATTTTCGTATCATACGTTGCACGCTGGTTGCTATCGTCAAAAAAGCCGCGTAATCGTAGCTGATCATACCCCCAATCACCCACGATATAATCATATTTATTTAAAATTTCTGCGTAACGAGCTTTAAATGCTTCTTCATTAAATCCATTTCGATTTTCTTGTATGACTTCATAGTGGATATTATTCACGTAAACTGTAGTGCGAATCTCCTGCTTCTGCTCCATCTTCCATTCCCTTTCCTATTCTTTCTTCTTTTTATCGTATCATAAAGCCACAAAACCAACAATTTCAAATACAAAAAACCTCCTAAGTGGGAAATGCTATAGAGTGAAACTTCCTTTTGGAGCGTTCTTTTCCAAAAGGTTAGTTGAACCAATCGGGCTCTTACGGACAGTTATCTCCCTCCTATCTTCTTTGACTTCTCACAATCTTGAGGGGGAGCCTTACTATCCGTTAGGGCGGGATGAATAAAGCTCTCACCAATTAGGCTTTTTCGGGCAGTTATCCCCTACCTATCTTCCTCGTGTTTCCTTGAATCTTGAGATGTGGGTATTACTGCCCGCAAATAGCGAGATCAATAAGGAGGAAACAATCATGAAAAAACAACTGCTCCTATCCCTTCTCACCCTTTCCATCTTTGCTGGATGTCAAACAAACAACAAAGCGGAAATGAAACAGGAAGAAGGAAGCCGCGTACTTGTGTCTGAGCATAAAGACATATACGGGAAGGACGTGCCAAACCGAATGCTGACAAGAGTCGGCTATTCTCAAAAACAAAAAGATGAAGTGTCGAATCGCCAAGTCGGTACGATTAACAAGGAACGATTAGCAGAAATGATTACAGATATAACGGTGAAACTTCCAGACGTTATAAATGCCGCAACACTTGTAACAGATGACGAAGTATTTGTTGTATACCGAGCAAACACGACAGATCCGGCTCTAGTCGCTGATCAAGTACAAAAAGCAGCATTGTCTGTTGTTCCCCGCTATTACAAAGCATATGTATCAACAGATCAAAAATTAATATCACAAATTCAAGGACTCAAATCCGGCACATTAAATGATAAAGAATATGCACAAACACTCGATATGCTCAAGCATGAAATGAGCAAAAATCCGCATTTAAACAACACGCAAAATACTACACTGCCTAACACAATGAATAAAGTGAAACTTCCTTTTGGAGCGTTCTTCTCCAAAAGGTTAGTTGAACCAATCGGGCTCTTACGGGCAGTTAACACTTCGTTGCTTTCGCTAAATATTACTGCCCGTTAGTGCGGGGTAAAGTGAAACTTCCTTTTGGAGTGCTCTTTCCCAAACCAATCGGGCGCATGCCGGCAGTTAGCACTCCTTTAATGTTGCTAAATTATTACTAATAACAGGATACATTAAATGACCTGAGAATATACTCTCAGGTTATTTACTAAACATTTCACCGTTTTTCCTGCATAATAGAAATAGTATATATATTAGAAAGTGGTGAAATGTATGGTTTCAAATGCAACAATTGGAAGTATGATTGTGCAAATTGCTATTTCAGTTCTTATCCCAATCATTGCTCTCGTTTACTGTCGAAAGAAGTATGGAATCTCTTTAAAAATTGTCGGTGTCGGGATTGTATTCTTTTTGGGATTCTCACAAATTTTAGAAAAAACGTTACATGTCTATGTATTTGGAAATCCAGCAGCAACTGAGCTACTAAAAAATCCGTTTATCTATGCTATATATGGCGGATTAACTGCTGGTATTTTTGAAGAACTTGCACGTTTTATCGCCTTTTTCTTTTTACTCAAGAAGTACCAGGAGTATAAAGACGGCCTTGCTTATGGAATCGGTCACGGAGGGATTGAATCATTATTAATTGGGGCGACTGCCGGAGTGCAAAGTCTTGTATTTGCTTTCTCTATTAATAACGGAACCTTCTCCAAAATGATTGAAAAGGTACCTCAGCTCAGCGCTGTCCAAGATGCATTACTACATACTCCACCTTACTTCTATTTACTTGGCGGAGTAGAGCGGATCGTTGCTTTTATCATACAAATTGCTCTTACAATGCTTGTCTTATATGGCGTAAAGCATAAGAAGTATATGTTTGTAGGGCTGGCAGTATTTCTTCATTCGTTTGTTGACTTTTTCGCAGCGCTTTACCAACGCAGACAAATCAATTTGTTCGTAACGGAAGGAATTATGATACTGTTTGGCATTGGTGCTTACATCCTAATTCGTAAAATGAAAACAAAATTCCTAGCAGAACATGCAAGCTAAGCCGAATCGGCTTAGCTTTTTATTTTGATTTCAGTTACCAATAACTAGAGAAAGGAGGATTCCTCACTCTATTTGTCGAAGTACGTACAAATTCGTCTATTCATAAGTGAGGGATAAATCATGAAGAAATTAATTGTTGTCCGCCATTGCACTGCAACTGGGCAAGAACATGATGCACCACTTACAGCAGCAGGTCAGCAACAAGCTAAAGCTCTTGCAGATTTTCTCATCACAGAACAGCTCCCTATCGAAAACATTATCTCTAGCCCATTTACTCGTGCTGTTCAATCCATTACACCTTACGCGTCACATATGCAGCTCCCTATTCAAGAGGATGTGCGGTTAACTGAGCGTATACTGAGCGGCGCTCCAATGAGTAATTGGCTACAAATGCTAGAGCAAACATTTATAGAAATAGATGTCGCATTTCCTGGCGGAGAATCGACGCGCCAAGCGACCGAGAGAGTACAGCCACTTATCCACAGCATATTACAAGAAGATACGAAAAAAGTAACAATGCTCGTTACACATGGTAACTTGTTCACGCTCATTTTAAGGCTTTTTGACAAAAACGTTGGTTTTTCCACATGGGGAAGCTTAAGCAATCCAGACGTATACGAAATTACGTTAGAACATGGTACAGCGACTATCCACAGATTGTGGGGAATACATTGTGAAACGAATTAACGTAACTACTGATAATCTAGAATCAGAACATATTTGCTGTGCTATATCTGACAAAAGAATGGCACACTGAGTTTTGCAAAAGAAAACATGGTTGCAACAGCGAATGGGAGAAGGACTTGTCTTCAAAAAGTTAGACGTAAATGGAAAAGTATGTATTGAATACCTTCCAGCTGAATACGCCCCATTACAGCTCCAGGACATATGTGTATAAAATGAAACTTCCTTTTGGAGTGCTCTTCTCCAAAAGGTTAGTTGAACCAATCGGGCTCTTACGGGCAGTTAGTACTTCTTTGCTTTCGCTAAATATTACTGCCCGTTAGTGCGGGGTAAACAAAAAAAATTCGAAAAATTTCGGAAAACACTCGATAAGTGAAAAGAAAGGAGCTTGTATTCCAATGTACGAAGAAGTCATCTCATTACTACATAAAACGAATGTTTTATATGAGAAATTTGAACATGAACCTGTTTTAAATTATGAAACAGATCGAATGATTCGGGAACGTCTCGGTTTAGAGGGTGAACCAAGTAAAAGTCTCTTTTTAAAAACGAAATCCGGGGCTTACTATGTCTTTTTTACATTAGAAGGAACTCGCCTTGATATGAAGCAAATGAAAAATATGATCGGTACAAACGTCTCTCTTTGTTCACCTGATGAACTAAGAACGACAACAGGATGCATCCCAGGATGTGTTGCTCCTTTTGGCTATACAGAGGATGTAACAATTATTGTGGATTCTTCTATCTATCAATACGAAAAAATATTGATTTCACCTGGTGTCCCTGAATTTACAATTGCTTTATCCACAGAAGAATTACGTAAAGTGTTATCCACATGTGGAAATACCGTATTAGAATATGAATGAAAAAGAGCTGAAAATTTCAGTTCTTTTTTCATCCATGTGCACCCGAACCCGACATATTTAATACAACAACTCCGCCAATAATAAGCACTATGCCAACGAACGTTTGCCATGTAAAAGCGTCCTTCCAAATGAGAACACCAAGTAATGCCGTTAGCGCTGTACCAACTCCAGACCAAATCGCATAAGCAGTGCTAAGTTGAAGGTATTGCAACGCTTGGGATAAACAATAAAATGCAGATGTAAAACCAAGAACAACACCGATACTTGGCCATACTTTCGTAAATCCGTCTGACAACTTCAGCATCGTTGTCCCAAATACTTCACTCACAATTGCAAACGCTAAAAAAACAAATCCTTTCATAGACTTCCCCCTTTATGCTCTATCGTATTTTCTACACTGATATCTTGTTCAAAAAAAATCCCCCTTAGCCGATTCACTAAGAGGGATTTCCTCATTATTTTGCTTCTACTGTATTTTCTTTTGCAGATTGTACTTGCTCATCTGCATGGTAAGAAGAACGTACAAGCGGACCAGCCTCACAGTGACTAAATCCTTTGCTAAGTGCAATTTCTTTTAGCTCTGCAAATTCTGCTGGTGTGTAATACTTAATAACTGGTAAATGCTTTTTAGATGGTTGCAAATATTGACCAAGCGTTAAAATATTAACGTTGTTTGCACGTAGATCATCCATTGCTTCGATAAGGTCTTCTCTTGTTTCCCCAAGCCCTACCATGATGCTTGATTTTGTTGGAATATCAGGCTGCATTTCTTTAGCACGACGTAAAAATTCTAGAGAACGATCATATTTTGCTCTAGCGCGAACTCGGTCAGATAATCGACGTACCGTTTCAATGTTATGGTTTAAAATATCAGGACGTGCATCCATTAACATTTTTAAATTTTCTTCTACTCCGCCCATATCAGAAGGTAAAACTTCGATAGATGTGAATGGATTTTTACGACGAACTGCGCGCACTGTTTCAGCAAAAACAGCTGCTCCTCCGTCTTTCAAATCATCACGTGCAACTGCTGTTATAACAACGTGTTTTAAGCCCATTTGTTCTACAGAATCTGCTACGCGTTCTGGCTCTTGTAAATCAAGCTCTGTTGGTAAGCCTGTTTTAACCGCACAGAAACGGCATGCGCGCGTACAAACTGCACCTAAAATCATAAATGTTGCTGTTTTACGAACAGCCCAGCATTCATGAATATTCGGACACTTCGCCTCTTCACAAACGGTATGAAGGTTCTTAGAACGCATCATTTTCTTTAAGCCTGTATAGTTTTCATTTGTGTTTAATTTAATTTTCAACCACTCGGGCTTGCGCATATATTCTGTTTGTTTTGTCATGTTTATCAACTCCGCACAATATGAAATAGTTTACCATGTTCGCTTCTTTTAATGTAACATATCTATTTTATCGTATGAAAGCGATTTGCTCAAATGAAGATTCAAAGAATTCCTTCCAATTATTACTTATAATGAAATATCGTGTATATCCCACACTAAAGGTAGTGATTTCGAAAGGAGCTTACTGCCGTGCATCGAAAATTTTTCCTTCTGTTTTCTATCTGTTTTCTTCTTCAAACAAACATTGTGTACGGACAAGAAAACAAGCAAGAAGATATATACATGAAGCGAATGACATTATATAAAGAAATGGAGACATTCTCTCTTATTCCATGGTACTACTTTGCTGCCATCGATCAATACGAGCGAAATATCCGTGCTGTTCGCAGCGATATTCCGAAAAAGCCAGATGCCATTATCTCTATTTACTTCAAACCAGAAGTATGGTCCGGGCCAGCAAATCCGGACCCCCATGATACAAAACCGTACACAATCTCCTTATTTGGAGGCATGGGGTTAGACGGAGACAACGATGGATTGGCAGACGCAAATAATGAAGAAGATGTTCTCTATACAATGGCTACCATATTAGGGAAACGTGGGACAAATCGAGAACAGCTAAAAATTATGTTGTGGGAATATTATCAGCGATCTAAAACAGTAGAGCTAATATTAGGTTATGCTCGTATGTACAAACATTACAATCGGATTAATTTAGAAGGTAATGCTTTCCCTCTGCCTGTTCGCAGCGATCATAGTTACCGCAGTACATTTGGTGCTAAACGAAGCTTTGGCGGACGGCGTATGCATGAAGGAACAGATATTTTCGCTGGCTATGGTGTACCTGTTCGTTCTACTTGCTATGGCATTATTGAAACGAAAGGTTGGAATCGTCTTGGCGGCTGGCGTATTGGTATTCGCGACTTATATAACAACTACCATTACTACGCACATTTAGGCGGATTTTCCAAAGAAATACAACTTAGACAAATCGTCGAGCCTGGAACTGTCATTGGATTTGTCGGCAGTACTGGTTATGGTCCGCCTGGAACAGCAGGTAAATTCCCGCCTCACTTGCACTTTGGATTGTATAAAGATAACGGCTATACAGAATGGGCGTTTGATCCGTACATGCATTTAAGCTTATGGGAGCGGAAAGAACGAATGAACTCAAAAAAATAACCGCAGTGCGGCGGTTATGAAAAATATGAAAAAGCGGGTAACATTAGTTATCCGCTTTTTTCTCCTTTTTCTCTGGTGCAACAACTCCGCCGCTTCCATAATAGCCAGGTACTTCACCTTGGATCATACGTGTTGCCACTGGAATATCTTGCTTTACTGTCACTTCTTTCGTATGGAACGGAATAATAACCTGAAGCGTCACTTCAATTTCCATCACAATTTTAATAGCTGTATTATTAATTCCATTTGGCTCAAAGTCTTGCTTAATATTTGTATACACATCACCAATTGTTGTAAATGTAATTGGAATATCCGGCCCTAAATTACCGAGCAATGCATTGTCTGTAATTCTCCCAAGCGGAACAGATAATGAAGCTCCTCCGTCCTCCGGCAAACCTAACGCCTTCGTATCTCCCTTTTCTGCTTGATGTAAATATTTCTCTATGTACGTTGTAGTTGATGTGAGAATTTCATTAACTGCTGCTGTATTTACATCCATCGTCGCGACTTTTCCGTTTTTATCCGTTTGCACCTTCATTAATGAATCGACATCGATCCCTTGTGCAACCCTATCTTTTACTGCTTTCGTCATGACAACTGTTGCTGTTCGCTTCGTCTGCATTTCTGCATATTTCATTAACGTTGGCTGGATGCTTTTGTTCACAAGCCACAATCCTTGTAAGGTAAGTATAATAAAAATAGCAAATGAAATAAGCAATACGTACCGAAATGGCAGTGGTCCTTTCCGAAACCGAGAAGTCCGGGGGCGAAACGCACGCATAACAAATCCCTCCTTCTTACACATGTATATGCAAAAAAGAGGGACGATATATTTAGATCATTTTTAGCAGTGCATCTTTTCCAATTGTGCCAGTTGTAATTCCTAACCTTTCTGCTTCAATCGTAACCGATTCAAGTGGTGCTTCTAACAACTGTTCAATCGTTCTTACGCCAACAGCGCGCCCTGCAAGAATGCCGCGATCGCTTAACTTTTCGTTTAACAATCCCACATCTAACGCCCCGCACATAATATATCCTTTATCGCTCATAACTGCTAACAAATTTGTCTTTGGAAGCTTTACACTCACTGCTATAAACGTGCATTCATTTATTATAATTGGTTCTATATTAACCATAGTTCACACTCCTCTCTCCTTTATCTGTATGAGAGTAGAAAAAAGAATGTGAATACAAAAAGCCTACTGTAATCAGTAGGCTATAATTTTACAGATGATGCACATTTCATTAATGTATCCTTCAAAACATCACGGAGCAATTCCGGCATATAATATTCTTTTTCTGGCACGACCGCAAGCTCTGGGTATAAGTAACCGAATGTGAACATATCAATCGTTCCTACTGTATAGATTCGTTCTAGATCTAATGATTCCCCGTTAATGATTACGTCTTCGAGTAAAATTTTATTACCCGGAATCGTATCTGGCACAACTTCTACGCCAGCATACATCATTTTCCCCATGACTTTCCCGCGAAAACCTAAACCTTTTACTTCAAGCTGTTCCATGTTTGGACGTCGTGCTTTCAAAATAACATCTCGCAATGTTTTCCCTTTTACTTGCAAGCGGCATGGATTAATCGGATGTGGACAAATGCGATGAATATCTCCTCGGGTAACTATACCTTCCTGTAATCCTTCGAGTAATACACCAGCATTCACCATGCCAATTTCAGCATCGCACCACTCCCTAAGGGATTCGGCAAGTATATGAGCAAACTTCGTTTCCTGAAACCAATCCATTTCTAACGATTCCTTTAAACTTACAACAGGCTCTGCCATCATGAACTTACTTTCTTGTTCAAGCTCTCCTAATAAAATATTGGGCTCTCCATATGCGCCTAATCGCTTCGCACTAATTGCCCGTCCATCTTTTTTCGTCACTTGCTTTGTTTGTAAGTCCACCGTTATTTGCACATGCCCCACATAATGTCCCCACTTCTCGCAGCAGCAGAGAAGCGTTCCATTCACTAATACACCGCGCTCAAATAAATGATGGGTATGTGCACCTAAAATAACATCTATATCATAATGCTCTGCCATATATTCATCTGCATTCTTTCCTAAATGAGATAATACAACAATGACATCCGCCTTTGAACGTACCTCTTCTAAAATTGTTTCCAAATGTAGAAACGGATCTTCAATATGCCAATCTAACTTCGCATAAAAGTCAGGATATGCCACTGTTAAACCGATAAAAGCAATTGTAACCCCATTATCAAGTGTTTGCAGCACGTATGGTTTTACCCAGCTAGGACGTGTTTGATTTGTTTCAAATAAATTGGCAACGAGCACTTCAAAATTTGCATCGTCGTATAAATGATCCAGTTGCTCCTTCGCAAGTGTAATCCCTTCATTGTTCCCAATCGTTACATAATCGTACAACGCTTCATTTAATAGCTGCACATTTCCTTTTCCGTTCGTTGCCTCAGAAATCATATGAAAGCGATCAACGTGATCGCCAATATCTAATGTAAAGACCGCTTCACCAGCAGCAAGACGACGCTTTTTCTCTTCTACAACAAACCGAGAAATTTGCGGCCAATTTTCAAAATGACTATGTATATCATTTGTATGATAAAGATGAATTGTTACTTCCGTATCTATATTCAGAGAAAAAACCTCCTCTCAATTCCATACTTCTTGTTTACGCTATATGCAAGCTCGAATCCTGTAAATACTTTTCGTCTTTTCTTGCTATTTTACATTGTACTCTCATTAATGGAAAAAGCAAAAGTTTCTTCTTTAAAAGTTAAGGAGAAGATGCAGCATGATTGTAATTAACAAAAGCTTCTCGCCTATCGAACTTCTTCAGAAGGTCTTTATATTGTGTCAAAGCACCGTTATATTTGCGCCCATGAAAAAAACGCCCTGTAAACAAGGCGCTTCTGACATATACATTACCTTTAATTATAACTAATATTAGCACTTGGGTATAATGTCGTTCCTCCAATTGAAACTTTGATTTCTTTTGATAATGGAACATTTTGTTCATTAATAACGGTTCTCCACCATTCCCATGCAAGACCTGTACATTCTCTGGCTACCACTTTTACATTTTTTGAATTCGGTGGAAGTGGTATGACTGTAGAGAAATGAGCAGTTTTGTCTTTGTCGTTTCCTTCCCAACTTTTATGGGATAGTACTTCTTTTCCATTTTCATCATATGAGAATTCATCCCAGGATACTTCAAATTGAGCAACATATGCACCATAATGATCAAGCGTCATTTTAGCACTGGAATATTCTGTAGTTGTAGTCTCGATATAATCTGTATTATTATGAACAGCAGCAACCGCGTTATCCTTTAAGAAAGTGCTAGTATATGAAATTGGATATGCTGGATTTTTAGGACTTAATTCTGCATTATCTTTAATTATATTTCGTATCTCATTAAAATCTTTTGTAACAACCTTGTTATGCTCTTTTGAATCTCCGCCTAATACTACAGCGGTAAAGGTACTGTCTTCAAAAATATCTTTGTACTGCGCACTCGCTTCGACGCTGTTATTCTTAAGTAAAGCTTTAAAGGCAGCTTGTACATCTTTGCTCTTAGAAGTTGTTTCTAATTTTACATAAATTGTTCTGCCGTAAGCTACATTTGACACCATAACAGGCGGAGCCGTATTACTTACCCCTTTACGAGTTAACTCTTCAAAAGTAACGCTATTATCAAAAAGGTCTGATGGATTGTTAGGTAGTTCTGCACTTACGGTATAAAATATTTGCTTATATGCCGCAACCATCACTTTTTTCTCTCCATTTGCAATCGCATTAAAGTCAATGTTCAGTCCATTATCAAGATATTTAGCGTTAACATTAAGAGCACTTGCTATTTGAGATTTACTATAAACCATAGATTCCGTATACTGCATTCTTGCAGGTAACGTATGTGTTGATGAATACTTTTCATTCCAAGTAGATACTAAATCATCTACTGCTCCAGACACATTACCATATGTTGGATTTTGGACAGTTATTGTATTTTCTTTTCTCATGCCGGGTAAGTCTATACTAATATTCAAAGGCTTTCTCTTGGCCACTAATAAACTAGGTTGATTATCCGCAAAAGCTTTATTTGCAAGTTGTACTGCTCCTGGATATGTACGATTAACCATAGAATCAATAATTGAGATATCCACCGGCGAGGTTGTAAGTGATTTTTTCTCACGTTCAACCACTACAAATTTACCATTTGAATTAATACCTTCTTTCGGCACAAAACTCTCAACTTTATCACCATTTACTGCTAAAATATCTCTACTATCATACTTTAAATTTGCTATGCCAGTATCAATTCCACTAGCATTTTTTGTTGCATCAGCTGAATTATCTGTTTGTGTTTCAGCAAAGGAAATAAATGAATAATTAATAGTGCATAAACTAACTAATAAACATACTAGAAACTTTATTCCTCTGACACTATTTATAATTTTCAAAAAATTCAACTCCTTTTTTAGAATAATTTTGTTGCATCAGCTGAATTACTTGTTTAAGTTTCAGCGAAGGAAATAAACGAATAATTAATAGTGCATAAACTAACTAATAAACATACTAGAAATTTTATTCCCTCAATAAAGTTTAGAATTCTCTAAAAACTAACCTCCTTTTTTCAAAAAATTATATCATAAAATTTTGATTTTTGTATATTGATAAAATTTTTTCAGATAGTTTTTCAGCTACTTTCATGCACCCGATTCTTTTTTACTTCTTAACATCTTTAAGCCTATACCATCAGTAAGAAAAGCATCACTGATGGAAGTTTCACTTTATATCGTGTCAAAGCACCGTTATTTCAAGAATAACTCCAATATATCGGGAGAAACGGCTGATATATTTGCTTCCAAGTAAAAAAGCGCCCTGTAAACAGGGCGCTTCCGCTTTTAAATTAACCGATAGAACCTTCCATCTCGAATTTGATTAGACGGTTCATTTCTACTGCGTATTCCATTGGAAGTTCGCGAGTGAATGGCTCGATGAAGCCCATTACGATCATTTCTGTTGCTTCTTGCTCAGAAATACCGCGGCTCATTAGGTAGAATAATTGTTCTTCTGATACTTTTGATACTTTCGCTTCGTGCTCAAGTGATACGTGATCGTTTTTGATCTCGTTGTAAGGAATTGTATCAGATGTAGACTGGTTATCCATGATTAATGTGTCACACTCGATGTTAGAGCGAGAGTTTGTCGCTTTTGGTCCGAAGTGTACGATACCACGGTATGTTACTTTACCACCATGTTTAGCAATCGATTTAGAAACGATTGTTGAAGATGTGTTTGGCGCTAAGTGAATCATTTTCGCACCAGCATCTTGGTGTTGGCCTTTACCAGCAATCGCGATAGATAATGTTAAACCACGAGCGCCTTCGCCTTTTAAGATAACAGCTGGGTATTTCATCGTTAATTTCGATCCGATGTTACCGTCAATCCATTCCATCGTTGCGTTTGCTTCACAAACTGCACGTTTTGTAACTAGGTTGTATACGTTGTTTGCCCAGTTTTGGATTGTTGTATAACGGCAATATGCATCTTTCTTAATGATGATTTCTACTACCGCACTGTGAAGTGAGTTTGTTGTGTAAACAGGTGCTGTACAACCTTCTACGTAGTGTACGTGTGCGCCTTCGTCTACGATAATAAGCGTACGCTCGAATTGTCCCATATTTTCAGAGTTAATACGGAAATACGCTTGTAACGGTGTTTCTACTTTCACACCTTTTGGAACGTAGATGAATGATCCACCAGACCAAACTGCAGAGTTTAATGCTGAGAATTTATTATCAGTTGGCGGAATTACTTTTCCGAAATGCTCACGGAAAATATCTTCGTTCTCTTTTAATGCGCTATCTGTATCTTTAAATACGATTCCTAGCTCTTCTAAATCTTCTTTCATGTTGTGGTATACAACTTCAGATTCGTACTGTGCAGATACACCCGCTAAATATTTTTGCTCAGCTTCTGGAATACCTAATTTATCAAACGTTGCTTTAATTTCATCAGGTACTTCATCCCAAGACTTCTCAGATTTCTCAGATGGTTTTACGTAGTACGTAATCTCATCGAAATTTAAGTCATTTAAGTCGCCGCCCCATTGTGGCATTGGCATTTCATAGAAGTGATCCAGTGATTTTAAACGGAAGTCTAACATCCACTGTGGTTCTTCTTTCATACGTGAAATCTCTTCTACGATTTCTCTTGTTAAACCGCGCTCAGCACGGAAAATTGAAACGTCTTTATCTTTGAAACCATATTTATAATCGCCGATATCTGGCAGCTGTTTCGCCATGTTCGTATGTCCCTCCTTGGATAAACTTCGTATTTAGGAACTCATTTGCATTACTTCTCTTCGTTCAAGCCTTTTTCTAACGCTTTCCAAGCTAATGTTGCACACTTAATACGCGCTGGAAATTTGCATACACCTTGTAATGCCTCGATATCTCCTAAATCAATGCTGTCATCATACTCTTTTCCTAGCATCATATCCGAGAAAATTTTTGAAAGCTGAAGTGCCTCTTCAATTTTCTTTCCTTTTACTGCTTGCGTCATCATAGAAGCGGAAGACATAGAGATGGAACAGCCTTCTCCTTCAAACTTCGCTTCTTGAACAATACCGTCTTCTACTTTCATTGTAAGTTGAATGCGGTCACCGCAAGTTGGATTGTTCAAATTAACCGTAACACTATCTTCTAATACGCCATGGTTACGTGGATTTTTATAATGATCCATAATAACTTGACGATATAACGTATCTAAATTATTAAATGACATTTGTGAAATACTCCTTTGTTTTCGTCAGCGCTTCGACAAATGTATCAATTTCTTCTTTTGTGTTATATAAATAGAAGCTTGCACGTGCTGTAGAAGAAGCTTTGAGCCACTTCATTAACGGCTGTGCACAATGATGACCTGCACGAACCGCAATACCTTCTACATCTAATACTGTCGCAACATCGTGTGGATGTACGTCATCAATATTAAATGTAACAAGACCTGCACGGTGCTTTGGACCATAAATTGTAACACCGTCTACTTCTGATAGTCTTTCTAAAGCATACTGCGCTAATTCATGTTCATGCTTTTCAATATTATCAAGACCGATTTCTTCTAAGAAATCAATTGCAGCTCCAAGTCCGATTGCGTTGCCGATAATCGGTGTACCTGCTTCGAATTTCCAAGGAAGCTCTTTCCACGTAGACTCTTGTAAGTCTACGAAATCGATCATTTCACCGCCAAATTCAATTGGCTCCATATTTTCAAGCAATTCCTTCTTACCATATAATACGCCAATACCTGTAGGTCCGCACATTTTATGAGCGGATAAAGCGTAAAAATCACAGTTTAAATCTTGTACGTCCACTTTCATATGCGGTGTACTTTGTGCACCATCAACGACCATGATTGCTCCGTTTTGGTGTGCAATTTCTGCAATTTCTTTTACAGGGTTAATCGTTCCAAGTACGTTTGACACGTACATAATAGATACGATTTTCGTATTTGACGTGATCGTTTGACGAGCATCTTCTAATGAAATTGTCCCGTCTGGTTGAAGCGGAAGATATTTTAATGTTGCGCCTGTTTTCTTCGCAACTTGTTGCCAAGGAATAATGTTACTATGGTGCTCCATGTAAGAGATGACAATTTCATCGCCTTCTTTTACATGTTCCATACCATAGCTTGCCGCAACTGTATTTAACGCTGTTGTTGTACCGCGCGTAAAAATAATCTCTTCCATAGACTTCGCATTAATAAACTTACGAACTTTCTCGCGTGCGCCTTCATACGCATCGGTTGCTTTCGTACCGAGCGTATGAACACCGCGATGAACATTAGAGTTGTATTCTTTATAGTAACGTTCTAACGTTTCAATTACTTGAATTGGTTTTTGAGAAGTTGCCGCACTATCGAAATAAACAAGTTGTTTGCCGTTCACTTTTTGATCAAGAATTGGAAACTGTTTGCGTATTTCATGAATATCCATTAGCGAACTTTCCTTTCAATTACCTCAACAAGCTGTGCTTTTACTCCTTCGATTGGAAGCTCATTTACTACAGGTGCTAAGAATCCATGGATGACTAAACGTTCTGCTTCTTTCTTCGGAATACCACGGCTCATTAGGTAGTATAGTTGTGTAGGATCTACGCGTCCTACAGAAGCTGCGTGACCTGCCATTACATCATCTTCATCGATTAAAAGAATTGGGTTTGCATCGCCGCGTGCTTTTTCATTTAACATCAGAACGCGAGAAGATTGCTGTGCATTTGATTTAGAAGCACCGTGCTCGATTTTACCAATTCCGTTAAAGATAGATGTTGCGCTATCTTTTTGTACACCGTGTTTTAAGATAAAGCCTTCAGAATGTTTACCGAAGTGAACAACTTTTGTTGTAAAGTTTTGTATTTGGTTACCACGGCCAATTGTTACTGTTTTTGTATCAGCAAATGAACCGTCGCCCATTAAGTTTGTTACGTTCTCAGAAATTGTGTTTCCATCGTTCATAAGACCTAATGCCCACTCTAGACGTCCATCTCGTCCAACTACGCCACGGCGGTTTACGTAAGATGTTACATCTTTTGCTAATAAGTCAACTGCACCAAATTTCACTTGTGCACCTTGTTCTACAATTACTTCTGCCACGATATTTGCAATACCAGTTACAGTTTCATTTGCCACGTAGTTTTCTACATATGTTGCAGAGCTGTTTGCATCTGCAACGAATAGTACGTGGTTATAAACGTTTGCTTCTTCGCCGTCTACTAAGAATACAGCTTGAAGTGGTGTTTCAAGAACAACGTTTTTCGGAACGTATACGAACGCACCGCCGTTGATTAGTGCAGCATGAAGCGCTGTTAAACGATGTTCGTCAACTTTCACGCCGTCTTTCATTAAATACTTTTGTACTAATTCAGCATGCTCAGTTGCAGCTGTTACGATATCTGTAAAAATAACGCCTTTTGTTTTCGCCTCTTCTGATAAAGAAACGAATGCAGTTGTACCGCTACGCCCTACAAGAACGCTATTATTTTCGTCAATTAAATTTTTCACTGCTTCTGGAAGTTCTTCTAAAGAACGTACAGGCTCTTGCTTTGCAGTGTGACCTTTGCCGATAAAATCCCATTTATCAATTTTTGTTTTATCAGGCGTTGGCATTGGAAGTTCAGTTGCCTTTGCAAGAGCTTGTAAGCGGAACTCAGTCAACCAAGCAGCTTCGTTCGCTTCGCTTGCATGCTGACGGATAGAATCTTGATCGAAAGGTAATGTACCAATTGTCATGTTTATGCTCCTCTCTTACGCTTCTTGCTCTTCTGTTTCGTCTTCAATACCTAGTTCTTTTTTAATCCAGTCATAACCTTCAGCTTCTAAACGTTGTGCAAGCTCAGGACCGCCAGATTTCACAACACGACCATTCATCATAACGTGTACATGATCTGGAGTGATGTAATTTAATAAACGTTGGTAGTGCGTGATCATTAAGCAACCGAAATCTTCGCCGCGCATTTCGTTAATACCTTTAGATACAACTTTTAATGCATCGATATCAAGACCAGAGTCAATTTCGTCTAAGATTGCGATTTTTGGCTGAATCATCATTAATTGAAGAATTTCATTACGTTTTTTCTCACCGCCAGAGAAACCTTCGTTTAAGTAACGTTGTGCCATTGATGGATCCATTTCTAGGAATTCCATGTTTTTATCTAATGTACGGATAAATTTCATAAGAGAAATTTCATCGCCTTCTTCACGGCGTGCATTAATTGCAGAACGTAAGAAGTCAGCGTTTGTTACTCCGCTAATTTCACTTGGATATTGCATTGCTAGGAATAGACCCGCTTGTGCGCGCTCATCTACTTCCATTTCTAATACATCTTCACCGTCGATGATGATGCTGCCTTGTGTTACTTCATATTTTGGGTGACCCATAATTGCAGAAGATAAAGTTGATTTACCCGTTCCGTTAGGCCCCATAATTGCGTGGATTTCTCCACCTTTTACTTCAAGGTTTACACCCTTTAAAATTTCTTTGCCATCGATTGATACATGTAAATCTTTAATCGTTAATGTAGAACCAGCCATCTCAATACCTCCATTAATCATCTATATACATTTTAAAAATTCCTAAAACGTTCACATTCTCATTTTATTCTCATTCTAATTTTATATCAAATAAAATGATATCGCAAACGTTGAAAAAATGTAACAATTTTTCTACAAATACGAGCAGGTATTTTCTGCACATTATATTATGATACACCTTTCTTCCTACTTATATAAAGAAAAAAGGGCTGAAAAATTCTAGCCCTTTTTTCACCTTATTCACTTACAGGAAGTACAGCTCCTTTGTACTCTTTCTTAATGAAATCTTGAATTTCTTTTGAATGTAATACTTCGACAAGTTCTTTAATTTCTTTTCTGTTTTCGTCACCTTTACGAACAGCAATAATATTTGCGTAAGGAGAGTCTGATCCTTCAAGTGCAATTGCATCTTTTGTCGGATTTAATTTTGCATCAATTGCGTAATTTGAGTTGATGAATAATGCATCGCCTTCGTTGTTTTCATATAATTTCGGTGTAAGCCCTGGCTCAACATCTGTTTTAAATTTCAAGTTTTTTGGATTTTCTACAATATCTTTTTCTGTCGCTTTTACGATATCTACACCATCTTTAAGTTTGATAACGCCGCCTTTTTGCAGAAGTCCTAACATACGCCCACGCTCTGCTACGTTATTACTCATAATAACTGTTGCACCATTTGGAAGGTCTTTTAAGCTTTTATATTTCTTAGAGTAAATACCCATAGGCTCCAAATGAATTTTTCCTGCATTTACAAAATTATATCCTTTTTCTTGAATTTCTTTCTCTAAATATGGAATGTGCTGGAAATAGTTTGCATCAAGATCTTTATCAGCTAATGCTTTGTTTGGTAATACATAGTCTTGGAATTTTTTAATTTTTAATGTAATACCCTTTTTCTCTAATAGTGGTTTCGCTTGTTCTAAAATAACCGCATGCGGTACGTTAGAAGCACCAACTACAAGTGTCTTTTCATCTTTTCCGCCGCCACCACAAGCAGCTAATGCAAATACAAATACAGCAAGAAGTGCTGAAAATAATACCTTCTTCATAATTATAACATCCTTTCTTTTTTCAATATTCGAAATATAAATTCTATAGAGAGTTTCGTGTGAGACGAAAACACTTTATCCCTCATTAACGGGCAGTAGACTCCCCGTTAGAGCCCGATTGGGCGGGCTTTCCATCAGTGGAGGATACGGCCCTCCACTAATAGAAGTTTCACTTTATCCCAATAATAACTTTCTGAAGCTAGAGGTAGATAATATATCCACCACCAACTTTCCCTTTATCTTTTATCAAGACGCTTCGTAAGAAAATCACCAAACATTTGAATAATAAATACAATAACCAGCACAAGAATTGTTGCCATGAGAGTGACATCGCCATTATTGCGTTGGAATCCCTCTAAATAAGCAAGTGTACCAAGACCGCCTGCTCCAACAACTCCAGCCATCGCTGTATAGCCTACAAGTGCAATTGCCGTTACCGTAATACCCGAAATAAGTGCTGGCAAAGATTCTGGTATCAATACTTTTAAGATAATTGTACTCGTCTTTGCTCCCATCGCTTTTGATGCTTCAATAACGCCTTTATCAATTTCACGAAGCGCAATTTCAACCATTCTCGCATAGAACGGTGCTGCTCCAACAATTAATGCTGGTAATGCGGCACTTGCTCCAAGAATCGTATTAAGAAGAAACTTCGTAAACGGAATCAATAAAATGATTAAAATGATGAACGGAATAGAACGAAAAATATTTACAAACGCGCCAATCACAATATTGACTGGCTTGTTCTCCCACAGATTATCTTTTCCTGTGAGAAACAGTACTAATCCAAGAATAAGACCTAATACGAACGTTGCAAGCGTGGCAATTGCCGTCATGTATAACGTTTCTTGTGTTGCTTCTAACATTTGATCCCAATCGACATTTTGAAACAAATTATCCATGTGCAATCACCTCCAGCTCTACTTGCTCTTGTTGAATCGTTGCAACTGCCTCTGCAACCACATCTTCGTCACCTTTTAAATGAACAATTAAACTTCCATACGCCCCGTTTGTCGTTTGAGCAATATTTCCTTGCAAAATGCTCACTTCAATTCCATCTTTCTTCATTAATTCCTGCAGAACTGGTCTTTCCACTGCTTCACCAATAAATTGCAGTTTCACGACTTTTCCTTCCGGGTATTTTTCTACTAAATGTTCAATTGCTTCATCTGTATCTTCAGAATCTGTTATTTGCTTAACGAAGCGCTTTGTAATGTCTTGCTGCGGATTACGAAATACATCTAACACACTGCCGCTTTCAACAATCTTTCCTTTTTCCATAACAGCAACGCGGTTACAAATTTTTTGAATAACGTGCATTTCATGTGTAATGAGTACGATCGTTAAACCGAGGCGTTTATTAATATCGAGAAGCAAATCTAAAATTTGATCTGTTGTTTCTGGATCTAGTGCTGATGTCGCTTCATCGCATAATAATACTTTCGGGTTATTTGCTAATGCTCTCGCAATCCCAACGCGCTGCTTTTGTCCACCACTCAGCTGAGATGGATACGCATCTCCTCGCCCTTCTAAACCAACAAGACGAATCAATTCATCTACACGCTGTGTTCTTTTCTCTTTTGTCACTCCAGCAATTTCAAGCGGAAAAGCAATATTTTCACGAACAGTTCGTGACCAAAGCAAGTTAAAATGCTGGAAAATCATCCCGATTTCTTGACGCGCTTCTCGCAGTTCTTTTCCTCTAATTGCTGAAATCAAACGCTCTCCAACAGTAATTTTTCCAGACGTTGGTTTCTCCAATTGATTAAACAAGCGAATTAAGGAACTCTTTCCGGCACCGCTATATCCGATAACCCCGAAAATTTCACCTTTTTCTATTTGTAAATTCGCATTATCAACAGCAGTAACATCGCCGTTTTTGGAGCGATATATTTTCTTTACATTTTCTAACACAATCATTGATGTCACCCCTTTTTAATTAAAAAGTGTAAGCGGCTCTCCGCTATACCGATAAAGTGAAACTTCCATCAGTGGAGAGTTTTTTCATCTCCCACTGATGGTTAGTTGAACCAATCGGACTTTTACGGGCAGTTATCCCCCACCTATCTTCCTTGCTTCTCTCTGAACCTTCCGGTGGGGGATAACTGCCCGTTAATGCGGGATAAATGAAGCTGTTGTTTGAGCGTCCTCCTACACTGAAACAACAAAAAAACCTTTCTGCTTTAAAATGAGCAGAAAGGTTTATATACATAAATTACTATTATCCTTTCCTCTCATCTCTCAAAGCATTCGCTTTGCAGGAATTGGCACCATTTCAACATAAGTTGACGGTTGCCGGGTTTCATCGGGCACAGTCCCTCCACCTCTCTTGATAAGAGAAAATCAGATGTAAATTTCGTCTGATTTTGTCGTTATGAAGTTTTCGTTATTTCATGTTTTGAATTGTATCAACGCATGAAATAGATGTCAACAGAAATTTTTGCAAAGAAGGAACTTTCTGAAATTTAAGCACCTATTCGTAGCGGCTTACAAATATGAAATACAGATTCTAATAATAACATTGTTTGGTATGCCCCTCTATATGTAATGGCCTTTCTACGCAATAGTGACTGCAAACGAACTTGTCCTGTAATTAATAACTGCAAGTCATCTTCTTGAAAACAAACAAGTTCTTCCGTTCCCATTGCACCATTCGTAAGCTCAATTTTATCTCTTGAAATTTTCAATGAATAACGCTCATCTTGAAAAGTAAAACAAACAGTCCGCTCAAATTGCGGCAGTAGCGGTTCTAAATGATATTGCGTATTGGCATATGTTACAAATGATTGAAGCAGTGAATACAATTTCATCTCCGTCACACTCCTCATATCACGTTTTACATAATACCATTCCATTTCTATAACGAGCTCTCCTGTATCTTTCTCTCGACAAAAAATCACTTGTTGCTTATATTTCCCAAGAAATATGTCGAGGCGGCAAAGTATTTGCCGCCTATTGTAATTCCATATATAAATATTCCACAGATTGAAATGCATATATTTTCTTCATAAGTTGATTTTTCTCAAATATAAGTAAACACGGAACGCTTTCAATTTCGTACTCCCGCGCAAAATGCGGTGCGTAATTTAAATCTAGCATCCCAATTTCCAAATGAGGTAATGCGGCTTCAACAACTGTTAACATTTTTTTAGCAAGTTGACACGTACCACACATTGGCGTATATACGTATAACACCGTTTTATCTTGATTTTCAACTGCAGCCATAGCTTCATTTCCTGTCAAATCGATCATTCTACCATTCCTTACCGTAAAAATTCTGTATAAACGTCAATGTCAGCTCCCCATAAAACGTTCGCTAAATGATTTGATGGTGCAGTTGCAACCTCACGATACGAACGATCAATATAAATATGTTCAGCATGTGGAAATTCTCGGCGAAATTGTTTGCGTAGCTTCTCTCCTGCATCATCTGCGTCCACAAGCACATACACTTCTTTATCGTACAGCTGATCAATAAGTTCATCCATTTTCGACAAACTAATTGTACCATTTGTACAAACAATTTCCACCGGTTCTCTAATAATCGTTTCAATCTTCTTCTTATCTGATTTACCTTCAACAATAATTACTTTTTCCACATAGACCACTTGGCATCACCCGATCACCATATACTATGATACAACCTTACCTTTAGTATATAGTATATTCGATATTTCAATGTTGTTTCCTGTTTATTTTTGTGAATAAAAGCGGAAGTGGCTCGTTCAGAATGTGGGGAAGAAGTGAAGCCACCGAACATTCTAGCTACTAGAGCTGACACAAATAAAAAAGGACAGCTATTAGCTGCCCTTTCCATCTTAGTCTTGATTGATCATTTCTTCGTATTGTTCTGCAGTTAATAAGTTATCCACTTGACCTGCATCTTCAATCTCAACTTTAATCATCCATGCACCTTCGTATGGAGACTCGTTAACAAGCTCTGGCTTGTCGTTTAATTCTTCGTTTACTGCTACAACTTTACCTGCTACAGGTGCGTATAACTCAGAAACTGTTTTAACAGATTCTACGCTTCCGAATGGCTCGTCAGCTTCGATTGTTGCACCAACTTCAGGAAGTTCTACGAATACGATATCTCCTAATTCGTGTTGTGCGAAATCTGTAATACCGATAACAACTTGGTTGCCATCAACTTTTACCCATTCGTGTTCTTCAGAGTAACGTAATTGTTTTGGAATGCTCATGTCTGTACCTCCAATGAATGTATTAATTATGTAAAAATACCTTATCGGTACTTTTTCCACACGCTTTCAAATTGTTCTTCATTAAAGCCAACTGTTACATGATTACTGCCTGTTACAATTGGTCGTTTGATTAACATGCCATCAGAAGCGAGCATGTCCAACATTTCCTCTTCACTTGCATCTTTTAGCTTATCCTTTAAACCAAGCTCGCGGTAACGCATTCCACTTGTGTTAAAGAACTTTTTTAATGGCAATTCGCTTTTTTCATATAAACTGCGAAGTTCTTCCTTAGAAGGTGGATTTTCAACAATATGAATCATTTCATATGCTACATCATTTGCTTCTAACCATTTTTTTGCCTTTTGGCATGTTCCACATTTTGGATATGAATAAAATGTTACTGGCATACATTCACCTACTTTTCACTAACCTTTACCTTATCATATAGAAAATATTTTTTCATTTCAAACTTTAACTTAATTCGCTAAGAATTTCTTTTATCCTGCAAAATTTTTTATTTTTCTTAAATTCTCAAAAAATACTTTACTACCCTAAAGAAATTATTTAACATAATATTAACTATGTTAAATATACGGTTTTTAAAACACGAAATACTAAATCAGTTTATATTGTTTTTTAGTAATTTGTCATGTATTCTCTTTAAGGAAGAATACAAATGTTTAATCTTTTTTACTGCTTGAAACTGTTATATTAATTCTTTTGTTCTATATTTTTGTCTTTGATAGTACATAAAGAAAAGGAGATTATTTAACTATATGGACCTACAAATTCACTCAGTCATCCAGCAACAAATTCAACATCATTCAGATCAAACTACAATCCACTTTCAACTTGAAGAACTTGATGAATTAACAGACACAAAGTTAAAGTCAACAACATTGTCTGTTGCTATAAACAAAGACATTCTCCAGTTTCAAGTGATAAAACAAACCGGAATAAACAGTACGAATACATATCGCAAAACATATGTCATTCCTGTAAAAGCATTTCACTACATTCTCGTATCAACACAAGAAGATTCAGGACAAATGAATGCTAATATACAGGTATTTGGACATCACGGTGAGTTTCTCTTAAACGAAAAATTCTCTTTACAACATATAGATAATATTCGCACAAATAGTTCAGAATTCCCAGACTTTTTCGCAACATTAAATGAAAGCGTAACTAAATACATAAATGAATATAATACATCTATTTAAGCTTATATGATATTTTATTGAAATAATAAAATTCTAACTATTTTTATTATAATATATTTAGAGACAGAAAAACACTTCATTTTTTTTGAGAAGTGTTTTTTTATTTTTTCAAACAAGGTGCGCAGCATTATAGAACATATATCTTAATCAAACGTTTAATTAGTATTATAAAATCGAACATACCTCTTAAACAAACGTTTGATTAAGACCACAAAATCGAACGTACGTCTTAATCAAACATTTATTTAATGGCAATTCTCTCTTATTGAAAATGCAAATGGGCTATATCTTAACTTTAGAATATACTATAGTAAAAACGCTTTAATGAAAATCGATAGCTCGTTTATATTTTTCTATTATAATTTTCCATCAGTGCGGGGGTCTTACTGCCCGTTAATGCGGGATAAACTCGAACATACCTCTTAAACAAACTTTTGTTTACTGACAGCTTCTCTTTATCAAAAATACAAATGAATAATATCGTCATCTTACAATATGATATAGTGAAAACGCTTTAATGAAAATTGATAGCTCATTTACATTTTTTCTATTTATAATTTCTCAAGTTTTATCTCATTACATTAGAAATAGGAGAACCGCTATGGAGAATAATCAACGTTCATCCTTTCTTCCATTATGTTATATATTGCTACTCATACTTGTAGGTCTTCTTTATGACGTGCTCAATCAATCAACAGTAGGTGCTGTGAATGTAACAACAAAAATAGACGCATGGATTCCTTTTACAAAAGAATTTATCGTTCCATACTTACTTTGGTTTCCCTATCTATACGGTACTCTAATTTATTACTGCTTTGCTGACCGAAAGCTCTACTACGTTACATTAAGTAGTGTTATATTAGGTGACCTTCTTTCTTTTAGCATTTATTATATGTGGCAAACAACGGTAACACGTCCTGAAGTGATTGGCAATGATGTGTTTGCTAATTTAGTTCGCTTTATTTACAGTATCGATCAACCTGTAAATTGTTTTCCTAGCATTCACGTGCTCACAACATTTGTCATTATGATTACAGCATATAAGAGAAAAAAGCAAAACAAATGGGAATATGGTCTATTAACATTTGTTGGCGCACTCATTATTTTATCTACTTTGTTTACAAAACAGCACGCCTTTATAGATGTAATAACAGGCATCGTAGTAGCAAGCTTTCTTTATGCTGCTATGCAATCTGTATTTGAATTACGTAAACAAAAGGTTAAAGCCCCTGCTGGATGATCGTATAATCTATAAAAACAAAAGCAGACTGCGGCTTCAGTCTGCTTTTCTCTATGTAAAAGGAGCTTTTCAAATTGGTATATTATATGTCACACTCTTACTAATCTTTAAGATTGCGGTACAGTCATGTCGCCAGGTTTAATACGACCTGCTTTTTTCAAAATCATATACAGTATATAAGAAACAGCTACTGGAATTATGATATAAGTAATTACCATCGCTGGAACAACACTTAATCCTTTGCTTGAAATTAAGTTAATTGGTGCGATTAAAGAACTAAGTCCAAGACCCGCAATTTCTTTCCCCGCTGTCATTTGGAATACAAGCGCCGATACAGGACCTACAATTGCACTGGCGACAACAGTTGGTACAAGAATCATCGGGTTCTTAGTAATATTCGGAAGCTGTACTTTCGGTGTACAAAGGGCTTGTGCCAAAATACCGCCTAAATTATTTTCTTTCGCAGAGATAACAGCGAATCCGATAAATTGAGCGACGCATCCTGCAAGTGCAGCACCGCCTGCTACGCCGTCTAGGCTAAGGGCAATCGCTAAAGCTGCTGATGACGCTGGAGAAATTAATAATAAACCCCAAACAACTGAAAGTAAAATAGAAGCAATAAACGGACTGCCTGCTGAGCTATCTTTAATAAATGCTCCAACCGCATTTAAAACCGGGCTAATATTGTGGGATAACCAAATACCAACTAAACCTGAACCTAATATTGCAGCAAACGGAACAAGCATCATATCTAAAGCAGTTTTTCCGCTTAATCGTTTACCGATATAAACTGCTAGTGTTGCTGTTAATAACGCACCAATTGGTTCACCAGTTTTAATCATCAAGCCGGCTGCAGTAATCGAAATTGATCCAGCTCCAATCGCTCCTGCAACCATCGCTGAGAAAATGACAAGTCCATTTGCTCCAAGCATAAAAGCGATTCCTGCTCCAATTGCTGGTGCCATAAGTGATTTTGCAACAACTCCAATTGTAATTAACATAGGAATATCAGCAATTCTTCCTATATTTTCGATGAGCAAACCAATTCCAAGAGATACGAAAATACCTTGTGCAATTCCTGCAGATCCTTTGAATATACGAGGCATGATATATTCCTTCATCTGTTTCACCTTCTTCTAGTTTAGTAACCGATTGTTTTCATGTAGTCGCGTAAAATGTCATTTGATTTTGCAAATCGGCTTTCTTCAGCTTCTGTTAAGTTCAGTTCGACAAGTTCTTTTATACCATCTCTTGTAATGATAGCTGGTACACCTGTGGAAATTTCATACTCACCATATTCACCGTCTAAAACGGCTGATACAGCAATAATACAGTGATCATCATTAAAAATAGAACGTGCAATATAAGCTAACGCATTCCCAATACCGTAATAAGTAGTTCCTTTCCGTTTATAAATTTCCCAACCAGCTTTTGCTGTTTTTTCCACAACTTCATCTAAATCAATTTCACCTAGACGCTCTTTTTGCTCCTCTAAAATTTGCAAGACAGGCTTTCCACCTACTGTTACATGTGACCAAGCAACCATTTGTGAATCGCCATGCTCACCTAATGAGTAACCGTGAATGCTACGAGGGTCAACTTCCAGCATTTCAGATAAAATTGTTCTTAAACGAGAAGAATCTAGTGATGTCCCAGTACCAAGGACGCGATTTCTTGGCAAACCTGATAATTTCCAAACTTGATAAGTAATAATATCAACTGGGTTTGATGCGATTAGGAAGATGCCATCAAATCCGCTCTCCATTACACTTGATACGATACTCTCCATAATTTTCGCACTTGCCCCTAAAGTATCAAGGCGACTTTGACCTGGCTTTGGAGCAGGTCCCGCTGTAATAATAACAATATCCATATCTTTGCAGTCTTCATAAGTTCCTGCATATACTTTTGTTCTTGTATTTGTAAAATTAATGCAGTGTGATAAATCCATTGCTTCGCCGACTGCTCGTTCATGATTCAGATCAATTAACGCTAATTCTTCACAGATTCCTTGATTCACAATAGAATACGCACAGCTTGATCCAACTAATCCAGTACCAATAATCGCAATCTTTCTTGTGTTTCTATTCATGACAATCTCACCTGCTTCTTAGTGTAATTTTCTTTGTGCTGTGTTCTTTACACTTTTTATTATAGAAGTTTTTACCATGGAAACCATGTACAATTTGTGAAATATATCACAAATAATATGGACGTTTTATGTCCCCTTGCATATAATTTCGACAAAGTCACGAACTTTTTACTTTCACAAAAAAACAGGTAACGTCTCAATCACGTCACCCGTTTTAAAAAATTTCTTTTCTTATTGTGCACTTAATTGATTCTTCAACTGCTGAACAATCGTTGGATTAGCAGGAGCTGCTGGTTGATAATAATTCTTTTGTTTTGCGAATTGATACAGATTACGTTGACGCATTTCGTCTTGATTACGAATTTGAATTAACGTTTGATATAATTGATCGTTATTCGTTTGAGCAATGTAATTCGCATAGCCTGTTAAACTTGCATTTAATTCAGCTAAATAATCATTTACCATATCTTTTTCATTCATGTTCTTTACCCCCCTATCCTAGAAAAGACATTAATTGTTGTTTCGTATTTTGTGCATCTTGCACATCTTTTTGCAGCATCTGCTTCAGCTGCGGATCCGTACATGCTTGTGCATACTCTTGTAATTTGTTAATAACTGTTGCATGCCCGCCAATAAGATGACGTAAATTCTCCACTTCAAGCTCGTTTAAATTTTGCATCGTAACAGCCTTCCTTTCTTTGTTCATTCAAGATTTAGTATCTATTTATTTTTAGATTGTATGCACTAAAAAAACCTTAGGATCGCTTCTAAGGTTCCCTCTTATTCATACTCAAGCCGCAAAGCCAACTACATCTGTAATTAACGAAAGAATTAATAACACAACTACTACACCGCCGGCTACTCTTGCTATAGATTTCTTTTGTTGCTCTACACTCGAAACAACATATCGAAAGTATGATATACTACCTAATGCAATAAGAATACATTCCAATGCGATACTAATAGCTGGAAATCGCCACAACTCAAAACCAAGCATAGGTAAGTCTCCGAAATTCCCTGGAAGTAATGGCAAATCAGCACGATGCACAAGTAAATCAAGGATCCAATGACTAAAAACTACCGCTCCAATAACAAAGCCACTTCGTCTTCCCCAAAACTTCATACCCACTATTCCTGCAAAAAAGGCAATACACAGTGCTCCTATTAAAGAGTGTGAATAATCCGCATGAATCACTGCTTCACCATAGCCATTACCACCAATAGGCTCTATTGTCTCTACTCCTAAAACATAAAGCGGCACAAAGATCACGTCCAATAGTTGTGTGCTTAACATGAGAGCCCAAAGCGGTATTTTCGGTGACTTTGCCTTCACTGCTGCAGCTAAGCCAAAATGTCCTGCAAACATTTCACTTCACATCCTTTTGCACTTTCATCTCTAACAAGCCGCAACCTACTGTAAAAAGAAGCATGAACAGCAAAAAATTCATGTTTTCTCTCCCCTTATTTATTCTTTTATTACATGTAGCCCTTTAATAAACGTTTCCAGTAATAAATGTAAACTCACATCTAAATCCAGCGGCAATCCAAATCCACCTTGCTGTTCAATCGACGCAAATCCGTGACAAATACTTCTTAATCCACGCGTCGCATGGAGTGCTTTTTCACCCTCTAAACCATAGTGTTGTAAAACATGAAGGCAAAGCTCTACAATTCCATCTCCTGCTTGTTGTACTTCTTCATCTCGTAAAAAAGTTGCTTCATACAATCCAGGATGTTTTCGGACAAACGACACGTACGCTTCTCCTAATGCATGAATTGCTTCATCCATACTTTTACCCTCTACCGCCTCTTTCAGCTCCTCATGCAGCTGCTCTATTCCATAAACACCAAGGTTTTTTCGTACGTCTTGTAAACCTTTCACATGATTATATAGAGAGGGAGAGCGTATCCCTAGCCTTTGCGATAATGACGCTAATGTTACTTCTTGCATTCCGTTTACATCTGCGATTTCTGCTGCTGTATCGATGATTTTCTGTAATGTAAGCCCTATTCTCGGTGACATAAATTAACCTTCTTTCATGCTTTCTATATTTCGCTTTGCTTCCTCAATCGCACGGTCTATTGCCGCGGCTGGATCCTTTATCATTTTTCCATGTCCTGCTGCAAGTAAGGAAGACCCATATTCTCTTAATCTCTCTGCACTCTGTAATGCTACTTCTTTACTCCACGTTGCCATCGCAGGAAACGGGAACCAAAATTTCATTTGTCCTGAAACGGCAGTGCCTCCTCTTGTTTGAAATGCATCTCCGACAATAAGAGTGTTATTTCGCGTATCAAGAAACGACATGGAACCTGGTGTATGTCCCGGTGTCATAATCGCAAGAAGCGATCCAATTCGATCTCCATCTTCTAATAAAACATCTGGTCTTGTCTTTACTTTTTTAGGTACACCGCCTTTTATTGGCGTATTTGGTTCATCTCTTTGTAATGTCGTATCTCCTTCTAACAAACGTGCGTCCCGCTTTGAAATATAAACAGGAACATCAGGAAGTACTTCTTTTAATGCATCTAGCGCACCAATGTGATCATCATGTGCATGTGTTAATACAATATTAGTAATCGGCTTTCCGATTTTTTGAGCTGCTTGTAAAATGCCTTTTGCGCTATATGGCAGCGCCGCATCAATTAAAGTTAAACCGTCTTCTTCCTCCACAAAGTAACAATTCACAGGAAACACTCTTGGCAAAAATGACAATTGATATACCGTTTTCTCATGCATCATTCTCATATTTCCAGCTCCCTTTTAAAAACTAATGATGTTAGTTTTATTATACTAATGGTATTAGTTTTTGTCACTGAAAATTCCATTTTTGGGCAAAAAAAAGGCAGGAGTCGCTCAACGATTCGCATGTTGAACATCATCGAAACGCCGATAAATATACTACTTCCGCCGATATATCGATGAACACGAAAAAAGGAGCCGCTCTAAACGACTCCTGCTTTTTACATATTAAACTGTATAACGCTCATCCTCTAACACTTTCGCCGCAATTTCACGTTTCTTCGGAATTACGTTAAGCGGTGTGTGACGAGTAAATTTACGAAGCGCAGATAACATCATGCGCAGCATATCGCCATTTTCTACAGCGATAATTGTTTCTTTCGCATCTGCTTCGATTTGATTGAATGCTTCTTGGCAGAATACTTCAGTGTATAGAACTTTTTGTTTGTTTTTCTCAAGGCCAGTTGTTTTAATTGCTTTTTCTGTACGAAGAACTACTGATTCCATTGCGTATAGGTTGCTTACGATATCAGCGATATTCACAAGAACTTCTTGTTCTTTATCTAAAGCTTTACCATACTTTTGAACAGCTAATCCAGCTACCATTAAGCCGATTTTCTTCGCATTCTTCACTAAATGTTTTTGCAGTGCTAATGGCTCATCGCCTACTTCTTCCGGCATCATCATCATTAATTCTTCTTGTAGTTTTTGTGCTTTTTCGAGAAGTGGTAATTCACCTTTCATTGCTTTACGCAGGAACGTACCTGGTACGATTAAGCGGTTAATTTCATTCGTACCTTCGAAAATACGGTTAATACGAGAATCGCGGTACATTCTTTCAATCTCGTACTCTGCCATAAATCCGTAACCACCATGAATTTGAACACCTTCATCTACTACGTAATCTAATACTTCAGAACCAAATACTTTATTTAAAGAACACTCAATTGCATATTCAGCAATAGAAGCTGCTACAGCTTTACCGTCTTTTACTTCTTCTTCTGATAATGTACTCATACGGCTTTCAAATAAACCAACTGTACGATATACAGAGCTTTCCGCTGCATAAATTTTTGCTGCCATATTTGCAAGCTTCTCTTGAATTAACGGGAAGCGAGCAATTGGCTGCTTAAACTGCTGACGTTGATTTGCATATTGTGCTGAAATTTCTAAAGCACGTTTAGCCGAACCAACTGTACCAACACCTAATTTATAACGGCCGATATTTAAAATGTTAAATGCGATTACGTGACCTTTCCCAATTTCACCAAGCACATTTTCTTTTGGCACTAATGCGTCTTCTAAAATTAACGTACGAGTAGAAGAACATTTAATACCCATTTTCTTTTCTTCCGGGCTTGTGGATACGCCAGCGTATTCTCTCTCTACGATAAACGCTGTGAAATGTTCGCCATCTACTTTTGCGTATACAATGAATACGTCAGCGAAAGCAGAGTTTGTAATCCACTGTTTTTCACCGTTTAATACATAGTGTGTACCTTCCGCATTTAAACGAGCCGTTGTTTTTGCTCCTAATGCATCAGATCCAGAACCTGGTTCAGTTAATGCGTACGCAGCTAACTTTTCGCCTGTTGCTAATGCAGGAAGATATTGTTTCTTTTGCCCCTCGTTACCAAATAATACGATTGGCAACGATCCAATCCCTACGTGAGCACCGTGCGTAATCGCAAAGCCGCCCGCACGCGAAAATTTTTCTGCAATTAACGCAGAGCTAACTTTATCAAGGCCAATGCCGCCGTACTCTTCTGGTACATCAGCACCTAATAATCCAAGCTCACCTGCTTCTTTTAATAAACGAACGGAACGATCAAACTCATGCTGCTCTAAATATTCAAGCTCTGGCAGTACTTCATTTACGATAAAGTCCTCTGTCGTTTTCGCGATCATTTTATGCTCATCTGTATAATCTTCAGGTGTAAACACTTGATCAATTGTAAAATCATCAACTAAAAAGCTGCCGCCTTTTACTGCACTTCCTACTATTTTTTCCATGAAAAATTTCCTCCTTCATATTTTCATAGGCTGCTTCTCTTGTTGTGAGAGAAGCTAGCCCTCCTTTGTTTGTTTTTATACCCTTTAGTCGCTTCCATTTTGAAATGCTATCTATTTATAGTGATTTCGCTTTTACAATAATTCAAACACTCCAGCAGCACCCATTCCGCCACCAATACACATTGTCACGATGCCGAACTGCTCATTACGGCGCTTCATTTCATGAATAAGAGATAATGTTAATTTCGCTCCTGTACATCCAAGTGGATGTCCAAGTGCAATCGCTCCGCCGTTTACGTTTACTTTTTCCTCATCTAGTCCAAGTTCGCGAATAACTTGAATCGATTGAGAAGCGAATGCTTCATTTAGTTCAAATAAGCCGATATCAGATAGTTCTAAGCCTGCTAATTTTAACGCTTTTGGAATCGCTGCAATTGGACCGATTCCCATTACTTCTGGCGGTACACCAGCTACTGCGAAGGAGCGGAATTTTCCAAGCGGCTTTAGTCCGTCGCTTACTGCTTTTTCACGATCCATCAGTAGTACTGCTGCTGCGCCATCGCTCAGTTGCGAAGAATTGCCAGCTGTTACTGAACCGCGCACGTTAAATGCTGGTCGTAGTTTCCCAAGAATATCTAACGTCGTATCTGCTCTTACACCTTCATCTTGTGAGAACACAATTGTTTCTTCTTGTAATTTGTTATTTACCGAAACAGTGCGAAGTGTTACATCCACCGGTACTGTTTCATCCACAAACTTTCCTTCCGCTAATGCTTTTGCTGCACGCTGATGGCTTCTTACTGCAAATGCATCTTGCTCTTCACGGGAAATTCCATATTTCACTGCTACTTGCTCCGCTGTATGTCCCATGCTCATATAATATTCTGGAGCTGCTTCAACAAGACGGTTGTTCGGGCGAACAACGTGTCCCATCATCGGCACTAAACTCATAGATTCAGCGCCGCCAGATAATACTGCTTCCGAATGCCCAAGCATAATACGCTCTGCACCAAAAGCAATACTTTGCAGTCCAGAAGAACAGTAACGGTTAATTGTAATAGCCGGAACATTATAAGAAAGTCCTGCTAATCCACCAATATTACGCGCCATATTTAAACCTTGCTCTGCTTCTGGCGTCGCACAGCCAAAAATTAAATCATCAATTGGACCGTCATAGTTATTCGCACGTTTTAATGTTTCTTTTACAACTAATGCCCCTAAATCATCAGGACGTACTGTTTTTAATGATCCTCTCTTCGCTTTCCCAACTGGCGTTCTTGCCCCTGCAACAATAACAGCTTCTCTCATGAACACTCGTCCTCCTTAGTTACGTAATGGTTTTCCTTTTACAAGCATGTGCTGCATTCTTGCTTGTGATTTCATTTCGCTCACTAAACTGATAAATGCTTCGCGTTCCACATCTAATAAATATTGTTCATCAACTTCTGTTCCATATGGGATTTTTCCACCAGCAATGACATATGCGAGTTTTTTCGCAATGTGTAAGTCATGTTCGGAAATATAGCCAGATAAGTGCATTGCTTCTGCCCCAAGCACGAGCGTTGCATATCCTGTTTCACCGACAACTGGGATCTTTTTACGAATTGGTGCTTTATAGCCCGCTTCATATAAAGCAAGTGCCTTTTGTTTTGCATCATATAGTAAGTGATCGCCATTGACGCTAATACCATCTTTATCGCCTAAGAAGTTATGAGAAGCTGCTTCTTGTGCAGATGTTGAAACTTTCGCCATCGCTACTGTTTCAAACACTTTATTTGCAACTTTTTGCAGGTCAAACTCAACACCGTTTGCCATTTTATTCAAATGTTTAATGTATAACTCTTTGTTACCGCCTCCGCCAGGGATTAAACCAACACCGACTTCTACTAATCCCATGTACGTTTCACTAGACGCTTGAATGCTAGCTGCCGGTAAGCAAACCTCTGTACCGCCGCCAAGTGTCATCCCATAAGGCGCTGCCACGACTGGTTTTGAGCAGTACTTCATTTTCATCATTGCATCTTGGAAGTTTCTCACGACCCACTCAATTTCAAAATAATTGTCATCTTGCGCTTCCATTAAAATCATCGCAAGGTTCGCACCAACGCAGAAATTCTTCGATTGGTTTCCAATGACAAGTCCTTTATAATTCTTTTCAACTTCATCGACAGCGTAATTAATCATTTGCGTAATATCCATACCGATTGCGTTGCTCTTTGAATGGAATTCTAAGCAAAGGATGCCATCGCCTAAATCAATAAGGCTCGCACCGCTATTTTTCTTCAGTACGCCATTTTTCTCTTTCAGTTGTTTTAGAGAAATTGCCTTTTTATTACGAACGATTTGTTTATATTCACCGTTATCATAGTAATAGCTCTCACCATTATCATGTTTATAGAACGATGTAATGCCTTTCTCGATCATTTCTTTTACCCAAGCTGGAACAACTTGACCGTCTTCCTCCATTTTCTGAACGGACTTCTCAACGCCAATTGCATCCCAAATTTCAAATGGTCCTTGCTCCCAGCCAAAGCCCCATTTCATTGCATTATCAATTGCAACAATATCATCAGCAATTTCTTTCATAAGCTTTGCTGAATATAGAAGAGTTGGCGTAATAATGTTCCATAACAATTCGCCAGCGCGGTCTTTTGCGTATACAAGCGCTTTCAATTTGTTTGCTAATCCTTTTTCCTGTTTACTTAATTCAACAGAAGCCGCGTTCAAATTTTTACGAGCCTCGTATTCCATCGTTTCAGGATTTAACTCTAAAATCTCTTTTCCTTGTTTTAAGAAGAAGCCTTGACCTGTCTTACTTCCAAGCCATTTTCGTTCTAACATGTCGTGCATGAAAGCTGGCACTTTGAAGACTTCACGCTCTTCTTCTTGTACGTTTTCATATACGTTATTTGCAACGTGAACAAACGTATCTAATCCGACAACATCTAATGTGCGGAACGTTGCACTTTTCGGACGACCAATTAACGGACCTGTTACTGAATCTACTTCGCCAATGCTATAACCGCGTTTTAGCATTTCTTGCAGCGTTACAAGCAGTCCGTACGTACCGATGCGGTTTCCAATAAAGTTTGGTGTGTCTTTTGCAACAACAACACCTTTTCCAAGTCCATCTTCGCCAAATAATTTCATGAAGTCTAACACATGAGGAGCCGTTTCTTTTGTCGGTATAATCTCAAGAAGTTTTAAATAACGTGGAGGGTTAAAAAAGTGCGTTCCCAAGAAGTGTTTTTTGAAATCGTCTGAACGCCCTTCTACCATTTTTTCAACGGAAATACCCGATGTATTTGAGCTAACAATAGAACCTAACTTGCGAACAGCGTCTATTTTCGCAAATACTTTCTTTTTAATTTCCAAATTTTCAACAACAACTTCGATAATCCAATCAACGTCAGCAAGGCGTTCCATATCATCTTCCATATTGCCAGCTTCAATTAACGTTAAGTTTTCTTTCATTGTAAGAGGAGCTGGTTTTTGCTTTAACAATTTTTGCAGCGCTCCGTTACTGAAACGATTTCGTACACTTTTATGTTCTAATGTAAGTCCCTTCGCTTCTTCCTCTTTTGTAAGCGTTGGCGGTACAATATCAAGCAATAATGTCGGTATACCGATGTTAGCTAAATGCGCAGCAATTCCAGAACCCATTACACCAGAACCAAGAACTGCAGCCTTTTTAATTTGGAACATCCAATTCTCCCCCTTATTCTTGAATGAATGCTCATTCAATTTTTCGACAAACGTCGCAATCTATGAATGAGCCTCTACTAATAAATATATGATATTGTTTAAATTTTCGCAATATATTTAAAGATAAAATTTTCTGAACTTATTTCTTTTTTATATTTTGGGCATGATATGTAGTGAACTTCCTTTCTTAAAACACCTTCTCCTAAAAAGGTTAGTTACACTTTAAAAATCCATAAAATTGATCACACGGAGGCATAACTTATGGCTAAAATTAAGAAAAACCCATCAAAAGCAGGTATTAGTTCTACAAGCGTAACAGGAAATGCTGGTCCAGTTGATCGCGGCATCGAAAAAGGCCGACAAGGAAACAATCAGCAATATAAAAAACAAAACATGGGTGAAAAATAAGAGTACAACTATAGGCAGCGAACGTGGCATAATGAAAAATAGGCTATATCGCTGCCTATTCCATACATAAAAGAGGGTACAGAATGAAACGAACGATTACACTACTTGTTATTACTGCTACATTATTTATTGCGATGATCTTTTCCTTATATGCGCACAGACAAAAAGTAGCCAGAGCTGCCCAGCCTGATATATACGGAAAGTACGGCGTGACAATTGATGCAAATACAGGAGAAGTTTTATATGGAAAACGTGAACATGAACGCTCCTACCCAGCAAGTGTAACGAAAATGATGACTGCTCTTCTTCTACTAGAAAATGTAAAAGAAGATGAAGAAATTACCGTTACAGAACATGCAATAAAAACAGAAATCCAAAGTAAAAAAATTACACTACATGCTGGAGAAAAGCTAAAGCGCGATGAGGCATTAAAGTTGATGCTTGTTATTAGCGCCGATCCAATCGCTGAATCGATCGCAGAACATATCGCCGGTTCCAAAGAAAAATTCGCAAAAATGATGAATGAACGAGCAAAACAGCTCGGAGCGACACATACAACGTTTAAAAACGCAAGCGGGGCTGATGCGCTTGGAAATAAAATTTCACCATATGATTTAGCACTTATTACAAAAAAAGTATTAAAGTATCCAGAAGTCTTACAAGATATGAATACCATTCATACAACTATACATACATCCATGCAAACGAAAAAAATCGCAAACTATGGACGTGAAGAACTGTACGCTGATCCACATGCGATTGGAAGCAAAAGCGGTCTTTCTACATTAGCAGAATATACAGTCGCTACAGTAGATGAGAAAGACGGGAAAAGGGTTATTACCGTTGTCCTCTCTTCTGGCCGCAAAACACTGTACCCTGATGCAAAAAAGATGGCAGACTATGCTTTTGAACAATTAAAATAACCAAGGAAGTTTAAACTTCCTTGGTTATTTTTTAACCATTCCTTTTAATACGAATGCTACGTTAGCTGGACGTTCTGCTAAGCGACGCATGAAGTAGCCGTACCAGTCGTTTCCATATGGTACATACACGCGCATTTTATATCCTTCTTTCACAAGCTCAAGTTGACGCTCTGTACGAATGCCGAATAACATTTGGAATTCAAACTGATCACGAGAAATGTTGTATTCTTCAGCAAGTTTTTTTGTATATTCAATAATTGCATCATCATGTGAAGCGATTGCTGTATAATTACCATTTAATAAGTGCGTTCTAATAATCTTTTTATAATTGTCATCTACATCTTTCTTCTCTGGGAATGCAACTTCTTCAGACTCTTTATACGCCCCTTTTACAAGACGTAAATTTGGATGATACGCATTCAAATCATCTATATCTTTCTCTGTTCGATATAAATACGCTTGAATTACTGTACCAACATTATCATATTCTTCTCTTAATTTCATGAAGATATCAATTGTTTTTCCGCAACGTGAATAATCTTCCATATCAATTGTTACAAACACACCGTTTTCTTTCGCTGCATCTAAAATACGGCGCATATTGTTCATAACTAAATTTTCTGAGATATCTAAACCCATAGAAGTCATTTTTAATGAAAGCTGAGAATCTAGCTTTTCGCGACCGATTGCACGAATCGCTTCAATCGATTCATCCGCCATTTCATTTGCCTCTGCTTCGTTATCAACAAATTCCCCTAAATAGTCGATCGTAACGCAAAGGTTTTGTTTGTTTAAATCTTTAATTGCAGCTACTGCTAAATCAATTGTTTCCCCCGCAACAAAGCGTCCTGCTCCAAAACGTAAACCGTATTTTTTCGCTAGTTTTGTTAACGCTTTATTTTTTGATAAAAACAAGAAAGAATTACGCATTAATTGTTCCATGTATTTCACCCCTATGACTGTACTTTGTCTGTTTTTTACCCCTCTTCTAAATTATATCATTGTTTAAAATTATTTGATACAAATAATTATTTAGATAATTAACATAATAATACAAGAATGTATGTATAATTGAATTTTAAAAGGAAAAATACGAAATAAAATTTTTTCGACATACAGAAATTTCGGGGGGGTGGGTAACAATATAGTAAAATGCCTTCTTCAAAAAATAATTTCGACAAATGCTTTTTAACATCTTCTCCTCTCTATAAACACTCCTTCCATTTCATATAAAAAGTGGTATACAGATAAACAAACATTATATAAAAATAACTCATATGCCTATTCATCAAAAATAAGAAAAGACCACTTATACAAGTAGCCTTTTCCTATTTTTCACTTATTTTGTCTATGCTCATCATTTCGCTTTTTAATTTCTGTAATTAACTTTACCATCTCTTCTTTTGCATCTGGATACGTTTCATTCCAATGCTTTACAAGAGCTGGCATCGTTTTAGCAATATACGAATATAACGCCCATTTCTCAACCTTTTGTTTATATTCTTCGTTGCTCTCTCCTAATAATAGCTCTGTATACTTCTGTAGCAAGCCGTCAAACTGTTCTTGAAATTTGTCACTCATCCCTCTAGCTCCCTTCTCATTTCTTCATATTTGATAGTAAATAAATTTAAAGATAGAAACAATTTTCTTGTCCTACTTTTTTAAGTCATATTAAAAAAGAAGCAGCCTTATTTCGCTGCTTCTCCTATTCGGGCAGTAAAATCCCGATTAGTTCCACTCTATAACTTCGACTGTACAGACTGTAACTTCTTCTCCATGGAGCTGACTTTATCACGGCGGTCATCAACACGAATATTTGTTGCTACGCGACCTGCGCCTTTAGAAAATGGAACTTCATGCATTTGTTGAATGACTTCAAATAACACCGGAAGTTCTCCTTCAATAATTGTATTCATTGGTGTTAATTGATACTTCACGCGATCTGCATTTTTCTCAAGTACTTTTTGTATTTCCGCTACATACTCACTTACACTTGTAGTGCCTGTTCCAACTGGAATAATGGTAACATCAACAATTGCCATTTCTGTTCACCTCTTCTGTAGATTCTTTACTATTGTACAAAATTTTCTCCATAACTAAAAATATATCGGCGCTTTTCACGATATATCGGCGGAAGTACGGCATTTATCGGCGCTTCGACACAACATATCGACCTTCCGACAATATACGACAGAAACTCACCTAAAAAAATGGCTGCTCGTAAAAGCCCGATTGGTTCAACTAACCATCAGTGGGGGATGCCCCCACTGATGGAAGTTTTACTTTATTTTCCCAGAATATGCTTATCTACCGTAACTCTTTTCTGTCCGCCCTGCATATATTGATATGACTTCTGCAAGAAATCGCATTTTCGCAACTTTGAAAGGAAGTGGATTATGAAACGTTTATTTATTACCTTATTATTAGCAGGAAGTCTTCTGCTAGGAACAACAGCGTGTGAGAAAGAGAAAGACAAACCAACTTCTTCTCCTCCAGTTGAAAAGCCAGTTCCACCAGAACAAATACCAGCCCCAGCTCCTACCCCAAACCCACAACCTGCTCCTCAACCGGGCCAACCTAATCCACATCAACCAGCACAAGCTGAGACAACTCGAACTATCCAAGAATATGTTTCCACTTTTAACCGTCTTGGAAAGCCATCCGGATATAACTTAGGAAATGTTAAGCTATTCACAGAGGATCAAGCAACTGTTACGTACAATGGAACATTCAGCAATGGTTTAGGATTTGGCATGACAATTTATAAATCTAACGGCAATATCGGTGCTGTTGCTGTTGTCGGTTCAGATGCTTCTGAACAAGACACTTCAGCCTTTTATGCAACGGTAGGTCTTGTTATTTTGAGTTTAGACCCTTCTCTTGGTCAGCAAGGTGTTATGTCTATTTTAGAACAACTTGGATTAACTGATCGTACATCTCATCAATATACAACACAAGCTATTGGCGGGACATTAATGGTAACAGAAAGTAACGGCATCCTCACATTCCAAGCTGTCCATAATTAAATATGAAAAGAGTTACAATCTCAATATATCGGTGTTTTTCACGATATATCGGCGGAAGTGGGGCATTTATCGGCGCTTCGACACAACATAAAGTGAAACTTCCATCAGTGACGCTTTTCTCACTGATGGTTAGTTGAACCAATCGGGCTTTTACGGGCAGTATTCTTCCCCGCTCTTCCCCAGCCTTTACTGCCCGTTAATGCGGGATATCGACCTTCCGACAATATACGACATGAATACGCCCCAAAAAACATTCAAAAATGGCTGTCGGGAAAATCCCGACAGCCTAAAGTTCAATTTTCTATTTTAAACTGTTCTACTCGCTTTTCCAAATCGCTCATTTCTACTATTAATTGCTTCATCGTTCCTGACACTTTTTCTAAATGAGATACCTGTGTTTCTGCCGCTGCATTAACTTCTTCTGATATAGCTGCCGCTTCTGTTTCAATCACAAGAGAAGAAGCTTCTTCCCTTGTATTCACGAAGAGAGTTCCTTATTCTTAAGAAAGAAGAAATTTTCGTTCAGGAGGAACTATGTTACAAAGATTCGGTTTTTCACAATATGAAAGTCAAGCATACGAAGTCCTCGTTTCAAGCGAAGAGCCGCTTGATGCAACGAGCATCGTGAAGTATTCTGGTGTTCCGAAAGCAAAGATATACGAAGTATTGGCACGTCTTATTGATAAAGGCATGGTGATGGATTCTGTTTCTGAAAAGAAAAAACTATATATCGCCTTGCCGCTGCAGCTTGCTATCGAAAAGTTAACCGCAGAATTTCAATCAAATATTGAAGAGTTACAAAACAACGTATCGAAAAAAATATATACAGATGACCGTGTTTGGAGCTTAAAAATACAGTCTTCTATTCATGCGCAAAGTAAACAACTTGTGCAGGAAGCAAAGAAATCCATCCGTATGTCTGCATGGAATGATACGTTCCTAGAATATATGCCGTTATTAGAAGAGAAGAAAAAGCAAGGTGTAGAGATAGAAGCACTTGTTGTAGGGAATCTTGATACAACACTAGAACAAATTCACCTTCTCATCCCAACAGAAGAACATGATGCACTTGAACGCTTTTTACTCATCATTATCGATGATCATGAAATTTTATTTGCAGGTGTTGAGCAAAACTCATGGCAAGCAATGAAAACAATGTCTCAGCCATTCGTTAAATTTTTCACAGAATTTTTCTATCATGACGTTGCCCTTGCGAAAATTACAGAAAAGCATCATGATTTATTTATGAACGATGAGGAAATTCGAAGCATATTAATGAAATTACGTTATTAAAAAAACGGACATGTATTCCCACTCATGTCCGTTCTTCATTTTGATTCTTTATATCCGATAACAACGAAATAATTTGTTCATTTTGTTTTATTTGTTCTTCTGAGTTTATATAAATAAAACGAATCCATCGAAACACAAAGGCAAGCAATGCAAGTGGTGCAATCATAAAGATAAATTCGACAACAGACGTTAACACTGTAAACACCTCCTTTTAACAACATATTCCACAATCTCTTTCAACATCCTTGCACAAAAAAATAGGCATCTCCAAAAGATGCCTATTTCAAAATTCATTATCGACTAACTTACCTTTTTCTTATTCAAATTTGCCTCTTTCTTATTCAAATACCAATACACTGGTAATCCAGTTAATACGATACCAATTGACAAGAAACAACTGATTGGATCATTAATAATCGCACTTCCAATTACAAAGAATGATCCTAAAATTGCTATGATTGGTACGATTGGATATAAGGGAACACTATATTCACGCTTTTGTCCTGCATTACGTTTTCGTAAAATGAATACACCGATAAATGTCATCACATAGAAAATATAAATAATAAATACGGAAATCTCGGACAATTTATTCGGGTCACTTACAATCATTAAAATAATACCAAGTAGAATCTCTACAAAAATTGCATTTGCTGGCGTTTTAAACTTATCATTAATTTTCGCAATAAATTTTGAAAACGGTAGCTGACCAAGTTCTGCCATTGATACTGGAATGCGTGGGAATGTTAAAATTTTTCCATTTAAACATCCGAAAATTGAAACGATAACCCCAATACTAATCAATTTCCCACCGTATTCACCTAATAACATTTCAGCCGCTTTCGCTGTTGCATTCTCACTAAGTGCAACAATTTGCGGAGCTGGTAACACTTTTAATAATGCCATATTAATCAACACATACGCTGCTGTTACTACAAGGATTCCAATTGTCAGCGCTTTTGGCAACAGCTTTGTTGGATTTTTCATTTCACCGCCGATAGATGCTAGTAAAATCCAACCATCATATGCAAATAATGTTGCCAAAATTGCCATCCCAATACTTTGATTTGCGGACGCTGGTACAACGACGTTAAATATATCGCTGTCCCCTTTCCAAAACCCCATCACAATAATAAGTACAACCGGGATCATTTTCCCAACTGTTGTCACAGTTTGAACAATACCCCCATACTTTGTTCCAACACTATTTACAGCACCAAGAAATACAACTGTTCCAATCGCGATTGGTAAATTCCACACTTTATCAATATGGAAAAAGTTTAAAACTAACGAACTAAAATACAATCCTAATGTTCCAATAATTGCTGGTCCATATACAAGTGTTTGCATCCATCCAGATAAATAACCCCAAAATCTTCCGTAAATCTCTTCTAAATACGTATACAAGCCACCATTTTTCGGAATTTGCGCCCCAATTTCTGCAACAGTTAAACCACTTGCTAAGGTCAAAATCCCCCCTACTACCCAAGCAAAGATTGCCATGTTAGAACTTCCTGCGTAATCCAGTACCTTACCTGGCTTCATAAATACCCCAGAGCCGATAATTGTTCCGACAACGATTGATAATGCGACTGTTAGGCCAATTTTATTTTTGTCATCGTGATGCATACTGCGTCTCCTCCCTCTAATCCTAGTTTGATCTAAATAAAATAAAAAAACACTCCTCCCTAAAAAAAGGGACGAGTGTTTGATTCGCGGTTCCACCCTTGTTCCAATTGACACGAAGACACAAAGCGCCAATTGCTCAAGTTTCAGATAACGGCTGTTGCCGGCAAACAATTACTAGATGTTCGTTCACTGCTGCAGTTCAAAGGTGGTAAACTATTCTTTCGTATTAGGAAGCTCACAGCCTCAGGCTTCCCTCTCTGAGAATCGTAAAAAATAGATCATGTCCTTATCAATACTTTTGTCGAATGTTGTTGTTACTGTTCATTATATTGAATTTTTGAAAAAATGCAAGAGTGTTTTATATTACACACACAAATTATATCGGTATAATATAACAGATACAAAGTTCCTCTCTATTAACCTCCAAGCCCCTTCATATTCAAGCCGATAACAAGTGGTCATTACATTCATGCATCAATTTCGTATATCGAAATCACAAAAATAGACAGTGCTCTCACAAGCACTGTCTTATTTATAAAACTAAATTTTTCTTATGCCCCTTGCCCTTGCACTTGTACATCTTCACGATCCATGACTTTCCTCAATACTATAGTTTGAATCACAGTAAATAGGTTACTTGTAATCCAGTACAAGACAAGTCCTGATGGTGCAGCTGATCCCATAAATAAAATCATTGCCGGCATTATAAACTGCTGGACTTTTAATACTTGATTTTGAGCTTGTTCTCCTGTCATATTAGACTGAAATACTTTCATTTGCAGGAATGTTGACATAGCAGCAAGGACAGGTAAAATGTGATAAGGATCTGCATGTCCTAAATTTACCCATAAGAAAGAAGATGAACGAATCTCTTCCGTGTGACTAATTGCATAGTACAATCCTGAGAAGACCGGCATTTGCAGCAGCAACGGTAAACAACCCATCAGCGGGTTTACACCGTCCTCTCTCATTAAAGTCATCATTTCTTGTTGATATTGCTTTTGTTTTTCCGGATTCTTCGTCGTATCGCCATACTTTTCCTTCAATTTCTGAATCTTTGGCTGCATTTTTTTCGTTTTTAATTGGCTGCGATATTGCGTAATCGTCAGCGGCAGTAATATCGTACGAACTACAATCGTAATAATGATAATGGCAATCCCAAAGCTATGATTCGGCAAATGGTGCGCCACAAACTGCAGCATAACAGAAATTGGATATACAATAAAGTGATTCCAAAATCCTGGACTATTCGCATCAACTGGTCCTGCATTTGCATTCGCATTACTACAACCAGATAAAACAACAACAAGTAATAAAGATAAACTTACGAGCCAAGCTCGGTATGATTTAAACATATATATATTCCTCCAATGTTTCTTAATTCGTTAGCGAAACATTGGTTATATACGGACCTACATCGTCACTCTCTCCGCTTGCTTCTTGCCTGCGAACTGAGTGGGCCATTCCATGTTTATAAAAGATAGAGAAAAGTAAGCTATTCCCTATATGATCCTCACATGTTTCAACGACTGCGAAAGCTTTCTGTCTACCTCTATATGTTTGCTGACGCACAAAACGTGAAACATTAGTGAGAAATAAGACTTCTAATAAACAAAGTGCCGTTGTTACAACAGATATACATAACACTGCATCTTGAAATAGGAATTCCATCTCTTCACATCCTTATGACAGGATTATATCATACTGTTTCAACATGTAAATTCCTTATATTTTACATATTCATGTTTTTATTCATACACTTAAATTGTAAAAATTTTATAAAATTTTCGTATAATAATAAAACTATTGCCAGTACTTAAAAAAAGCATTATTCTCTTCTTGTAATTAAAAACGAATATGGAGATGAAAACAGACTATGGGCCAACTAGGAGACGCCGATTACGTTCCCGATACCGCCTTTTTATCATTCCCAGCCGCAAAAACATTGCATCTAGAATTCATCATTCAACTTGTTGTTATTTCAGTTGCTTCAATTCTCTATGCAGTTTCAATGAATATGTTTTTTATTCCACACCACATGATTAGTGGCGGCTTTGCTGGCGTTGGGATGATTATCGGTTACTTAATGCACTACAGCATTGGTGCACTCATCTTTTTATTAAACATTCCACTACTCTTTCTTAGCTATTTTTATTTAGGAAAGAAAACAACTTTTTTAACAGCATACTTTCTTGCTGCATCGACTCTTGCAATGAATATCATTTCAGTTCATCAACTTTCTGAGGATGTTTTGTTGTCTTCTGTTTTTGGTGGTGTACTTTGCGGAGCTGCAACGGGAATCATTTTCCGTTTTGCCTCTTCAACAGGTGGATTCGATATTATTGGATTAATTGTAGCAAAACATAGGGATATTTCCATTGGATCCATTACTTTTGGCTTTAACCTTATTCTACTTGCAGTCGGTGGTTTTATTTTTGGATGGGATATTACACTTTACACACTTATCAGCCGATTTGTTGTAAGTAAAGTCATCGATTCTATTCATACAAAGCACATTAAATTAACGGTGATGACCGTTACAGAAAAAGGAAGTGCCATTAAAAAAGCATTACTACAAAACGGGATTCGCGGTGTAACAATGGTTGATGCTGTCGGTGGATATACAGATCATGAGAAAAAAGTGATTTACACAATTGTTACACGCTATGAATTAGGAGAAATTAAACGTCTAATCCGCCACGTTGATAGCCATGCTTTTATTAACATTACAGAAACAGTAGAAGTGGTTGGACGATTTAAACGTATATAACAAAACGCAAGGAGGAAATCCTTGCGTTTTTATTTGCATATAAAAGAGTTCCGTAAAAGCCCGATTTGTTCAACTAACCATCAGTGGGGGATGAACCCCCCCACTGATGGAAGTTTCACTTTATGATATCGAAGGAAATGGAATGATGTTTATAGCTATTTGAAACATCAAAAACTAGAAATATCAGATAATTATTTTTATTCAAATCTAAAACATGTTATACTATGTATATATCATAAAAGTAGATAATAACTATATCTTCTTATTTAATTTCTATTAATTAAAATTCAGGTCCTCCTGTTCAAATGATGATGATGAAGGAGATGAACGTATGAACAAACAATTTAGATTTATAATCGCAACATTATTTGCCGTAGCAGGCGGTCTCGTATGCTTTTGGACAAATACTCATACTGGTGAAAATTTATATATGAATGGAATCGATTCTATTGTAAGCGCTTCAATTTTAGGTTCGTTTACTTTCTTTCTTTTCAATCCGGAAGAAAACGCAAGAAAAACAACACTTTTAACGATGATTGGAATTGTCGGCGGTTGTATCTCATTTTCCACAACAACTTATGATTTACCTCTGCAACTTAGTACAGCGTTCTTCCATGGTCTTTGGACTTGGTTTATCGCATTTTGCTTAGCGGATATCTTTGATTTACTACAAGATGAAAGTCATGTTCAAATGGAAAGTAATTCATAATAAAAAAGAAGGCGGTCTCTGAAATGCGCCCTTTGTAAAGGGTACATTTCAGAGACCGCCTTTTTCGACATAGAATGGACATTTTTAATTTACTGTTTGAGCAAACACACGTTTAATTTGTTTACGGAATCCTACCGCTGCACCTGCTGCCACGACCACAACAACACCGATAATAATCTTTCCAATATGGCCTTCAACTGCTCTAAATATATTATCTAAGTTTCCACCTAACCAATAACCGCCCACTAAGAAGAATGATACCCAAAGCAATGCTCCAGAATAAATCGTCATCGCGAAGCGGCGAAATGGTAAATTAATAATTCCCGCAAAGTACCCTGTAAAATGACGCACACCAGGAATAAAGAAACCAATAAAGATTAAAAAATAACCGTACTTATCAAACCATTTATTCGTTAAATCAATTTTACGCTGCGTTAAAAAGACATATTTTCCGTACTTTTGTATAAATGGCATCCCAAGCTTGTTTCCGACAAAGTACTGAATTGTCATACCTACACTTGTTCCTACAAAAGATAAAAAGATTAGCGGCACTAGATGTAGCTCACCGGTATGTGCCAAATACCCTGCATACGCTAATGTTGGCTCTCCCGGAAACGGAAATGCAATATACTCTAGCATCAATCCAATAAGTACAACATAGTATGCATGCTGTTGAAATAAGTCGTGAATCCATTCCATCTCTCGCTCTCCTTTTCTTATTGATACCCATTCTTCTAGCACGTACTGATTTTGTATCTTTATTGTATAAAAACCTTGTCGAAACTACTATCGCAATGGCTTACAATAAGATTACATTTTTGTAAGGAAAGTGATTATATACTTTAATGAAAAAATAGCACCACAATCGGTGCTATTTTTTCATATTAAAGACCCATACAGTTTTTCCACTTCTTCCTCAATTTTCTTCACATCGATACGTTCAAATAACGGTGATACATTCGAAATATAAGCTGGACATTCAGTGACGTAATTCCATTTGCTCTGAGAAACCTCTAACATTTGTTGTACTTGTGCAGATGAAAACGGAAGAAACGGCGCTAATACTTGTGCAAAGTTTATAATGAAATGAACACAATTTCGCATTGTTTCATCGCAGGCTCTCTTGTCCTCTTTTATTTGTTTCCAAGGCTGTCTCTCATCGAAATATTTATTAGCATAACGAATCGTTTCAAAAATTAGTTCTAGTGCTTGTTTAAAATGTGCTTTTTCAATCAATCGTCCTACTTCCACATATAATCCTTTTAGCTTTTCTTCAATTTCTTGATTGATGTGTCCAGTTGGTACAGTATTCTCGTAATATTTTTCAAGAAACTTCAGCGTTCTATTAACAAAGTTTCCATATGCTCCTAACAATTCACTATTATGACTATAAATAAACTCTCGCCACGAAAAATCTGTATCTCGATTTTCTGGTGCGTTTATAGTTAAAAAATAGCGTATCGAATCAGGATTATATTCCTTTAACATGTCTGGTATCCATACAGCCCAATTCCTACTCGTAGATAACTTCCTTTTTTCCACCGTTAAATATTCATTAGAAACAATATATTCTGGCAATACTTTCGCTTGTATTCCCTGCAAAATAGCTGGCCAAATAATTGTATGAAATGGAATATTATCTTTGCCATGCACATAATACGTCCGTGTATCCGCTTGCCAAAATGGTGTATCATCACAGTTTATTTCTTGTGCCCATTGTTTACTTGCTGAATAATAACCAGACACAGCCTCAATCCAAACGTACACCTTCTTCTCTTCGTACCCAGCAATCGGAACGCTTACTCCAATTGGCAAATCTCTTGAAACAGCACGGTCTTGTAATCCTTCTTGTAAATATCGCTGCGCCAGCTGTACGGCGTTCTCACGCCACGTGCCATTCTGTTTCACCGTTTCTATATACTCTTCTAACTGCTTCTGTAATGACGTTAGTGCAAAATAAAAATGCTCTGTCTCCTTAATTGTCGGCACACTGCCGCACAACTTACATGTTTTCTCTAATAAATCTATCGGATCCAAAATAGCAGAACATGCATCGCACTGATCACCACGCGCCTGTGCGCCGCATTGCGGACAAATCCCTTCCACATAACGGTCCGGCAAAAACTGCGCACAAGTCTCACAATATGTTTGCTCCACCTTCTTTTTATAAATAAGCCCCTTTTCTAAAAGCTCTAAGAAAATGTTCTGAACTACTTCATGATGATGAACACAGTCAGTACGTGTATAGCAATCATAGGAAAAACCTAACTTCTGAAAACATCGTTCAAATTCCTCATGATAGCGATCCGCAATTGTTTTTACACTTACTCTCTCCTGCTTAGCACGAATTGCAATCGGTGTACCGTTACAGTCACTTCCTGATACATATAACACATTGTCTCCTTTTAAACGGTAATAACGCGCTAAAATATCTCCTGGTAGTAAACTAGCAATATGACCAAGGTGCAATGAACCATTTGCATATGGCCAAGCGCCTCCAATAAAAATATTCATCCTACATGCCCCCCTTTAAAAATAAAAAAGCCTCGCCCCTATCTTTTAAAAAGATAAGGACGAGGCTGTATATACAGTCGTGGTACCACCTTATTTCGTCAATCGCTCACACGATTGACCTCTGCAAGTACGGAGCAACTATTGCTCGTATACTGTGACTTTGATAACGAAAGCCAACACTCGTCGTCGCCTACTATTATCAAGTGATAAGTTCAGGACGAAGCTCAGAGGCCATTGTTCAAATGAGTATTCTTGCTTCTTCTCAGCTACCGAAGCTCTCTGGAAAGAATGATTTCATTCTACTTTTCCTCTTCAACGCTTTTCATATGTAATTTACATTTTATAATATTATACAGAAAAATCAAACTATTTGTTCGTTTTATTGTAAAAAAATTATAATTCATTCCATTGAAAGGAAATTCCATGTTTACGAAGAACTTATACATCTTCATGGAAAGGAGAGGTCTTTTTGAATCAACAGCAATTAAGCGCAAAGAATAAAGCGGGCTGGAGTAAAGCCGCTTATGAAGCTTGGACAAATCGTCACGGAACGCCGCATTCTTTTGGCAAGCAAATACGGGAAAACCCTACTGCCGAGGTCGCTTATTATTTGCCTTACATCGGTGAAGTGCGAGGAAAACGAATTATAAATTTAATGGGATCAAAAGGGAGTAAGGCGGTTGCCCTTTCATTATTAGGGGCAGAAGTAACGGTTGTCGATATTTCGGAGAGCAATGCGAAATATGCTAAGGAACTTGCCGCAGCCGCTAAAATACATATTGAATACATCGTGTCTGATGTACTAGATTTACCAGAAACAATAGGCTCATTCGACGTAGTATTACTTGAGCTTGGTGTGCTCCACTATTTCATAGATTTAGAGCCTTTATTTACACTTATTTCTCAATTGTTAAAACAAGGTGGAACATTCCTTTTACGCGACTATCACCCAATGTATACAAAACTTCTACAAATAGAAGATAACCAAGCAATCGCAAATGGAAATTACTTTTATGAAGATGTAATCGAAGTAGATGTAGCATACGGTATGCTCTTATCAGAAGCAGAGCGCTCCTCTTTACCTAAAAATACAATTCGCAGATGGACGTTAGGAGAAATTGTAACAAAAATCGCTCAAGCAGGACTCCGTATCGAAGAGCTCACAGAAGAATGTGGTGCAAAGCAAAAATGGGTCTTTCCACCTCAAGCACCGGAAGGAATTGAACATCGCATCCCTGGACTATATACACTGATCGCCAAAAATATATAGAAAAACTCTCTTCAAAATGAAGAGAGTTTTTCTTCTATGTATAGCGTGTATAAGTCGAAGTTGGAGATTACTAAAATATAATTAAATAGGATAAAGTGAAACTTTATGAGGAATGCTTTTTTCATCTAGAAAAAAATGCTGTGAGCTCAATCACTGCATCTTCTCTTTCCATCTTGTATAATGAGAATAACTATCAATCATGAATAGAGGTGTTTTCATATGTCTCAAACTTTAGAAGATAAAGTATATGCCAATTTAGAAGCTGTAATTGACCCTGAGCTTGGCGTAGATATTATAAACCTCGGGCTAGTATATGATGTCACAACTGACGAACAAAATAATGCTGTTATTACAATGACAATGACTTCTATCGGTTGTCCAATGGCTGGACAAATTGTATCTGATGTAAAAAAGGTATTATCGACAAATGTTCCAGAGGTAAATGAAATAGAAGTAAATGTTGTTTGGAATCCTCCTTGGTCCAAAGAACGTATGTCACGCATTGCAAAAATCGCACTAGGAATTCGCGATTAGATAAAAAAAGACCTGACATTATCAAAGTCAGGTCTTCTTTATTTCTTATTTTACACCTACTGCATCATACGCTTTCGTTACGGCATATACCGCATCAGAGTTTTGACCATATAAATCTGCAGCCGCTTGAATGGCAGCTTGGCGCATCATGCTAAAGTTTGAGTTTGCAGTTAAATATTTTGTAAGAGCGCGGTAATAAATTTTCTCTGTCGCTGCGCGTCCTACACCTTTTACAGTAACACCGTAATGTGTACCACCTTCAGAAACGAGATATGCAGCTTTGTTGTTAATGCTGCTATTAATATGAACACCGCCATTATCAACCGTTCCTGTGTAGCGCTTACTGTAATGATCTGGATAGCCTTCAGTTGGCTTTAATGGATTTGGAATAGCAGCAGGATTGCTTAAAGAACGGAATGCATCCCCTTGTTTATCTGGCGTATAAATATCTTCTCCCATCTCCCAATCATCACGGTCTACCATCGCACCCATAATATCAGATAACGATTCATTTAATGCACCAGATTCGTCTTGATACTCTAGATTTGCGGAGTATTCTGTTACTGCATGAGTCAGCTCATGTGCAATAACATCAAGTCCTGCTGAGAACGGAATAAATGTTTTTCCATCACCGTCTCCATACATCATTTGGACACCATTCCACGCTGCATTATTCCAGCCATCCCCTACATGAACAGTAGAAATTAATTTTGCTCCTTCATTATCAAAAGAATTACGGTTAAATGTTTTCTTATAATAATCGTATACTTTCTCAGCGTTTGCATGTGCATCAACAGCTGCTTTATCTTCAAAGAACTTCGATTTACTTTCTACTTCCGCACCTGTATATCCAAGATATCGTGAGAGAAGATCAAACAACCATGCAGGCGTATTTTTCGCATCGAATGTATGAACACCTTTTCCGCGTTTTCCATCAAACAAATAAAATGCCCCTGTTTTCTCGTCTTGTGCCATTTCAAAACTTGTTCGATTCCCTAACACACCATATCCAAATCCCGTAATATGATCAATCGCATTATATTTCTCAATTACATTCCCATTTGTCGCGTCAACGAAATAATGCCAGTAGCCTGGTGCTGGATTTGAAACAGATGCTTTTACAAGATAGGAAAGATAATATTGTCCATCTTTTTCATATACATATAAATCTTTCTTAATCCCATCATAGTTGTCTACTTTTCCAATCTCTTTCTCAATATCAGCTTTCGTAATATTTACAGCCTCATCTTCTGAAATACTTGCAGTTGCTGGGATATTTTTATTTTCTAAATTCGGGATAACTTGTCCGAAAAATGCTTTCACATTATTATCTTTATCAATTGCTACTGTTTGATCAGAGCCATATACAGGAACACCATTATATTTTTCAATAAGCTTCACATGCGTTGTTCCCGCTTCTGCGTCTTTTTCTTCTCCAACAATTTCAAAATGTTTCTCCATATTTCCTGCTAATTTAAACATGTCTTTCTTACTCTTTAAATACTCAAACACCGTTTCTTTTTTATCTAATCCTTCCGGTGCTTTCCACTCTTCCCCAATATAAGATGGTGTCTGAAATTCTTGATTGTATTGAACTTTTTGCTCTGCTGCATATGTACGTGACGTACCAAATGTCGCAAATCCCCCTAAAGCTAGAGATAAAGCTAACGTTGAAGATAATACCTTCTTTTTCAAAAACAACACTCCCCATCCCCTAATGTTTTGACACTTTTATACAATTCTAGAGATAATAGTAATAACCTCCCGTTTAAATTTTAGAAAATTTCGACAGAAAATTCATACAAAAAAAGAGCAGCGCTATCTATAGACGCTACTCGTGGCATATTTTTATTAACGGGCAGTAAGCCCCCTCACTGTTGAAAGTTTCACTTAATTATTGTTTCTTCATCTCAATTACTAAATAATGAGCTGTTTCTGCTGCTTGAATGTGGATATCTTCTTCAATGACTTCTGCTGCATCTCTCATCACTAACGTTTCACCATTCACAATGCCGCTTCCTTCAATTTGAACCAAATAAGCTTGACGCCCTTCACCAACTAGGAATGTAATCTCTTTTCCTTTTTCTAAAGCAAGAGAGTACAGATTTGCATCTTGATGAATTTCAATCGGTGCACCGCCATCAATTGGTGAAACCATGTGGAACCATGTATTCTCACGTTTACTCCAATCAAATTTAAATTCACCGTAATTTGGCGTATGGCCAGCACGGTCTGGTAAAATCCAAATTTGCAGAAGACGCAATGTTTCATCTCCTAAGTTGTGCTCACTATGGAAGACACCTGTTCCAGCGCTCATGTATTGCACATGGCCGCGTTCAATTGTCCCGCGGTTTCCCATACTATCTTGGTGCGTTAATGCTCCGTCCACTACGTAAGAAATAATCTCCATATCACGGTGTGGATGCATATCAAATCCTGTTTGTGCTGCTACTAAATCATCATTAATTACGCGAAGTGCACCAAATCTCATATTATTTGGGTTGTAGTAATCTGCAAATGAAAAATGAAAATGTGTATTTAACCAACCGTGATTTGCTCTTCCCATTTGTTTATGATCAATTTTTTTGAACATATCCTTCACCTCATTTTATCTCGAATTCGAGATATTTATTTAAAATTTTTATGATTGTAATTTACGAAGTAATGCTAACAGCTGTTTCTGTTCCTCGCGATCCAACTTGCAAAATTGCGCTGCTTGAAATCTTTCTTGGGGCGGAACAACTTCTTCATACAGTGCTTTACCTTTCTCTGTTAAGGAAAGATATTTCGTTTTTCCTTCTTGCTCTCTTTGAATCAAATCAAGCTGCTCCATTTTACTCAAAAGCTGCGTAACGTTTCCTTTTGTAACGAAAAGCTTTTGACCTAATTCTTGCTGCGTTAAACGATCCCCTGTCCCAATTTGTACTAATACATCAAATTGTGCAGCAGACAAATCCCATTTTTTTAAATGCTGATTCGTTTCTCTAATACTTTGGTTGTAAAAGCGTGATAAACGAAACCATACTAATAAACCAAGTCGTTCATCTGTTTTCATTCCATCACCTCGCTAAGCTTTGTAACTATAGTTTAGAACTAAACTATACAAATGTCAACTACTTTCTTTTTGTAAGTAAAACTAAAACATAGTGCCGGATTCACTATGTCTTAGTTTGCACACCTTCTCCTATATTCTCTCATCTTTCTCTTCGCAAACACTCTGGCATCCTTCTCAATCCACCGCTTTTCATACATTTCATTACCGACATATAATAACTTCCGTTCATGCTGCATATCATGCCGAAACTCATGCAACAATGTTTCCAATAAGCACTCATACTTCTCCCACATACAAACGAAAATTAAACGCTTTTCTTTATGATAAAATCCGTTCAGCGGAAATAAAAATTCTTCTTCCTCTTCTCCTAGTCGGACTAGCACATCATTTGTTTCACACGTATCACAGAAAAATACAGGTATATCACGCCGTTCAATTAATGAGAACACATCCCTCTTTACTTGATTTATATCCCATGGAAAATCTTCATCAAGTACATACCAGTTCTCAGTGTGTTGATATATCTTTTGAGATAGGAGTTGCATCTTCATTCTCCTTTCTATATTATTCTCTTTTCTCTGTATGCCACATTATTCCTTGTTTTAAACCTACACCTATGTCACAAAATATTTAAAAATATATATGCAAAAAGGGTTGATTTTATACCATCTATTAGATTATAATAATTATAAATTAGTAATTGGTATTAAAAATAAAAAAAACGTGAAGGAGATTGATATTATGAATACACAAGTTATTGAAGTATTAAACAGACAAGTAGCAAACTGGAACGTTTTATTTACAAAATTACACAACTACCACTGGTACGTAACAGGACCTCAGTTCTTTACATTACATGAGAAATTCGAACAATTTTATACAGAAGCAGCTACGCACATCGATGAAATTGCAGAACGTATTTTAGCAATCGGCGGCAAACCAGTAGCAACGATGAAAGAATACTTAGAACTATCTTCTGTTCAAGAAGCAGCTTACGGAGAAACTGCCGAAGCAATGGTCGAAGCAATTATGAAAGACTATGAAGCAATGCTTCTTGAGCTCAAAAAAGGCATGGAAATCGCACAAGATGCAGACGATGAAACGACATCTGATTTACTACTTGGCATCTACACAGAACTTGAAAAACACGCATGGATGTTACGCGCATTCTTGAATCAATAAGAAAAACGGCAGCAGCTTAGCAATATATCGGCGCAAATGCATCATTTATCGGCGTTTTTTCTAATATAACGGCGATTCGACACAATATAAAGACCCTTCGACCACATTCGACAAATATCACACCAAAAAATCGAGCGGGACAATTCCGCTCGGTTTTTTATTTATTTATTTATGTTAACTGCTTCCACTTATTCCCCATCACTGGTCGTTTGTACTCTTTCATTTTAGGAATTAACTCATTAGCCGTTTTTGCAGATACAAGCAATTCTTTATTCGATGGATTCATAAAGCCTTCCTCTGCTGCACGGTCCACCATTTGTAATAACGGTGTGTAAAATTCTGCAATGTTCAGTAGGCCAACAGGCTTTTCGTGAATCCCAATTTGCGACCAGCATACCACTTCAAACAGCTCTTCAAACGTTCCATAACCGCCTGGAAGTGCAATAAATGCATCAGCAAGTTCACTCATTTTTGCTTTTCTCTCATGCATCGTTTCCACTTCGATTAGTTCTGTTAAATCTTGATGAACAATTTCTCCTCTAAATAATCCACGAGGCATGACACCCGTTACACGGCCGCCTAGCTCTAATACTTGATTTGCTACTTCTCCCATTAATCCAACACAAGAGCCTCCGTATACAAGCTCTATATTATTTTGAACTAGTATTTCTCCAAGTTGCCGAGCTTCTGCTTGAAACTCTGGACGCTCTCCAACATTCGATCCTGCAAATACACAAATACGCTTCATTACTCCACCCCAAAACTACATATTGTTATGCTACAATGTAATCATACTACATATTGGGAGGATGGGAAAAGGATGAACACGAATGAATTTCAAAGCTGGGTGGAACAATTTTATTATGAGCGGGGCTGGGCACAATATAATTCCTTTATTCGCGTTAATTTTTTAGCGGAGGAAGTGGGAGAAGTTTCTCGCGTCGTGCGTGCTATTGAAATTGGTCGTGATCGTCCAGATGAACGAAAAAAAAGCGAAGAAGAATTAACAATTGAATTAAAAGAAGAAATTGGAGATGTGTTAGGAAATCTTATTATTTTAGCGCAAAAATATAATTTAGATTTACAAGATATTATGGAAACGCATGTTAAGAAACTCTCCAAGCGATTCGAATATAAATGAGAATTATTTTCAATTATGATATGATTATATCGTAATAATATGAAAGGGGTCTTTTTATGTTATCTCCAAAATTACGTGAAGCACTAAATGATCAAATGAACTTTGAGTTTTACTCCGCCCATGTGTATATGGCAATGGCGGCTTACTGTACATCAGAAAGCTATGATGGATTTGCCAACTTCTTTCTTGTACAAGCAGAGGAAGAGCGTTTCCATGCAATGAAGCTTTACAATTATATTAATGATCGCGGTGAGCGTGCGATCATTACTGGATTCGATCATCCAAATAACGAGTACGAATCCATTTTAGCTGCTTTTGAAATCGGTCTCGAACATGAACGCGAAGTCACAAAACGAATTTATCACCTATCTGATATTGCTTGGGATGAGCGCGAGCATGCTACGATTACCTTCTTAAAATGGTTTGTTGACGAACAAGTTGAAGAAGAAGCATCTTTCGATAGCACCATTCAAAAATTAAAACGAATTACAAACGATTCAAATGCATTATTTATGTTAGATGCTGAATTAGAAAAACGCACGTTTACTCCACCAGCTGAGTAGTAGAGTAGAAAACTGAAACAGATGTCTTAGAGATGGCTTTGCCATCTCTTTTCTGTTCCAGCTTAGCTGGCACGCAAACAAAAAAAGCATAAATCAACCGCTTTCGTCAATTTATGCTTCTTACATTGTAAAATTGGAATAAAAAAACAGATATAACGCCCTGTAGGTTCGTAGATTATAGTCATTAAAATCGAATGCTTAATAATCATTTTTATGTTAACATAGGTGTATTACAGTATATAATATACTCAGTTGGTAGGCAAAGTCTTTTACTGGACAAGTCCATAAGCTAGAGGACGCAACTAGCCTTTTAAAATTTACTATTTCAGATTCGGTGATTACTTATAGTTCATTCGAATGTTGCAACGATTTGAAAAGACATATTCACCGGCAATAGTAACTTTAAGAGCAGCTTGCCCTAAATCTTTGTGTAAATTTTTACAAATTTCCTCGAGTTGTTACGGACGAAGAAATCTTACCTGTAATGGGGAATCTTCTTTCATTCCCAAAAATTTAAGAAGTATTGCTATCGTAAAGGAGAATTGGAGATGCCAGAAACAATCACTCAAACAAAGCCTGAACAAGAATCATTACAAATTTCTGCTAGTCAAGGACAGCTTGATGTACTTGATCAGCTATTAAAGCCTGAAGTTCAAGAGTCTTTAACTACATTAGTAGAACAACTTCCAAAATTAACTGAGCTCGTTAACATTTTAACAAAGTCTTATGATTTCGCTCAAGCAGTCGCTACTGATGAAGTATTAAAAAATGATACTGTTGGAGCAATCCAAGAACTTGCAGAACCTGTAAAAGATACAGTGAAAGCCATTGCTGCAACTGCTATCGAAGCGAAAGATCGCGCTGAAGAAAGCAACGAAGTTATCGGTCTTTTTGGCCTTTTAAGAATGCTAAAAGATCCGCAAGCACAAAAAATGTTTCGCTTTGTAAACGCTTATCTTCAAATTACTGCAGAACGCAATCATAAATAATTCTTTCTTACACAACAATTAGTAAAGACGGGGGATATCATACTATGTCAAAACAAATTGTCATCTTAGGTGCTGGTTATGGCGGACTTCTTGCAGCTTTAAATGTACGTAAACATTACAGCAAATCAGAAGCACAAGTTACAGTTATCAACCAATATCCAACACATCAAATTATTACGGAACTACACCGCCTTGCAGCAGGAAATATTTCTGAACAGGCAATTGCTATGCCATTAGAAAAACTTTTCAAAGGCAAAGATATCGATCTTAAAATCGCAACAGTTGAGTCATTCTCAGTTGATAGCAAAGAAATTAAACTAGCTGGTGGCACTACTTTATCTTACGATGCACTTGTAGTTGCTTTAGGAAGTAAAACTGCTTACTTCGGTATTCCAGGACTAGAAGAAAACAGCATGGTATTAAAATCTGCTGCTGATGCAAACAAAATCTACAAACACGTTGAAGACCGTATTCGTGAATACGCTAAAACGAAAAACGAAGCTGATGCTACAATCTTAATCGGCGGCGGCGGATTAACTGGCGTTGAGCTAGTTGGTGAACTTGCTGACATTATGCCTAAACTTGCAAAAAGCCACGGCGTAAATCCAAAAGAAGTTAAACTTCTTCTTGTTGAAGCAGGCCCAAAAATTCTTCCAGTATTACCTGACCATTTAATTGAACGTGCAACTACTAGCTTAGAAGCACGCGGCGTTAAATTCTTAACAGGTCTTCCTGTAACAAACGTTGCTGGCAATGAAATCGACTTAAAAGACGGTCAAAAAATCGTTGCTAACACATTCGTTTGGACAGGCGGCGTACAAGGTAACCCATTAATCGGTGAATCAGGTCTTGAAGTAAACCGCGGCCGTGCAACTGTTAACGAATACCTTCAATCTACTTCTCATAAAGACGTATTCGTTGCTGGAGACAGCGCTGTTGTCTTCGCTCCAGACGGCCGTCCATACCCACCAACTGCACAAATCGCTTGGCAAATGGGTGAGTTAATTGGATACAACTTATACGCAGCACTAGAAGGCAAAGCATTCGAAGAGTTCGCACCAGTAAACTCTGGAACACTTGCAAGTCTAGGACGTAAAGATGCTGTTGCTACAATCGGAGCAAGCTCAACTCCACTTAAAGGCTTACCAGCATCATTAATGAAAGAAGCAAGTAACGTTCGTTACTTATCACACATTAAAGGATTATTCAGCTTAGCTTACTAATCTGAATGATAGCCCGAATCATGTTTATCTATGATTCGGGTTTTTATTTGGTCAAAATTCTCTACATAACTTATTCAACAAGAAAGTGACATACACCTTTTGAAATCTCTAAATATACTGTCTACTTTGTTACGATTTTGTGTATTGTAAATAATCTATGTACTCCTCTTTCTTTTTAACATGCTTCCAAAAGAATTCCCCTTCTTCAATCAGACCAGAAGGTGGATAAGGAGGGGTTACTCACACGGTAAAGAGCAGTTCGCCATGCCTAGGTGGGCACAGAGGTAGTAGAGTAGAAAACTGAAACAGATGTCTTAGAGATGGCTTTGCCATCTCTTTTCTGTTCCGGTTTCCCCTCATCAAACCGTACGTGAGGTTTTCCCTCATACGGCTTTCCGATGTTCTTCTTTCTTTGGCTTTCAGTTTTGTTCTAGCTTCCCACTTTCACGAGTGTGTATGTTGTTTTCTTCATCAAGTCCTTAATGCGACTATGTTTCTTTCGAACATTTCTTTTCTTGTTCCAGAAAAGATTCAGTCGTTCCAGAACGTACCAGCCTATTTTGCCAAGCCATTTCTGCCCCATTGGAGATAGGCTATAATAATTCTTAAACCCTTGTAAGATTCGGTTTAATCCTTTCACCATCTCATTCAATTGTAAGTACAATTTATTTCTAGACTCTGTGTACTTCTTGATGCGCTCTCGCATGTTCTTCATGGCCTCCTTATTCGGTACGTGTGCCATGATATGCACTCTCTTCCCGTCTTTCACATGTTTTGGAAATTTCCGATGATGAAATCCAAGAAAATTAAATCCCTCTTTTCCGTCCCACGTATTCACTAATTTCGACTTCTCCTATTGCTAGGGTGCTCTTGACGAAGCGGCAAGGTTCACTTTATGTTACGGTCTGCTAATTCGCTCGCACTTCTAGTAAGAAGTTACTTTGTCACAAGGCTTCAATCTTAGAATTTCTCCCCCGATTGCCTGTCAGCTACTAGGCGACTTGGTTCTTACCTAGACTGAACCTTCACCAGTGAACAGTGCCCAGCTTAGCTGGGCACGCAACAAAAAAAGCAACGAGCCCGCTGCCCATTGCTTTTTCTTTTTTTATAGCATTACCCCAACGATAATCGCTGATAAAATACTTACTAACGTTGCACCATATACAAGTTTTAATCCGAAAGAAGATACAACATTTGCTTGTTTTGCATCGATACTCTTCGTTGCACCTGCGATAATTCCGATAGATGAGAAGTTCGCAAATGATACAAGGAATACAGATAAGATACCAACTGTACGAGGTGTTAAATGAGCTGCTGCTTTTCCTAAATCAAGCATCGCAACGAATTCGTTTGTTACTAATTTTGTTGCCATAATTTGTCCAGCTGATACAATTTCTGATGCTGGAATACCCATGATGAACGCTAATGGTGAGAACACATACCCTAAGATCGTTTGGAATGTAATACCGAAAATAGAATCGAATAGACCGTTAATTGCTGCCATCAATGCAATGAATCCGATTAACATCGCTGCTACTGTAACTGCAATTGAAAATCCTAACATAATGTACTCGCCTAACATTTCGAAGAACGTTTGGTGCTTGTCCTCTTGTAACTCTAAAATATCTTCCTCTTCACTCACATCGTAAGGATTTAAAATGTGAATGATAATAAATCCACTAAATAAGTTTAAAACAAGTGCTGTTACAACATACTTAGGGTCAAGCATTTTCATGTAAGAACCAACGATTGACATGGAAACTGTCGACATAGAAGACGCACATAGTGTATATAAACGATTTTTGGGCAACTTACTTAGTTGATCTTTTACTGTAATGAAAACTTCCCCTTGACCAACAATTGCCGCTGCTACTGCATTATAAGATTCTAATTTACCTAAACCATTTATTTTACTTAATAAGAATCCGACCGCTTTAATAATGACTGGTAAAATTCTAAGATGTTGCAGAATTCCAATTAACACCGCAAGGAAAATAATTGGAAGTAATACAGAAAGGAAAAACGTAAATTCTCCTTTATTTACCATTCCGCCAAATACAAAGTTAACTCCAGCGTCCGCAAATTTTAAAATTGTACTAAATCCATCAGAAATTCCTTTAACTAAATAGTATCCAATCTGTGTATTTAGTAAGAAATATGATAATCCTAATTGAATAACAAGTATAATAGCAATTGGCTTATATTTAATCTTTTTCCGATCGCTACTTACAAGGAACGCTAGTATAAATACAGCAATTAATCCTACAAGAAACATAACAAATTTCATACGTGAATCCTCCATTTTTTTCGTTTCATCTATTATTCCCTATTAGTCGTTGAACGATAGACGTCTGACAATTCAGATTAAAAAAATAAGTCCCTCTAAAAACAATTTACCGCCTACACTAGTAAGCGTTTGCATTATGCAAATTTATATACTACTACATAGTTCATGTGGAATATGAGAATGATATCATTTTGTTCTATCCATAAGCAAATTGTAAGCGTTATCTTGAGGAAATGCAATATATTTTTTTTAGGGAAAAATAGCCAAAAAAAAGAACATAGAATCTTTCTTCTATGTTCTTTTTGCATTACTAGCCTACTTGTTTTTCTTTTCCAGCAACTGAATCTTCCCAGCATTCCGTATTCTTTAATCCTGGGATAGAGCTCGCATAGAATACAGGATCTTTCCCTTGTTTCTTCTGCTTCACATAGTCTGTGAGTGCAGCAAATGCAAACTTACCCAGAAGCGCAATTGCAATTAAGTTTGTGATTACCATGAAGCCCATGAATAAATCAGCCATGTCCCAAACAATTTGTACAGCTGCAACAGAACCGAACATAACCATTCCAACTACCGCAATACGATATACCGTTAACCAAGTCTTGCTTGTTTTAATAAACTCAATATTCGTTTCACCATAATAATAGTTTCCTAGTAGAGAACTAAATGCAAATAAAAAGATAATAATCGCTAAGAAACCACTTGCCCAAGATCCGACTTGTGAACTTAACGCAACTTGTGTTAACTCAATACCTGTTAAGCCTGGCGTTTTGTAAGCACCAGAGCATAGTACGATAAATGCTGTAGATGTACATACTAAGAACGTATCGACTAATACACCAATCGTTTGAATATATCCTTGCTTCGCAGGGTGAGATACGTCCGCTGTTGCTGCTGCATTCGGTGCACTACCCATACCTGCTTCGTTCGCAAATAAACCACGCTTAATACCCATCATAATCGCAGCACCAACGCCGCCGCCCACTGCTTCTTGTAAACCAAATGCATTCGTGAAGATTTCTGTAAATACATCTGGAAGCAATGTGATGTTTTTAAGAACAACAAACAATGCAATTCCAATATATACAATTGCCATTGGTGGCACAATCAGTTCTGACATACGTGCGATACTCTTAACACCGCCAAAAATAATAACTGCAACTAAAAGAGAAAGTGCAATTCCAACTATATAACGGTCAAGACCAAATGCATTCTTAAATGCAAGTGTAACTGTGTTTGCTTGTACTGAGTTAAAAATCAGTCCATAACTAATTGTAATTAAGATCGAGAATACAATTCCCATCCAACGCTTATTTAAACCTTTTTCCATATAATAAGCTGGACCGCCGCGGAACCCGCTGCCATCTTTTATTTTATAAATTTGCGCTAATGTGCTCTCTACAAAACTTGAAGATGCCCCAATAAGCGCAATTAACCACATCCAAAATACCGCACCTGGACCTCCCAAAGAAATCGCTAGTGCTACACCTGCTAAGTTCCCGATCCCAATACGGGCTGCAGAACTCATACAGAAAGCTTGGAAAGAAGAAACGCTACCTTTTTTACGCGTCTTCCCTGTCAATCCATCCGTCATTAAACGCACCATTTCCCCTAGGTGACGAATTTGAACGAATTTAAGTTTAAAAGAAAAATAAAGGCCTAAGCCAATTAACATGGCAATAATAACATAAGTCCATAGAATATCATTCGTTACTCCGACGAATTTTTCTAAAATGCTAATCATATTGTCCCCTCCCTTTTTTTCACATAAATTGAATTGTATCCTAAAATCAATCAAAAATCAACATTTTTCGACAAAACAACAATTTCATACAAATTTATCTCGTTAATACTCTATTTTTCTCGTGAATACTCAATAATACAAACGTTTTCATAAAAATAAGTCATGTTAGTTTTTCTGACATAAAAATATAATGCACATAAAAAAAGCGCAATTCCTTCTAAAAGAATTGCGCTTTTTTTATGATTTTTGTTTTCTTTTCTCTATTATTCGGTTAACAGCCTAATATTTTATTAAGAAATATTTTAAAATCTACGATAAATTATTAGACTGTTAAAAAATAGCATTAGACTGAAAAAGTGATCGGAATGTGATACCCCAAATTGGGGGTGTTTTATGTCTTTTGCGAAAGTAGCAAGTTCCACAGTTTCCGTTTCACTCGTTTACTACAAAGACAAGAAAATTACACAAGGTTTAATAATATCGTTTTCGTACGATTATCCACTACTTCATAATAAATTTCTAACCCTTTTCGAGTGCCCGAAACGATTTTAGCAGCTTTTAACTTGGCTAAATGTTGACTAATTGTACTTTGAGGCATTCCCAATTTTTCATACATTGTTGTTACATTCGTAGGGCCTTTTGCAAGCATGGTTTCTACTAAACATAAACGCACAGGATGCGCTAATACCTTTAATATTTCAGCGATATCTTCATATTTTTCTATCATGTTCCCTCTCTCCTCTTTATATATAAATATTGTGTTTACAACGTTACACTATATTATTCGAAAGGACATACGATTTTATGTCCGTCGTTTTTTAAAAAATTTTAGAAATTAAAAATCCCAACGTTTCATACTAACTCGAAGCGTTGGGATTTGTTATTATCTTTTCTTTTTAGAAGGTGCTGGCGCTTCCCAATTTACTAACAAGTCAGGACTTGCTTTCTCTTCTCCTCGTTCTAAAAGAACTGTTGCATCTTGGATTGCAGGAGTACCTTTATATTTAATAGCTTGTAACCTCGAAAGGTTTGCAACAACTTTAAAACTAAATTCTCCTGTTTTTGTTGCTTTTGGAATTAAAACACGAAATTTTTCTCCTACGTTAAACTGTGTTTTTGCTTCGCCATTTTCATTCACAAACTTTACACCTTCAGGTGCATTCGTTGCTTGCACTTGATACGTACCTTTTGTTGCATTTGTTTCCACTGTATACAAATCGGTTTCAAAGAAATCATTTTTTAACGTTGCTGTTTGCTTTTCTGTTGGAGTTACATTCATCGTAATCTCTTGCACTTCTTGGCTGCTCTCCGCTTTTGCAACAATTTCTTTCATTGCTTTTCCTACATTTTTATTGCGATGATCTAAATCATTAATATCGATTTGCTTCAGCGCATTCCATACAGCTAACTGCGTTGCATAATGCGCTTCTTCCCAAGTCGATACACCGAGCTCTTGCGGACTTTTTACCGGATATCCATTGAGTAATACACGGTATACCCCAATATCTGCTTTTCCTATTTCAGGTAAATCCTGACCGCTTGGTGATTTTAAATGCACATTTAAACAAAAGGCAATTTTTCCATCTGCTGTTTTAATGAGCTCAGTTCGAATTGGTTTCTTTAAAGATTTACTATAACTCCAATCCATTTGATACTTCGTATGATCCATCACTTCTGCGAATGCCTTTCCAAGCGGAAAAACGAGATTTGTTATGATGAATAGCGCGCTCACGAAGGCAATCCAGAACTTATACGGTTGTTTTAAAATCATGCTTACAGCCCCTTTTTGGATTATAATAAAGAAAATAGCAAATTTAATATGTTTAGTATTTAATTACGGGGCGTTTTTATACATGCTATTTCATGCAAAGTAAATGATCCGTATAGTAATGATTACATGTAATTGGGTGAAACTAGGAAGAATACATAGTAATTCTTAATGCATATGAGACGGACGGTGATTACAAATAGAACAGCACTTAACTTATATCATTTCCCATTATGGATATTTCGGACTGATCATTGCTTTAGTTGGAGGAATTATCGGATTACCGATACCCGATGAAACTTTATTAACTTTTGTAGGGTACTCTATATTTCAAAAAAAGATGATATTTTCTCTTGCCTTACTAACTGCATGGGTTGGCTCTTCAATTGGCATTACACTTAGTTATATATTAGGAAAAATACTTGGACTTCCCTTCTTAAAGAAATTTGGTCCTAAACTGCACATTACAGAAAATAAAATCGCTCGGACACGAACTCTCTTTCAAAAAATTGGTCCACCTTTATTGATTTTTGGTTACTTTATTCCGGGAGTTAGGCATGTTACCGCCTATTTAACTGGTATTTCCCGTTTGAGCTTTCGGAAATTTTGCCTTTACGCTTACACGGGAGCATTCATATGGAGTTTCACTTTTATTAAATTAGGAATGATATTCGGGAAAGATTGGCATTTAATCGGCCATTCCATTCACCGTTATGCTTCTATCTTATTATTGGTGTTACTCGTTCTCGCGCTTTTCGTTTTGGTTTTTCTATATGTGCGCAATAAAAAAGCAAATGCGAAGCGATGCACATGAAGTTGAGGAAAAGAAAAGGGACTAAAACCAAAGAAAAAACACCTCCTCAATACGGAGGTGTTTTTTTACATGAACTTTTCGTGATTATTTATGCGTTTTATTTGGCTTTTTTTTGCCTGGATTCCCATTGCCTTGACGCTTTTTATTTCTTTCAGCTTTTTCCTGTGTATCGTGCAATTTCTCTACAAAATTACTTGTGTTGTCCACTAAAGTAGCCTCCTTGATTATCGTTCCTTTGTTACTATAACCAATTGCATGTCAAATCATGAAGTATGGTTTTACTTTAATTTAATCTGAACTGGCGGCAATGTTTTATCAGGGTGAAACGGCGACATCTCCACTTCTAATACATAATCCTTCAAGCTGAAATTCTTCACGCCATACTCTCCGTCCAATTGAAACGTTGCTTGAAACTGCATTTTTTCCTTGTCTAATACTTTCACAGTACTTCCCTTTATAACATGACCAATTGGTGCAAACTCCTTGTCTATGTACGCAGTATCCTTAAGGTTCATGACTTCACCGCAATTAATAAATTCATCCATAGATTTATGTTTTGTATCCGCATTTTGAAGTGTGTACTGCACAATTAATCGCTGATTCTTATGCTGAATTTTATTAATGATTATTTTCATATCACTACGAGTACTTTTTATTTCAAATGGCGTTGTTTCGTTCAGCTTAATAATAGCTGGTTTTTCAGATAATCGTACAACAGGATACATCGTAATGAATTCCGCCCCATCAGGAATTTTCCCGAAAATGGAACGCTCTTCTGATTCTACATGATCGCCCACTTTTTCTCTGCCAAATTCAATCCCTGAAGTGGACATATGAATTTCTTTTCCTTTATCATCTGTAATTTTTTCAATTCGTGCTAAGTCGTTCTCTCCTGCAAGCGGATAAATCGCTTTATAGTCAATCGTCGTTGATCCTTTTCCGACTGTAATTGTTTCAAAATTAAAGGTATGCTCTTGATCCTCACTACTAATGGACTGCTGCGTATTAATTTTTTTATTCTCTAATTGCTTCACTGGAATATCAAATTTCCAAAATCCTCTCGTTTCACCAATAGATGTGATGGTAATTGGTAATGTTGTATTTGGAGGTAATTCTTTTTCTGGATAATCAATATGGATATTACCAAGCCATCCATTTTCCGTTATCTTTCCATCCCATGAAGCAGCACTCATCCATTTCCGACTTCCATCAACAAGCTTAAACTCATAATAAAAGCCATTGGCAAAAGTATTTTTTATAGATACTTTTTCTGGGCTATCAACTTTAAACGTTACACTAATTCTACCACTATCGTAATACACGCTGTTCATTGTGACACTAACCCCGTTACTTACTGCTTGTTGATTCAACTCTGTTACAAGTTTACTCTCTGTGAGATCTTGTCCCACCGTATCATGAAAATAATCATATACTTTTCCTATAAGTGGAACTTCCGCTAATACACGATTCATTTGCGGGAAAACAAAACCTGAACCTAGCACACCTATACATACTGACGCAGCAGCTAACCATGCAATCTTTCTTCGTTTATATTTTCTTTTTACTGGTTTTTCTTGTTGTGCTCTATTCATACCTTTTGTTATGGCAATCTGTAATTCTTCCCGAGGAACTTCGATTTTGTTTATTTCATCATTAAACCACTGTTTATCCAATTCTCATCACTCCCTCCCAGTAATTTCTTTAACAATTTTCTCGCTCTATGCAAATACGTTTTGACAGTTCCTTCAGGCACATGCATATGCCAAGCAATTTGATTTATTGGAAGATCATAATAATAATATAAAATAATAACGGTTTGATAATTTTCATCTAATTGTCCAATTGCTACTTGTAAGTCAATGTTTTGCTCAATTCGGTTTGCCGTGTTTCGTACGTCCTCGTAAACAGCTAATTTCTTGCTATCTTCTAATTTTTGCACCTTTTTCTTCTCATTCAACAGCTGATAAGCATTATGTATTAAAATACGCGTCAACCACGTCAGAAAAAAGTTTGGTTTTTGTAATTGATCTAAGGATAAGTACGCTTTATAAACTGTTTCTTGTACTATATCTAATGCATCTTCTTTATTTTGCACATACATATAAGCAGTACGATACAGCTGGTCCTGATGAAGGCTAATGAGCTGTTCAAACGCTGCATCATTACCTTTTTTCGCTTTTTTCACTAATTTTATTTCATCCATCTTATCCCTCCTTCCACTTATTAGATAGAATATGGAATGTTTTGGTTTCAAAAATTTATATTTTTTAATACTTCAACATAACTATACAAGAAAACGCCTCAAGAAAACTTGAGACGTTTTTTCATCAAATTACTTTATTCAATTCATGTTTTATATGAGCTGCGAATTATTTCTAAATTCGTTCGTTGATTCATGATTTTTACCTCAATGCGTTTGTTTATCTTAATAAAATTTTACAACGTCTTCATAAGGTAAGAACGTTCTTTCACCCGGTTGTTCATTTGGCTCACCAAATGGCATTTGTGCTACTAAGCTCCACTCTGCTGGAATATCCCAAGTTTGTTTTACTTCTTCATCAACAATTGGGTTGTAATGCTGCAGTGACGCTCCAATTCCTTCTGCAGATAAAGCCATCCATGTTGCATACTGTAACATGGCGTTTCCTTGATGAGACCAATATGGAAATTGCTCTTTATATGATGGCGCGTTTTCTTGCATTGTCTTCACTGTTCCTTGATTTTCAAAGAATAAAACTGTGCCTACGCCTTCACGAAATCCTTTTAATCTTTCTACAGTTGCGTCAAAGTTTTCTGCTGGAACAAAAGCGCGAAGTGTTTCTTTTACAATATCCCAAAACTTTTCATGTTCTGCATCCATTAATACAACCACGCGGCCGCCTTGCATGTTAAAAGATGATGGTGCGTATAAAGCTGTTTTTAAAACTTCACTAATTCTTTCTCTCGTAATATTTTCGTTCTTTTTCACTTTACGAATAGAGCGACGGTTCATAATTGCATCTTTTAAATTTGTTGTAGTTACTGACATTTTTATTCCTCCAATAAATGTTTAAATTTATATCCATCCCTTTCTTGCTGACGCACAATTCAATCTAGTACTAACAATATCCATCTATATTACATTGCATGCCGTCTAATTCGTTTATTTTATTTTTTTCTAATTCCTGATCAATCGCTTTTGCTAATCTTTCTTTGCTAGCTAGTCCTTGAATGACCTCATCACCAATAATAAACGCTCCCTCACTTTTCTTTTTTCGTCTTTTTTATAACTATAAAAGTTACAACTAAATTGGAAGTCATGTGTAGAGATAATAAAGTTATTTAATTTACAAAAAAATCGTTTAAAAAATATGTTAAGTGACAATAAAGTTGTTTAAAAAATACCAATCATTGTATTCAACAATCGAGCGTTTTTTCTTGATGTATCGGGTCAGATTGTTGAGTAACTTATTTTCAAAATAAATTGATTATTTATGTTTAAATTTATAGAGGAGATTGTGAATGAATGTACTTAAACTAAAGGGGCAGGATAGTTCAATAAAGCCCGTCCTGTTTCGCTTCCCTGGCCTATAACTTGAATTGGTACTCATTTATATTAACCAAAATGAATATCTATTGTTGAAACTATATTAACTAGGGAGGAATCTTCATGGGATACTTTGTTACCGTAGAGTCAGGTGTGAATTTATATGTAGAAGATATTAACCCCGGGGGAAATAAGACCATCGTATTTTTACATGGCTGGCCGTTAAGCCATAAACAGTTTGAATATCAGTTTAATGTTCTTCCTGCTATGGGCTATCGCTGTATTGGTATAGACTGGAGGGGATTTGGCAATTCGGATAAACCAATGAGCGGCTATACTTTTAACAGACTTGCAGATGATATCCGCACAGTAGTTGGTACACTTCAAATAAACAATTTTACTCTTGTGGGTCACTCTACCGGTGGGTCTATCGCAATTCGATATATGTCTCGTCACAATGGTTTTAGGGTATCAAAGCTTGTTCTTATTGATGCGGCCGCTCCAATTGGATTTACCGCAGAAACTGCTAATAACTACCTTAAAGAAACCTTAAATGATCGGCCTAAAATGATGCAGGGCGTAACAGATGGCTTTTTCTTTCAGAATATAACTAAACCATTTTCGGACTGGTTTTTGCAAATGGGGCTACAAGCAGCAAGTTGGTCGACAGCTGCTATTATAACTACATTAAGAGATGAGAAGCTACATGCGGATCTTCCGAAAATTAATGTTCCTACTTTAATCGTTCACGGCATTCATGACAAAGTTATTCCATTTGCACAAGCTCAGGAACTAAATGAAAAGATAAGAAATTCACAGCTTGTTCCGTTTCAATATAGTGGTCATGGCCTTTTCTGGGAAGAACGCGAGAAATTTAACCAACTATTGGCACAATTTATTTAGTTAAAAATTTGACCTAAATTCAAATAAACAGAGGACGATAGCGTAATAATCGAGTACGCTTTACGGACAGTAAAATATTTGCTGTAATTATTAGACTCAATACAGTGTTGAACAAAAAGATATGTTAGTTCAACCAGCTAATGGGCTGCAATTATAATCATTATCTTAATCTTCCGCAAAAGAGTGCGATTGTTAATTAAAACTTAGATTTCAAACGACTTTATTGTTATATTTTTTAGTGTAGTGAAGTATCTCGCATCGAGATTAAACAACTATATTTTTAACCCCGTCCCAAATTTAGAACGGGGTTATGCTTGTTTGAGCTTTTAAAATTAAATAACTTTATTGTCATTTTACAAGTCAAGCTTTCATAAAAAAGCATTAGCCTGCCATTTTGGCAAACTAATGCTCCACACCTATATTCATCATCTATTTTTTTAAAATCTCCTTAAGGCGACTCAATTACTTTCTTCCTATTTTCCTTGTTAACCAAAATGGACTGTACAGAAGATAAAAGCTTACAATCATCATTAACTCCATCGAGAGAAGATACCATGGCCACGGTCCAAGATAATCTAAAAGAGAAGCGCTTTTGGGCTTTTTCATGATATACAGGTAGTTCGCCCCTAACCACTTATCAAGAAAAAATACGCAAGCTGCATAAAGATTAACAATGAGAATGGTCACCCACATAGAAGGAATGGTCGGCCGATATTTGCAGACCGCCACCATAAACAAACATGCTATCACCACTCCTCCATGCGAAACAAAAAACTCGATGTATCGAAAATGAGGAAACGAAAATTTTCCAAGGTCAGGTGTAATGATAGCTTGAATAGAACTGCTTAATCCCGCAAAATACATAAATTGAAAAAGTCTGTAGCTCCTCGTCAGTAACATCACAATGGCCAAAATAACAGCTAAATCACTAAGTTGGAGCGGCAAAGCCGTTTTAGGCGACCAAGCATTCTCATACACGAGCCAGAGATGATTAAGAGCTTCAAAAGCCAATAAGAGAAACGCTAGAGAGAAACGAAAAAGCCGTTCTCTTCCCTGCTCTTGAATCTGTTTTCTAAAAACAAACAGAAGAATACTGAGGGCTATAATGATTCCGAGCGTCAATAAGTGCTCCTTGGAAAAAAGACGAAACGGATCCAGTTTTGAATGAAATTGAAAATATTTTTGCATATCAATAACTCCATTATCTGGGCTAATTTTATACGTGGGTATTCCTAGTATCGGACAAACTCTTCTAAGTCTATACCCCCTTCTTTGTTATCCATGTTTTCAACAAAATGAATAGTTCATATACATGTCGTGAACCACCCATCAACTTTTAAATAAAATTTCACTTCCATTTTTCCACTTATAAAACCTTACGAAACTGTCACCTTTATGTAAGGTTATTAGATAGTTACCATACTGTTTCAATGTAATAATAAAAGCATAAGAAACAATCATACATTTTAAAGATTATAGGAGAGTGTCGGTAATGATCGTAACAACAACTTCTGTTATTCAAGGAAAAGAAATTATTGAGTATATTGACATTGTAAACGGTGAAGCAATTATGGGGGCAAATATCGTACGCGATTTATTCGCTTCTGTTCGTGACGTTGTCGGTGGCCGTTCTGGTGCATATGAAAGTAAATTGAAAGAAGCACGTGATATTGCGATGGAAGAAATGAAAACTCTTGCGAAGCAAAAAGGTGCAAATGCAATTGTCGGTATCGATGTAGACTACGAAGTTGTTCGTGATGGAATGTTAATGGTTGCTGTAAGCGGTACAGCTGTACGTGTATAAAAATATATAAGGAAAAGCACCTCGCTAGTCGTTTGAGGTGCTTTTCTTTTTTCTCATGTATGAAATTCCCTTTGTAAATTAAATAATAGAATAGGAACGGATACATCCGTTCCTATTAAAAAAACGTATTTATATTGTATTACTTCTCAGGAAGTGCTTCCATTACACCTGCAACTTCTGCAACAATAATTTGATTACCTAAAACCGGTGATTCTTGTTGTGCTTCTTGAGAACCTGGTTCTGGTCTTTTATGAGCTTCTTTAAAAGCATCACTATTTCTCCAGTTCATAAAGCTCTCTTTATCTTCCCAGTACGTGTTTACACTTATTTCATCATGCTCAGTTAAGTTTTGTGTAAGTAAAACTTCAACTTTCACAAAACCTTCCATTTTTTGTAGTGCACCTGGACGAGTAAATGCTGGAGCCATCTTTTCTGCAAATCCTAATTTTGTTTTAATTCTATTTGTAACAACGATCATCTTCAAAAACCTCCTTAATGTTTGGAAAACTTCTTCGAATTGAATATCTGCATTACATATATACTTTTTTCATTCATCCTAATGCTAGAATGATCTCTGTTTCTATTTTCTTGCTAAATAATAATTAACTTGCTCTAGTTTACCGTCTTTCATTCGGTAGACTTTGCCACAGTATTCAAGCATGCGTTACCATAATGATTACTTGATTTCTAAAATTCACTTATTTTGCGATAGTTGGACGACTTCATAGACTCTCTGAATATCAAAGCTTACTCTCGATTCATCTACTAAAATAGTAGAAGGACTGTTCATAACAGTGCGAGAAATAATGTGAGTCACCCCTTTAGTTTTAAAATAATTAGTCACGTGTGACTAATTAAGATTATTATATACACAACATTTTCATTAGTCAACTGTGACTAATAAAAACATGACTATAAATTAAATTGTTATATTTAGGGTAATTATATCAACAGAATATGCAGCAGAAACACTCACATATATAAAGTGAAACTTCCGTCAGTGGGGGTTTTCTTCATCCCCCACTGACGGTTAGTTGAACCAATCGGGCTTTTACGGGCAGTTATCCCCCACCTATCTTCTTTGCCTCTCTCTAATTCTTGAGGTGGGGGTCTTACTGCCCGTTAATGCGGGATAACAAAAAAGAACCTACTATACAGAGGTTCCCTTGTCTTTAGAGCATTTAAATTTTGGAACTAAGAGTTTGAACAGTTTTTTCAAGAAACGCAATTTCTGCTTCTAACATTGTTATTTTATGTTCTATTGCCAGGTTGACTCCAATCCTCATCTCATGAGCTGGAGTTTGTTTAAAAATATGAATGAACTTCTTATTTTTATTTAATCGTTCCTCTAGAGCAGGCAACGATTTTTCTAATGGTAGAAAATCAATAAACATTAACCCTATATCGCCTTGATAATTAACACTCTCGGCTGAAGATAAGTTGTCCAATAACAATTTATAAAAATATTGCTTACCATTTTCATTAATAGAATACACCTTGCGCGATGGTCTGTTTCCTTCTTGCTCCAATTGAACATCAATGTATCCCTTCTTATGAAGTTTATCTAAAGTTGCATAAGCAGTAGGTTTTTTCATATCTGTAACTGTACTTAAATTTCTTTCAATAAATTCATTAATTTGATATCCATGCTGACTTTGGCTCATAAGCAAACCAAGCAGGACGAGCGAGCGCTGTTCCATAGAAATCATCCTTTCTAAACCATATTATAGCCGATGATGTAAATGAGAACTAGACAATAACTCAATTACTTGGGTTGGTATCAATGATCGTATTATGAAAACTCCCGCACTTCTCTCCTTACAATCTTGAAGTGCGGGTTCTTCATGTATCCCCTCAGATGCTTAACATGAGCAAAATTGACACAGCTGTCTGACAGGATAACTCCTCTATCCCACCTTTGGAACAGTGCATTACATTAAAAATCAAAATTATCAGGATCTGGACCAACACGATGATTCTCATTCAAATCATCAATGCGTTTCATATCTTCTTCCTTTAACTCAAAATCAAATACATCTGCATTTTCAACAATTCGATGTTCTTTTGTAGATTTCGGGATGGTGATAACACCATTTTGTAAATCCCAGCGTAAAATGACTTGTGCAACAGACTTGTTATAGTTGTTAGCAATTTCTTGAATAACTTCATGATTGAGTAATTGTCCTTGCATTAACGGCGACCAAGCTTCTAACTGAATGTCATGTTCCTGACAAAATGCTTGCAGCTCTTTTTGCGTTAAGCGTGGATGGTATTCTACTTGGTTCACCATTGGTTTAATCTCTGCATCTTTCATTAAGTCTTCAAGATGATGGATTTGAAAATTACTTACTCCAATCGCTTTTACTCGTCCTTCCTTATAAAGGGTCTCTAATGCTCTCCACGCCTCTTTATATTTCTCTTCTACAGGCCAATGAATCAAATATAAATCCAAATACTCTAGTCCAAGTTTATTTAAACTTGTCTCATAAGCAGCAATTGTAGACTCATATCCTAAATCTGCATTCCAAACCTTTGATGTGACGAATATATCTTCTCTAGAAATACCCGCTTGTTGTATTCCTTCACGAATCCCTTGCCCAACTCCTTCTTCATTTCCATAAATCGCTGCTGTATCAATACTACGGTAGCCATGTGTAATCGCTGTTTTTACAGCATTCACTAACTCAGGACCTTCCTCTACTTTAAATACCCCAATACCAAACCAAGGCATTTGTACACCGTTATGCAAAGTTGTTTTATCTTGTAAATGTTTCGCCATTATAAATAAACCTCCTAATTTTTAAAGAAAATTTTCTACGCTGCACGTTTTTGATCTTTTTGTTCTAGAGTCTTGCTCCAACCTGTTAAAATTACAGCTCCTAGAACCATTAATGCTCCAATCCAAGGCGTATGAATGAGCCCAATCGAATCTGTAATTACACCACCTAAATAAGAACCAATGGCAATTCCAGCATTAAATGCAGCAATATTAATTGCAGATGCCACATCTACTGCACCCGGTACAAAACGTTCAGCTAACATCACTACATATATCTGTAATCCTGGTACATTCATAAACGCTAATAATCCCATTAAAATGATTGTAATAAGACCAGCTATCTTAAATGGAGCTGTGAACGTTAATATAAAGAGTACAACCGCTTGTACGATAAACATATAGAATAATGCACGAATCGGATTACGGTTCGCTACTTTACCACCAATGACGTTACCAATCGCAATTGCTACTCCATAAACGAGTAAAATAATAGTAACAGCCCCTGCCGTAAACCCAGTTATCTCTTGTAACAATGGAGATAAATACGTAAAGACAACGAATGTACCTCCATACCCTAAAGCTGTAATAATGAATAAAAGAAGTAAACGACCGTTTGTGATCAAAGTAATTTGATCACGAAATGTTGTTCGATTACCTTTTCGCAAATTAGATGGAACAAGAATACTATTTGCAATAAAAGCAATGATACCTACTACAACGATCACTACAAAAGAAGCCCTCCAGCCAAATTGTTGTCCAATAAATGTACCAATTGGAACACCTGTAACAGTTGCTACTGTGAGCCCTGTAAACATAATCGCAATCGCACTTGCTCGGCGATTTTCTGGAACTAAATCCGCGGCAATCGTAGAGCCTATTGACATAAATACACCATGTGAAAGCGCAGAAACAACACGAGCAACTAGCAACAAACTGATACTTGTTGCACTCGCAGCAATACTATTTCCAACAATAAAGACAATCATAATCCAAAGTAATAAAGATTTACGCGACATACTGGATGTTAAAGAAGTTAAGACAGGCGCTCCAAATGTCACCCCTAAAGCATATAAAGAAACAGTTAATCCAGCTGTTGTAACAGTAACGTTTAAATCTTGCGCAATAAGTGGTAATAATCCTACACTAATAAATTCTGTTGTTCCGATTGCAAAAGCACTTACAGCTAATGCCAACAGTGCCAATGTACTTCGTTTTTTATCTAAACTCATTCTTTCTCCTCCCCATCTTCTTGTTGTATCGTTCCATCTCTTCTAGACAAGCTATATAGAAAACCATATGGTAAGAATCCGCCAGCAAATGTTATTATGGGATATAGAAGAAATAAAGAAAAGTACGTACTTTTAAGTAATATAGGTACCAAAAAGTTCTATAGGAACTAAAAAGTACCTGTCAATTAGGAGGAAGAGCATGGAGAAAAAAAAGTACAATATTTCCGTAGAAGCAACACTCGAAGTAATAGGAGGAAAGTGGAAATGTGTGATTCTTTGTCATCTTACGCATGGTAAAAAACGCACAAGTGAATTGAAACGTCTTATGCCAAACATTACACAGAAAATGTTAACGCAGCAATTACGTGAATTAGAAGAAGATGGCGTCATCAATCGTATTGTTTACAATCAAGTGCCTCCAAAAGTGGAATATGAACTAAGTGAATATGGATGGAGCTTACAAGATATTTTAAGCTCTCTATGTACTTGGGGAGAAAAACATATTACGAAAGTATATGGTGATAAATTTGCTGTCTTGGAGGAGAATATTTTAAACGATAAACTGAAGGAACAAAATTAAAAATACACGTACGATTTTCAAACATGCATATCCATTCTGCTGTGTAACCGTGAATCTTAAAAACATCTATAACTAAAAACATCTTCTTACATATGAAATAAGAAGATGTTTCTTTTATAAAGTGAAACTTCAAAGCGTCTGCCCGTTATCAATTGTAAATACCTGTCCTGTAATAGACTCCTGAGTCAATTGAAAAATAATAGCCTCTGCAATCTCATCAGGTGTTGAAATTCTTTTCAGCGGTATGTTTCCCGCAAGTTGATACATCTTCTCTTCATTGTCAGCCCACCATCTCGTATGAACTGCACCAGGAGCGATACTATTTACCCTAATCTCAGGTGCAAGTGCAATGGCTAACGATTTTGTCATCGTATGAATAGCTCCTTTTGTTGCTGCATACGGTACAGACGAACCTAGCCCTGTTATTCCGGCAACGCTGCCTACATTCACAATAGCACCCGATCGTTGTTTCTTCATATAAGGAACAACAGCCTTTACACAATGAAACATTCCTTTCACATTTACGTTAAAAAGAGAATCCCACACTTCATCCGTTGCAGACTGCAAATCATCCATAGGTATTTGCGCTGTTATACTTGCATTATTCACTAAAAAATCTACTGTCCCAAAAGATTTCACGGTTTGCAGTACCATGTCCTCAACTTCTTTTTCTATCGCTACATTGGCTTTCACAATGAGCGCTGTACCTCCGCATTGTACAATTTCGTCCCTTGTTTCTAACGCTTCTTTTTCCGAATGGCTATAATTAATTACAACCTTCGCTCCTGCATCTGCTAGTTTTATAGCCGCAGCCTTTCCGATACCAGTACCACCGCCTGTTATAATAGCCACTTTATCTTTTATCTCCATTTTTCCTTCTCCTCTTCTTTTCATATTTGTTATGACTCATTGTATCTTCGCTCATACGAAAGGTATAATACTGAATAATGAGGCCGGTATCATTTAAAATGATATCAGTGGAGGGATGTATTTTTGGAAAGTCACGATTTATGGATTTTTAAACATGTTGCTGAATTACAATCTATATCTAGAGCCGCTGAAAAACTCGGATATGTACAGCCAAATATAAGCCAGCGCATAAAAAGCTTAGAAGAAGAACTAGGCGTCCCATTATTAATACGTAATAACAGAGGAGTAACATTAACTGACCAAGGAGAAGTTTTGTTAGATTACACAAATCAAATTATGATGTTAATGGATGAAGCCAAATCAAAAATAAATCCGAAAAAGTGGAGAGAATCTTTAATCATCGGGGCATCTCAAACGATTTCTGCTGTGAAAGTTCCGTGGCTCTTCTCTTCTTTTTTGCAATCAAATACAAACATTGATCTAAAAATCCGGACGAATAATAAGCCAAAATTACAAGAAATGCTTTCTTACGGAGAGGTTGATGGAATTTTTATAAGCGGTACATATAACGATTCACAGTTCGAAAGTGTTTACCGTTATTTCGAAAACCTTATACTCATTTCTCCAATTGAACAGCATCATCATCCAACACTACTTGTGAATAGCGATCCAAGTTGTATATATAGAAATAAGTTGTTAGATTTTGCAGAGAAACATCATTTTAATCAACCAACTATTATAGAATTTGATTCACTTGAATCCATTCTCCAAGCTGTTCATGCAGGGCTTGGGATTAGTATCATGCCAGCAGATGTTGCACATAGCCGAAACGAAATGAAGACCATTCATCATGAGGAATTACCAGACAAAATGAAGATTGATTTTATTATTAAACGCGGGAAACAAAGGTCACAAAGTTTAGAGAAGTTTATTTGTTTTTTGAAGGAATTATAATTCTTACAATAATGTAAGAAATTTGTTAGGCAATTCGATGTTTCCGCTTCTTGATTCCATGTAAGCTAACAATAAAGTGAAACTTCCATCAGAGGGGGATTCTTCATCCCCCTCTGATGGTTAGTTGAACCAATCGGGCTTTTACGGACAGTTATCCCTCACCTAGCTTCTTCGCTTCTCTCAATCTTGAGGTGAGGGTTTTACTGCCCGTTAATGCGGGATAAAGCTAGAGGATATGACAAAGGAGCGGATTCTCATGAACGAAAATCAAGATTTATTATTCACCCAAATTGTTACTGGTTCTTGCTTAGGAGGCTTTGTATTATTATCTTGTATTGCTTGTTTTATAAAAATCGTTCATCAATTTTTCATGTAATAGCACTTATTTTTAACAACCGCTTAAAGGAGTTAGACACTGCGATGTTTACAAACTTTTATCCTTCGATAGTTAGTCATTTCAACAAAATGATAAAAAAGAAAACAGATTAAAAAGGATTACCTCTTATGAATACAAGGTAATCCTTTTAAGTTTCTATAAAGTGAAACTTCCATTCAGAGGTGCTTTTCCTTCGAATGGTTAGTTGAACCAATCGGGCTTTTACGGGCAGTTACCCCCCACCTAGCTTCTTCGCTTTTCTCTGAATCTCGAGGTGGAGGTCTTACTGCCCGCGAATAGCGGGATAAATGCTTTACTTTATACCTTTTTAACAAATTCAGATTTTAATTTCATAGGTCCGAAACCATCAATTTTGCAATCAATATCATGATCGCCATCTACTAAACGAATGTTTTTTACTTTTGTACCGATTTTTACGACTAGTGAAGTTCCTTTTACTTTAAGGTCTTTGATTACTGTTACAGAATCACCATCGTTTAAAACATTTCCGTTCGCATCTTTAATAACCTTTTCATCTTCACTACCTTCAGTTTCTAAACTCCACTCATGCGCACATTCTGGGCAAACAAAAAGGACTCCATCTTCGTACGTGTATTCTGAATTACATTTTGGGCAATTTGGTAAATTCGACATAATTCCATTTCCTCCATCCGTTATTGTCATTCTAATATATAAGAATTGGTTTTAATTTCCTTTTCATAAAAAATATAGGTCGTCCTTATATACTTTTATATACTGCCATAGTCTTCTCATATTGACAACCTGTCTCCAAACTCCCCTTTACATGAATGTGTACACTTACTAAACCCCCATTTGAAAGAGCTTTACTATCCTTTAAATGACTTTATTGTCACTATACAAATTTATGCGCTCTTAAATCATTTTTGTTTCTTAAACATCTAAAATTACACTTAAAACAATGTGATTATATGAATTTTTTTAAAATATCACAAAAATAAAGGGGTACTTATCCATACCGCACTTTCCAATTTGCTTCTGAATACAATGAAGAAATCTGAAAGAAAGGAGAGAGCATATGAGCAGCAAAGAAAAATGTGACAGGTGCCGTAGAGAAAAATGCGATTGCGATTGCGATAGAGAAAAGTGCCGCAAGGAAAAATGTGACAGGTGCCGTAAAGAAAAGTGTGAGTGTGATAGAGAAAAGTGCCGCAAGGAAAAATGTGACAGATGCCGTAAAGAAAAGTGCGATTGCGATAGAGAAAAGTGCCGCAAGGAAAAATGTGACAGATGCCGTAAAGAAAAATGCGAGTGTGATAGAGATAGACGCCATAGAAAAAAAGACATTTGTCCACCTATTGGCTTTTGTCGAAAATGTTTCAGATCTAGGTGTGATTGTCACTGCCAAGAACAAGAGCAAGAACAAAATAATCGACAACGTACTGAGCAAGAAGGACCTGAACAAGAACAAAATAATCGACAAAATACTAAGCAAGAAGGACCTGAACAAGAACAAAATAATCGACAAAATACTGAGCAAGAAGGACCTGAACAAGAACAGGATACTCAACAAAACGCTAAACAAGAAGGACCTGAACAAGACGTCGAACAAGAACAAGATACTCTACAAAACGCTAAGCAAGAAGGACCTGAACAAGACGTCGAACAAGAACAGGATACTCAACAAAACGCTAAACAAGAAGGACCTGAACAAGACGTCGAACAAGAACAGGATACTCTACAAAAGGCTAAACAAGAAGGGCCTGAACAAGACGTCGAACAAGAACAAGATACTCTACAAAAGGCTAAACAAGAAGGGCCTGAACAAGACGTCGAACAAGAACAAGATACTCTACAAAACGCTAAGCAAGAAGGACCTGAACAAGACGTCGAACAAGAACAGGATACTCTACAAAAGGCTAAACAAGAAGGGCCTGAACAAGAACAAAAACAAAATAATCGACAAAATGCTGAGCAAGAAGGACCTATTGTTGACCAAGAACAAAGGACAACACAAGAAGGGCAAACACAAAAGCAACATGAGCAACAAACACAAACATTAGGAGACCAGCTCCAAGCGCAAGGACAACAAACTATTCAGGGGCATACAAATGACTCCCCGTTAAACAATACCCAAACCATCTCCACAAATGTGGGTGGTGTTACCGTTAATGTGAATTTAGAATGCGAGTGCAATGAAAAGAAAAAAGATCGAAAACATAATCGAAAAAAATATGGTTGCAGCTTTGAAGACTGTGATTGTAAGTTTAAAGAACACGATTGCAGTGAAAAGAAAAAAGATCGAAAACATGATCGAAAAAAATGTGAGTGCAGCTTTGAAGACTGTGATTGTAAGTTTAAAGAATGTGAGTGCAATGAAAAGAAAAAAACTCGAAAACATAATCGAAAAAAATGTGGTTGCAGCTTTGAAGACTGTGATTGTAAGTTTAAAGAATGTGATTGTTGTACTGCATCTTTATCCGCATTATTGCGCATGATACAAAATGCCCAAACTACGATTCCTACCCCCGCAGATAAACAGATAAACATCTATGTAAATACGACGACTCCGCTAGGAAACCCGATTCCAAATCAGGTCATTACTAATGTAAATGATTGTGCAACTGTAACATTTAAAAAGGTAAATCTAAATACACCAATTCTAAATACAACCTTACAAATAAATAAAATTACAGGTATTAGTGCCGTTAACAATCCAGTTTTTGATTTTCTACTTGCTACAACTAACAATTGCGACAGCATAAAAAAAGAAACTGAACACTGTGATTGTAAACGTAATTGTAAAAAATGTTGTTCCCACACGGTGGGCACAGAATTAGAAGCAACTTCAAATTTTGGATTGAAAATAAACCTGCTCGTTGAAGGGTTTCCTTCCATCATTGACAATATCTTTGTATTAAAAGTATGCGATTGTCTTGCGTTTTTTGTAGATAATCTTACTACACCAACAACCATCTACGTATTTTCTATATGTTCTATTGTTGGTTTTACTGTTCCTCCACAAACTTTAGGATAAAAAAGAGAGTGATGGATATCTCCTATTCATCACTCTCTTTTTCCTTCGGAAGTATATTACGAATTTTCTTCTTACTGATTTCAGGTTTTTTCTCTGCATCTGCCTCTATTGATACAGAAATCGCATCCTCTTTTTTCTCCATTTGTTCTATGTCCATCCGAATTTGATCTTTTATATCCATAAGTATAGCTTGTAAGCCTTCCTCTGTTTGTTGTAAGATTTCCTGCTTATTTGCAATGTCCATGTTACGAATGTTCCTTTTCATCTGTGATTTTTGTAATTTTAAACTCATTTTCAAATCACCTAAAACATCCTTGATAAGTGTAGAAATCTCCTTTTCTAATTTTTTCGCCTCTTTAGAACGCGGATCGGATGACGGATTCGTACTAGAGGTGAATACACTTGAATGCTGTGTACCACTTAATTGTTGTGTATTACTTGACTGTTGTGTCTCACTTGAATGCTGTGTACCATTTGGTTGTTGTATATTACTTGACTGTTGTGTCTCACTTGATTCTTGTGTTCCCATCATTCACACCTCAATTCAAAATAGTTCTCAATGCCTAACATAATGTATGCAAGAGGTAAGAAATATGGAACTAGGAAAACAGCAGCACAAATGGGTCGAAAAATAAAGTGAAACTTTAATCAGTGGGGGTTTTCTTCATCCTCCACTGATTATTAGTTGAACCAATCGGACTCTTACTGCCCAAAAGTAGCAGGATAAAAACATTTAAATGCATATGCAAACAAATTCATTGCATCTTATATATATTATGTATACAGACATTATAAAACGTTTCATTTAGAGGTGAAAAAATGACTTCTAATAAAAAAAAGCTATACACTACTAACAAATCTGGCTATACGTATCAAAGTGATGATATTCATTATAATAGTCAATACTTTAGAGAGCACTTTCCAAATTTATGTGATAATCAAAATAATGATGCAAGATTACAAAATGGTACTAATCTACAAAACAACAATCAATTTGTAGACTCGCAAAATACAGTCATGGCTAAAATTTATACGACCACTTTAGCTAATACATTACAAAATGCAGTAGTGGTGTCAAAATCGATCACTCGTCCGTCTAAAAAAATTGAAATCAGTGGTGGTGCACCTCTTATTAGCGCAAATGCCGCTGGACCTTCTCCAAGTGCGCACTTGATAGTTTCATTTAAAATAGCAGGTCTTGACGATAATATGACGACAACAGCTACTGCAAGCGCTGATGTAACTGCAGTATACGCTTGCATAAACAGGAGCGGAAACTTCCCTAACGATCTGAAAAAAGCTGTAGTAAGCGGACCCGTTAAAGCATCTGTGAGATTTACATCCGGAAAAATTGAGCAAGTTACTCGAACCCTTACAATATATTTACCTGCACTAACATTAGAATGCCCTCTAGGACAAGAAATGGTTCTTGTATCGGCTTCCTACACGAATGTTCAAGTTTCAGAACCCCATACCGGCACAGTATCTATTGAGGGAATATTCGAAAGAACAAATTTTGAGATATAACGGAAATAAAGTGAAACTTCCATCGGTGGGGATCTTACTGCCCACGAATAGCGGGATAAAAAGGGAGATAATCCAATTATAAAAACCACTGTATGTACAGTGGTTTTTATAATTACGAAAGTACGATATCCATCTCTATTTCACTCATTATCTTTTCTCATATACTTAAAATTTTCCACTCTTGTCTCTTTCGTTCTTCCTCGTACAGGCATATATTGAATTATCATGAATAAGGGGATGAGATTTCATGACGAATCAACACTTTAAGACGAATGCACAATTTATTAATGCCAGTGCCGCTGGACCTTCTTCAAGCGGGAACCTGTTAGTTTCATTTCAAATAGCAGGTCTTGACGATAATGTGACGACAACGGTTATTGCAATGGCAGATGCACTGGCAGTATACGCTTGCATGAACAGAGATGGAAGCTTTCCTAGTAATACGAAGAGAACTGAAGTTAGTGGAACCCTTGAAGCATCAGGAGAATTTACCTCAGGAGGAAATGGACAAATTACTAGAATGCTTACGCTAAGTCCACCTGCAGCAACATTAGAATTCCCTGGAGGACAGATTATGGTTCTTGTATCAGTTCTCTACACAAATATTGAGATCTTCGAACCCGATGCAGGGGTGCAATTTATCCCGGGGACATTCGAAAGAACATTCTTCGAGATATAATAGAAGCGAAAAAAATATCCATTTCACTACCGATATCAGTGATTATGTAGAAAAAGAGACTCTTTAAGGTCTCTTTTGTTATTTTTCCGTACTCTATGCATAGAAAAAACACCTCTGACGGTAATTTGTCAAAGGTATTAGCAAATTATTTATATTAATCAAGACGGCCATTGTTGATTTGGAGATATTTCTATTTAAAGCATTAACTAAGGTATTTACGTATTTCACACTTACGATAAGAACCTCGAACCCGCCGAAGTTCATTTTACCGCCTAACTTAACCTAAAAAAAATTGAACTAACTTCATTCCACCCCATACACCAATGATTCCCATGATTGCTGAGAAAACCGGGGGTGCAGGAATCGGGAGTTTTAACAGAGTAAATATGATTCCTACGATTAATCCTGCGAAAGTTGACATTATGATTTCATGCATGTTACCTTCCTCCTGTTTGTTTCATGTGCTGTTTTTCTCTAATTTATAAATCATATATTGAACCCAGATAATCGCTAACACAGCTTGTATTAGCATTCCCTAAAATAGGATATTTTTCATACGTGTTGAGTTATTATTAAAAAAAAGGATAGAACAGGCAGTATGTAACTGCTTGCATCTATCCTTTTCTTTCCCTTTATATAAAGTGAAACTTCCATCAGTGGGGGTTTTCTTCATCCCCCACTGATGGAAAGCTCTCACCAATCGGGCTTTTGCGGGCAGTTGTCCCCCACCTATCTTCCTCGTTTCTTTCTTCATCTTGAGGTGGGTATCTTACTGCCCGTTAATACGGGATAAACCTCTTCAATAATTTCCTAACTCAGATTCAGGACTCTGAATGATCACCGGATTTTTAGCTGGATCTAGCCACTTCAATATAGAAATAACGTCTTGCTGATCCGTACCAGTACAACCATTTGTATACATATCAGAAACATGGAAGAAGATTGCACTTCCGGCACCTGGAATTCTGTCTGTATTATAGTTAATGACAAATCCATAATTATAAGCAGGTATATCCATCTTTTCAGCACTGTTCCATTGTCCCTGCGTCGCACTGCGAGACTGCCATGTGTTATAGAGAGCACTCTTCGAATCATCAACCCAAACGTCATCCGGCGTAATTTGACGGAATGGTAATTTTGTACCTGGGTTGCCATAACGACCAAATGCCGTACCAATAGAATATTTTCCCCTCGGCGACTGCACAACATTCTCACTCATTTTCGATGCAAATCCATCCCGGCCAATATGCCCATTAATATCTAACAGCTGCTTCCAAGCACCATTTACACGTTCAAACGTACGAATACGTGCTAAGTTTGTTCCGTAACCATTCGTTGTAACTACAATTAATTGGTTATTATCATCAACTGTATGGAAACTATCTGCAAGTGTGATTCCACCTAGGCTAACCGCTCGGCTATCGAGCCATCCAGTGCGGCCGTTTTGCTCAATTTGGTACCACGTCACCCCGTTATAGGTTGCAGATTGTAATAAATTCAAGTTTTGATGTACAAAATCCGCTGCAGAACCAACATAATTAGCATGCTGCATTCCATAAGGCTTCGTCCAGACCGCATTACCTGCTACATTGCTCACATGTCCAACTTTGTTTAAAGGTTGAATATTCGTTGCACTAGAAATTGCATTTGCATCAATCCAACCTTCTTCGTGACCATCTACTTTAAAATAATACCAATGCACCCCATCTTTATCTAAGCTGCGGGTAATCTGAATCGGACGACTATCATAATTATTTGCAAAGCCAACAAAGGATGCACCATTTTCACCATAAGGTGCACTCCATACTGCATGACCATCCGTATCTCCAACAAGTGCGATTCGATTTTCATCTTTTATATTCGATATCGTTTTCGTAAATACTCTCGCATCTACCCAACCCAATACTTTGTTGTCTACCATAATTTTATCCCACGTAACCGTTCCTTTCGTGGCACTTTGTACAACCTGTACGTTTTGATAGCTATAACTATTGGTAGAATCAACCCAACTTGCGCCATATTCGCCGTAAGGAGCGCTCCATATTCCGTCTCCTTTCGTAGAAAGACCCATTACAGCAGAGTAATTTTCATCTTTTACATTCTGTAAATCTGAAACTGCCTTCTCTCCATCAATCCAACCTAGCAGTTTGCCATCTTTCATCACATGATACCATGTTACATTCCCTCGCGTTACAGTCTTCACCACTTGAACTGTTTGATAGGCATAATCATTGGTGCTTCCAATATACTTAGCACCTGTGACCCCATAAGGCGTTGTCCATATACCATTGTTATAAGTACTTCCGATTGTAACCGTAAAATTGGCATCTTTTGCTTCCCCAGCATTATCTAACGCCTTTTGATCTATCCAGCCGATTACCTTGCCATCTACGCTAAATTTATACCACTGCACACCGCCATATGTAGCACTTTCTACCAACTGAATATCTTGGTAAGCGTAAAGATCCGTTGAACCTAAATAATTCGCACCCGATACACCGTATGGCATCGACCATACACCATTGACTGCCGTTGCCCCCATCACAGCAGTCTGATTAATCGTTTGGATATTTTTCAAATCACTTAGCGCGCGGCTATCGAGCCATCCGATTACTTGACCATTTATACTAAATTGATACCATACCACATCATTTACAATCATCTTCTGAACTAGCTGAATCTCTTTACCCGAATAATCATTCGTAGACCCTACATAACTAGCACCCGTTAATCCATAAGGAAGCGTCCAAATGGAATTTCCTTTCGTCCATGCCACGATTTGATTCTCTTGTACGCTAGTCGCAGGAGGATTATCCGCCGCTTGAACTGGAAGTGCAAAAAACAGTAAAGCTCCTCCTATCAGCACAAAATTACGGTACAATCTGGAATACAACTTCTTCTTTTGCAAACTCTGCTCCCCCCGAATGTCTTTCCTATGTATGAAAGTTTTTTCTCCTATTCTATCATTATCCATACAAAAGGAGGAAGAGGTATCATCTCGCTTCGAACAAAATTCAGCAACACCGACTTCAACATAAGGACTTACACTGTATATACGCTTATAACATATACTGAATTTGAATCTGCCGTAAGCAAATATGTCCCACTGTTTTATCTCCTTATTTATAAAGGAGGAGTCAATATGGGTTTTGGAGCTGGTTGTGGTTGTTTTGGAGGCGGATTCGCCTTATTAATTGTGTTATTCATCCTGTTAATTATAATTGGATGTAGCTGTTTTTGAGGCGGATTCGGCTGCTAGAAAAAACCAACCAACAATACCTAAAATAAAGAGTCCTATTTATAATAGGACTCTTTATTTTGTTCAATTTTATTTTCTTGCAACCTTTCAGCATTTTATCTATTGTTGATGACAATGGGAAAATCTAAGCTCTTAGGTTGATGAGCATGTATGGGGCTCCCTAAAATTACACTTTGATAAGTTTAGCTTCATAGACATGGGAATAACCCGAAATTATATGAATGGATAAAGGGTATTCCCTATCCAGAATGCTTTTTAGTGATGTTTAATTTGAGGATACGATATACCGATAGGAACGAAAAAGAGCTTTAGTATGCCCGATATACAACTTCATTTTTTCGGAAAAATATGACATCTATATTATGTGTATTGTTTAATATGAAAATTAAAAGAAATTACAGTTTAATTGTTTGAGCATTTTTTACATCAGCAAACCATTGCCCAAGTACATGATTATGATGATCAATAATTTGCGATGCAGATAAAACTTGAGAATCGTATGTACTATGTCCATCCTTTACAAGGATAACGTCATATCCACGTCCATAGGCGGATCGACATGTTGCATCCACGCAAATCTCCGATTGAATTCCTGTGAGAATAATTCGTTTTATATTCCTTGCCTCTAATTCTTGTTGAAGACTTGTTTCATGAAATGAATCAGGATGATTTTTTTCAAGTATGATGTCATGTGTTGAGGGAGATATAGATTTATGAATTTCCCAACCTGATGTTCCTCGTTCAAGAGGTGCCCCGGATGGTCCGTTAAATTTCATATAAATAACGGGGACATGAGAAGAATGCGCCTTCTTAATTAACGATTGAATTGTTTGTAATAACTCTTCTCCTTTATATAATATTTTTTCCTCTTTAAACGAACCCTCTTGTACATCAATAATGAGTAGTGCTGTACAATTTTCTCCCATAAAAAACACCTCCCAACATGTTTCAATTTACAAAAACAATGAAAGAAATCCATTTTTTAATGTCCCCAAAATGAGTCATCATATAATGGATAACCATCAGAAAATAAATTCTCAAAGAAATGTAGAACCATTTCCAATATTCTATTAGTAGAGCCCCCACTGATAGTTAGCACACCTAATCGGGCATATACAAACAGTAAGACCCCCACCTCGGCTTTCTTTGAATCTCGAGATAGGGGTCTTACTGTGCCGCGGAGTAAATTAATCTTTCTTCAAATCCCTTACATTAGAGAGATATAAAGCAACAACTAAAATGAGAATAGAGCCTGCATATAATAATGTTTCAAATGGTTCTTCATGAGAAACAATAATTAATCGAATTAGGGCTGTAATTCCTATGTAAATAAAGTAACGTAACGGAAAATGATAATTCGATTTGAAATATTTAATAATCAATGCAATAAACTCAAAATATAAAAAGTAAACAATAATACTTTCAACTAGTTTATACGGTGTATATTTTTTTGATGAAAATACGTATTGTATAAATGTGAATGTTTCATTGATTAAAAAGATAGATAGAACAAGGGATAATATAATAAGAGCTATATTTAATATCCACTGTAAAATATCAGCAATGTAATGATCGATTTTAGATCTTTGCATTTCATCTAGCACTCCTCTATATATAAAAATTATGCTAATACATTATAGCAAAACCGCCTCACTATACAAAGGGTCATAATTTATTAATTACTATACAAAATTAATAAATTATTAATTGTACAATTGTTTAACTAACAACTCTTCCTTACAATTTTAAGAAGCATAAGCTCGCAAAAAATACATCTTATATATCAAGACTTGGATAGAAAAGATAAAATGAAACTTTAATTAGCCCTCCCCAATCGGGCTTTTACGGGCAGTTTATCTCCCACCTAACTTCTTTAGAAAAGCGGAAGCGGCTCGCTCAGAATCGCAGGACGTTGGAGCCCCCGACAGAGAGGTGCTTTTTGCCTCGTCCGAGGGGGCGAAACGACCGGAGATTCTAGCCGCTAGAGCTGGACAATGCTTTCACTGAATTTTGAGGTGGGAGCATTACTGCCCACGAATAGCGGGATAAAAATCATCACCATATCTCAAAAAAGAAATTAAAGTAATTATTGTAATAAATGTTCACCAAAAACTAATGTATAATAATGTGAATGATTTACAATTTTTTAAAGGGTTGTATGAAGATGATTTTTTGGAATATACCTTTGTATCATTAGCGAGAGGGGGAAATTATGTGAACTTTAATGTAAATGAAGCTGTTGAGATTCTTGATCGTACACCACAAACATTGGAGTATTTTTTGTCTGGTTTATCTGATGGATGGTTGCACTGCAATGAAGGGGAAGGAACATGGAATGTCTCTGAAGTGATTGAGCACCTCATTGAGGGGGAGAAAAACAATTGGATACCGCGACTAGAATTTATTCTCCAGGAAGGTGAAAGTAAACCTTTCCCTCATTTTGATCGTTTTTCCCACTTAAACAATAAATCTCAAGGATCTATTGAAGAAAAATTATTTGAGTTTAAAACAATTAGAAAACATAACATAACCAAACTTACATCACTTATTGATTCTGAATTACATCTTGAATTGACGGGATACCATCCTGCATTTGGTGTGGTGAAGGTAAGAGAATTGATTTCAACATGGGTTGTTCATGATTTAACACATATTTCTCAAATCGTTCGTGTTATGTCTGAAAGGTACAGAGAAGACGTTGGCCCATGGGATGCATATTTAAGTATATTAAAAAAGAAATAACAAAAATCATCGATTCCTGATACATTTCCATTAAAAATTGATTCAATTCTTTCGTGCGAAAAATAAGATCTTCTTCACCAAAGACACCTTCAGCAATGCGGCGAAAAAAAACGCTCCATCCCATGCTCTAATACATTCCCTCATACTCTTAACAGCGAAGAATCGTTCGAAATCATTCTACCAATATTACTGCCCGTTAATGCGGGATAAATCGTATTCTGTTCCTCACGTTCCATGAAGAAGGAGAAAAGGGGCATTAAAATTTTGCCCCTTTTGTTAATCTAGAACAGGAGTGTGATCAATCCACTGAATAAATTGTTGCAAATAACGCTGAAGATATCGCTTTGTTTTTTCGTCAGTAAGCACTTTTTGATCGGAATCAATCTTTTCATGTACTTGCGAAATCAGCATTTTTTGAAATGGAAGAACATGAACTTGCATGGCTTCTAGTATTTGTCTGATTTGCATTTGAGCAAAGGCGGTACCTAATCCGCCAGGAGTTGCTCCAATTAAGCCAACTGGTTTTCTACTAAGAACGGAGGATTTCGAAGGTCTTGATGCCCAGTCCAACGCATTTTTTAACGCACCCGGAATGCCGGAATTGTACTCTGGACTAACGATAATAATACCGTCAACTTCTTGAATAGATGACTTAAATGATGTTACTACTTCTGGATCTCCTCCTACTTCTAAATCTTCGTTAAATAGAGGAAGCTCTTTTATCTCGATCCAACGAAATTGGACAGAATCACTCATATCTGTCAATGATTGAGCAATGATTCGATTATAAGAATTTTTTCTTAAACTGCCGCAAATAAGGCCAATCGTTTTAGTCATTTAAATTACCCTCCTTGTTCGAAGTTACCTTTCATGATACTATACTCTATCAAATATGGGAAGGAGTGCTAAAAATGGAAGAAAAAAAGGTTACATGGTTAGAACTTTTTTATGACCTGTTATTTGTAGCAGGAGTTGCAACTACTACTCAAGTTCTAGTTCATGTTGAAAAAGGGTATATTCACCCAGAATATTTATTAAAGTTTGCTCTCATGTTTATTCCGATATGGTGGTCTTGGACTGGACAAACAATGTTTACGAATCGGTATGGGCAAGATTTTTTACATCAACGTATATTTATGATTCTTCAAATGTTGTTTGTTCTTATTATGACATCCAGCTTATCGGTAGATTTTGATCAATACTATCTCTCCTTCCTGATTGGTTATATTGGATTAAGAGCACTAACAGCTATCCAATATCTTGTTGTTCAAAAGATAGAAGAAGGTAATCGAAAAAAGGTGGCTCGCTTTTTAGGAAGAGGTTTTTGGCTTGGAATCATAATCTCATTTTTTTCTCTCTTTTTTGATTCATGGATTCGATACGCCTTGTTATATGCAGGAATTATTGTGGATATTATTGTACCTATTTTCGGACGCAAGTATTTGGTGAAAGCACCACCCAATACAGCTCATTTATTAGAACGGTTTGCTTTATTGACATTAATCCTTTTTGGAGAATCGGTCGTTAGCACCATTTCTGTGCTGCAACCGCAAAAAGGGGATTGGCATTCAATCTCCTTTTCGTTTATTTCATTTATCCTTATTATTTCTATGTGGTGGCAGTATTTTGATAATGTAGAAAAGAAAGTAGATAAATCAATCCAAACAGCCGGCCAAATCATTATTTACGGTCACCTGTTTATTTTAATGGCTTTGAGTATGATTGCCGCATCTATCAAGCTGCTGTTTTTACAAGAGGTTCGTTATTTGTTTATCTTGTATTTTGTATTCGGCTCTGTATTACTCTATTTCATTGCAACTTCTATTGTTTTTCATCAATACAGATATGAAAAACATCGTTTGAAATATTATCATTTAGGGCTATTTCTAGGGATTTTGGCCATCTTTTTTATTATTAATTTAATCATAGTAGTTCCGAACATTGTCATAATGGGAGAATTAACCCTGTTCTTTATCATCTACGCTAAATTAACAACTACTTAAATAGGATTCTGACGTTTTTATGAGGTTCATGAGGGAAAGAAAAATTTAGTTGGATAATCATATTTAAAGGGAGAAACAATGCAACTTTATTACAAATGGTTAAACTTTGTTTTAAAGATACAAATACACATTCTCTCCCCCACAACCCTTCCTTACAAATTTAAGACATAACACTTTGCCGTAAATAAAAGGAAGCATAATATTGCCGAAACGGCAAAGTTATGCTTCAAATCACACAATGTCACTTTACCCATAAGCTGGCCGTTAGTTTATGCGGAATTTTATACATATGGACTAAAGGCAATAAAGACAATGATTGCTTATAACCACTGATATAACGGGATGAATAAGAAACTGCATACATAGGTGAAGAGGATGCTTCATAGAATGTTAATAAGCCGGGGATTGTTGGTGAGGAAAACTTCTGATAATGAGACGTTATGTAAACATGACATATATAGAATATACATAAATACATTTTGTCGAAACTATTAAAAAGGGGAATTTCTCTATCTGAAGAACTAATAATTGTTGGCCAATATATAGAAATCTCAATCTAAACTAAGGGAGAACAAAATGGGACAAATAATTGTATCGATGTACCTCTCACTAGATGGTGTCATGGAGGAACCAGCTTGGACTGCTCCATACTTCAATGAAGAAGTAGCAAAGTTTCAATCCGATTTACTGTTTGAAAGTGAAGCTCTTCTACTAGGGCGAGTAACCTATCAAGGTTTTGCAGCTGCCTGGCCTTCTATGACTGATGAAGAGGGTTTTGCTGATAAGATGAACAGCATGCCTAAATTTGTTGCTTCAACAACTTTGGAAGAAACCGAATGGAATGCAAATCTTATCAAGGGTAATATTGTAGAAGAAATATCGAAACTGAAGGAACAGCCCGGTCAGAACCTTTTAATCTATGGCAGCAGTGATCTTACACAAACATTAATGCAACATGACCTCATTGATGAATATCACTTTATAGTCAATCCTGTTATCGTAGGGAGCGGAAAACGTCTCTTTAAAGACCGGAACAATACAAAAGCTTTAAAACTTATAGAAACAAGAACGACCAGTTCAGGGGTCGTTATTCTTTCCTATCAGCCGGAGAAAAAAGAATAATTATTGATAAATTATATAAACAAAAAAGCTCGTCAGAATAAATTCTGATGAGTTTTTTCATAAGATAATACATATATTAACTTCCGATAACGATAATTATGTATCCTACTAATGATGGCTTATTGAGCTATCTTTTTTTGTTGTGTGCATATTAGAAGCATAAGTTGGCCGCAAGCTAAAGGAAGCATAAGTTGACCAAAACGGCCATCTTATGCTTCTTGTTACATTTAACCAAAAACAGTCGTTTATGGTTAGATGAACTCCTCACAGCTATTTATGTGATGCCCATTTTTTAGATGTAATCAAAGGTAGAACAGTTGCATCATGAATTTGCCAAATTCCTTGTATCTGTTGTCCCATATGGAAGGATCTCGTATATTTTTGCAGCAAGTGCCTGGGGAGATTCCTTTGCCCCTCTTTTAATCCAATCGTTAACAATATTATAGATACCGCCTGCTAAAAACAGGATTTGCATTCTGCTTATGTCATGATTGCGCGTAATATCCGCTTGAAAGACCTTTTCCATTGTGTAATTCAAATAATCAAGCATCATACTAGATATATTTGCATCAATTAACTTTCCTGACGGCTTCTGTGCAGACACAAAGCCCTCTATAATATATTCAATAATTAGCTGCATACTTTCATACGGATCCAAACTATCAACCTCTTTCAAGAATTGTTGAACAATTTCATCCACAGATACTTGTACGACGTCGTAAACGTTGCGGTAGTATTTGTAGAATGTGACTCTGGCAACTCCAGCCTTTTTGCAAATAGCTGTTACGGTTATATCTTGCAGTTTATGTTCATGCAACAGTGCGCTCAATGCCTCCATAATGTATCTCTGAGAGTGTATACTGTCTTCTCTTGACTTCCTCAAAGCTAACACATCCCTTCATTCTGTTCGTTTTAAGTGCAAATTATCACATAGTGCTTGAAAGATGAAAATTCACTGTTATACTTACACATGTAAGTACAATTGTTAGTGTAGTGATAATGTCATTGTATAAAAGGCCATCATTGCTGTCAATGTGTACCATTTTCTTTGTTTCCTACTGGCAATTTTCCGCCATTTTGCAAGCTATAAATAGGTAGGGATATACCGATACAATTTACAATATACATTTTAAAATCCTTTTATATGAATAATATGTGATTTTGGTGTTTGTGCGTTTCTAGATTACAACGTAAGAACAAGACAAATTTTCAACGAGAGTAGGGTGAGATTTAATTGGCAAAATATCTTTATAAGTTAGGACATTGGGCAGTAAATCATAGGAAAAAGGTTGTATTCAGTGCACTCGCAATTCTTATTGCATTTGTGCTTATTGGAGTCAACATGGGTTCCTCTTTCAATGATGAGATGAGCATTCCGAATACACCGGCAGATAAAGCAGGAAAAGTAATTGAAAAAGAGTTTAAAGCGATGCAACCAGCAGGTGCACAAGTAAAAGTAGTATTTCAAGCACCAAAAAACGAAACCTTGGAGTCAGCGGAAGTACAACAGAAAATTGCAGAAGTTCTAGGTGAGATTAAAAAAGATTCAGCTGTTGATTCTGTGGCAGCACCGATGCAACTGCAGAACCTTAGTGAAAATAAGAAAATCGGATATGCAGTTGTTACGTACAAAGTGAAAGCGGAAAAGGTCACAGAAGCTTCTAAGGATAAGATTTTAGATAGTATTGAAACAACAAGAGATGCCGGCATTCAAACGGAGCTATCAGGAGGCGATATTAAGTTTTCCGACTCAGAGACTTCAGGTATGACTGAAATTGTTGGAGTACTTGTTGCCTTCGTAGTCCTGACATTTACTTTTGTGTCTTTTCTAGCAGCTGGACTGCCGATTCTCACTGCGATAATCGGATTAGCGATTGGAATGCTAGGAATCATGATTGGAACCAATTATGTGGAAATCCAATCTGTTTCCTTAACATTAGCTGCCATGCTGGGACTCGCAGTAGGCATTGACTATGCGCTTTTCATTATCAATCGCTTTAGACAGCAGCTCGCACAAGGAGATTCTGTTCCAGAATCTGTTGCCATTGCAACGGGAACAGCGGGAAGTGCCGTAATCTTTGCAGGATTAACTGTTATTATTGGTCTTTTGGGACTGTCTGTTACAAAGATTCCATTCCTAATAGCGATGGGCGTATCCGCTGCTTTTACTGTGTTCATAGCTGTGGTGGTTTCCGTCGTCATATTACCGGCCATATTAGGAATTATCGGCCATAAGATTGCCCCATCTAAACAAAATCGATTCTTGGAAAAGATGACTGGGGCAGGTAAGAAACGCACTGGTTCAAATAAATGGGGGGAATTTGTCGTAAGACGTCCTCTGGTTGTTTCGATTTTCGCAATCGGACTACTTGCAGTAATTACGATTCCATTTTTCCATATGAACCTTGGGCTGCTTTCTGATGGAACATCAAAGTCCACAGAAACGACAGAACGAAGAGCATATGATTTATTGACGGAAGCATATGGAGAAGGAATTCATGCCTCTTTAGCGGTAGTGGCAAAATCGGAGGAAGCAACAGCTGAAACGCAAAATGTTATGAACACCATTGCAAAAGAATTGGGTAACCTATCTGACGTGAAAAGTGTGACACCAGCTATCCCTGGTCCTTCTGGAAAGATTTATATGATTTCCGTCACACCAAAAACAGGACCTGACGATACAAAGACGAAGGATTTGGTAAATGCGATTCGGGACAAATCAAACCAGACCGAGAAAGAAAATGGAATTGAACTAATGGTAACGGGCACAGCAGCGATGAATATTGATATTGTGCAAAAGCTGAGTGATGCCTTGCCAGTTTTCGCTGCTCTTATTGTGGGACTCGCATATGTACTCTTAGTTCTAGTGTTTAGATCTCTACTCATTCCATTAAAAGCAGTATTAGGGTTTCTACTTTCTCTTGGTGCTACGTTGGGAGCCGTGGTATTTTTCGTGCAGGATGGGCATTTCCAAAATTTATTTGGTTTCCCAGCTGCCAGTCCAATCTTAGCTTTCTTGCCTGTTATTCTGATTGGCATCCTGTTCGGACTTGCCATGGACTATGAGGTGTTCCTAGTGAGCAAGATGCGGGAAGTATATACGCATACAGGCGACCCGAAGAGAGCTATTTTAGAAGGAATGCGAGAGAGCGGTAAAGTCGTAGTCTCAGCAGGATTAATTATGATGTCTGTATTTATTGGATTCATGTTGGCACCTGATAGCATCATTAAATCCATAGGCATGGCTCTTACATTCGGTGTTTTCTTCGACGCATTCATCGTGAGAATGACAATCGTACCTGCGGTCATGGCTCTCATGGGTAAGTCAGCCTGGTACTTGCCAAAATGGCTGGATAAAATTTTGCCTAACATTGATGTTGAAGGAGAAAGCATTATACATCACATGGAAAACAAAAGTGAAAAGATATATAAACAGAACAGTTAAAGTTAATTCATAGTTGTATTCATAAAAAAACCGCTTCCCTATAAAAGAGAAGCGGTTTTTTAGAGAAAGTATAGATCTCCTTCGCTAATTATGTAAATATATAAAAGGACATGATTGCTGTAAATGTGTGCCATTTCCTTTGTCTCCCATTGGGGATTTACCGCCATTTTTCAAGTTATAAATAGGGAGGGATATTCAGATACAATTTATATTAAACATTTTAAAATTGATTTTTTGTTATGGAGGAATATAAAAAAGTGAAAAAGAAACAACAAAAACAATCAACCTCTTGGCGTCCTAGAGGTTTTATTCAATGGTTTCTGACAGTTCTTACAGTACTAGCATTAGCTTTTATTGGTAGTTTGGCATATTATATTTGGAATCCATCAGATTTTAATGTCACATTAAGAATTTCTAATATAATGAGTCTTTTGGCAATGCTTGCATTGCAAATGCCAATGTTTTTAGTAATTCTAACATTATTTATAATTGTGCTATTAATATTAGCTATATGGAAAAAAGCTTTAATCGCTCGAGCATTGTTGATTCCTCAATTATTACTAGTATTATTTTTAATAATAGAGCCAATTACTCAGACGTTAAACTATGCTAAAAACGAGAATGTTTCCGTTTCGCTTAGTTCTCATTTTTTTGGTAAGACAGAGATAACATCAAAAGTCACACAGGACGTTGTATACGGTACAACCTCTGATGGTGTGGAATTAAAGCTTGATGTGTGGCCAGCTCATGGAGACTCAAAAAAATCACTTCACCCCGCTGTTATCATGTTACATGGAGGCGGCTGGGTTGAGGGTGATAAAGGTGGTTCACCTCATTGGTATCAAAGACTTAGTGAATTAGGATATACTGTTTTTGATGTACAATATCGTATGCCACCTCATGCGGGATGGAAAGATGAAGTAGGTGATGTAAAATCAGCAATAGGATGGGTAGTAGAACATGCGGATACTTACAAAATTGATCCTAAAAAAATAAATGTAATGGGGCAATCAGCAGGGGGGAATCTAGCTATGCTAGCCGCCTATAGTATGGGGGATGAACAGTTACCACCTTCTACTAGCGTTTCACCGGTACCTATTAACTCTGTGATTAATATATACGGTCCGTCTGATATGACAGAGTTTTACAAGAATAAACGAAGTCCTGACTACGCGGAAGATGTATTGAAAAAGTATATAAAGGGTACACCTTCACAATTCCCTGATCGTTACAAAATACTCTCTCCGATCAGTTACATTAATGAAAATACACCTCCTACTATTTCATTTTATGGAACAAGTGACCGAGTTGTCCCAGATGAACAAGGTAAATCTTTAGACAGGAAGCTGAGAGAAAATAACGTTTCACATGAATTCTATCTTCTTCCAGGAGCTGATCACGTTTTTGATGTAAAACCAGGTAGCTTGAATACGCAATTTGCTTTTGAAAAAGTAAAAGCCTTTCTTCAAAAATACAATTAATAAATATAGGTAAAAACAATTTAAGAAGGTTTGTTTGCATCATTGTAAAATATAAAAATAAATGAAACACGCATTTTGAAAAAACTTAATCAAAATGCGTGTTTTTAGTATAAATCTAGTAATTTTATCAATGGGTACAAATTGTACTTTTAAATTGTGGAAATTCAATGAATATCATATACACGTAAGGTGGTCATTTCCCTGTCAAGTAGACAATAATAAAGATACGGTTTAAAATCTTTTATTTTTGGAAGCATAAGTTTGCCGCAAACAAAAAGAACCATAAGCTTGCCGTTCCGGCAAACTTATGGTTCATATTACACAAAATAAAAAAACCACCAAATATGTATTGGTGGAGACGGTGGGAGTCGAACCCACGTCCAAAAGTATCGGCACTTAAGCTTCTACGAGTGTAGTCGATATATTAGCATTTCGCAAATTCTTCGGCCTATCGACAGGCTTCCGAATTGCTAGTCTGGTTGTTCTCTTCCTTTGTCCTCAGACGGTGAACTCCGGCGTAGCCCACTTAGAGTGAGTCCGCTACCCTACCACATGGGCGATGGAGGGGCGAACCGCTAAAAGCTGTTATTAAGCAGCTAAAGCGAAGTTGTTTTGTTGTTTGCCAGTTATAGGCTTTGACGTTTTAACGAGGCCGATCCCCTCGACTCGCAACCTAAGCTCGAACTACCCCTGTCGAATCCGTAACGTCCCCATATAAGAAATGGAGCATACGAAGTATATTCGTGATAGCTGCTATTGAGCTGTTTTTCAATGTTCAACTGGTCTTACATTTGTTATTATAGCATACGTTCGCTATTTTGCAATTGTAAATTTTTGTATTATGCTTTTTGACGATCACGGAATGCACGTGCAATTTCGCGCTTTGCTTCCTTTTCTTTTAAATCGTGGCGCTTATCATATTGCTTTTTACCTTTACCTAAACCAAGTTCCATTTTCGCAAATCCATTTTTTAAATAAATTTTAAGCGGCACAAGCGTATAGCCTGTTTCTTTTGTATATCCAATAAGCTTTAAAATTTCTCTTTTATGAAGAAGTAACTTTCTTGTACGAAGCGGATCATGGTTAAAACGATTACCTTGTTCATATGGACTAATATGCATATTATGTACCCATACTTCACCATTTTGCACACGCGCAAAGGCATCTTTTAAGTTTACACGACCTGCACGAATTGCCTTAATTTCCGTTCCTTGAAGGACAAGACCTGCTTCGTATGTTTCTTCAATAAAATAATCATGATATGCTTTTTTATTTTGTGCGATGACTTTTCCTTGACCTTTTGGCATCTCGATTGACGCCTCCCTTCATTTTTACCATTGTAGCAAAATATGAAGAAAGAAGCCATATATGGCTTCTTTCTTACTTACGTTTTTTCTTTTTCTTCTTAAAGTTCGGTGCATTTTCAAAGAATGCCTTTTTCTTTTTAACACCATTTCGTTTTCCATTTCCATTTCGGTTTGACTCGTTGTCTTGTCCACCGCGATTATTTTCACGGCCGCCACGTTTTCTTCTATTTCCTTTTGGCTGCTCAATGACAACAGGACGATCTTTTCGTTGTCGCTTCACATTGCCTTTCATACCGACAATTTCAAAGTCAATCGCACGCTCATCTTTGTTTACATTCACAACGCGAATCGTAATTTCATCGCCAATACGGAAGACGTTTCCTGTACGTTCGCCAATCATCGCAAAATGATGTTCGTCATAACGATAATAATCATCCGTTAAATAGCTGACATGAACAAGACCTTCAATTGTATTTGGAAGCTCTACGAACAAACCGAAGTTTGTTACAGAACTAATCATACCATCGTATTCTTCACCAATTTTATCAAGCATGTACTCTGCTTTTTTCAGTTCATCCGTTTCACGCTCTGCTTCAACAGCACGGCGCTCCATGTTGGAAGAATGCTCGGCAATATCCGGTAAGTTTTCACGCCACTTCGCTTGTGTTTCACTATCGATTTTTCCGTTAATGAGATACGTGCGAATCAATCTGTGCACAATTAAATCTGGGTAACGGCGAATTGGTGATGTGAAATGTGTATAAAACTCTGTAGATAAACCAAAATGGCCGATACTCTCTGCATCATAACGAGCTTGCTTCATGGAACGAAGCATAACTGTCGAAATGACAATCTCTTCCGGCTGACCTTGTACCATTTCAAGAATTTGTTGAAGCGCACGCGGATGTACTTCGTTCCCACGACCTTTTACCGCATAACCGAAGTTTGTAATAAACTCAAAGAAACGCTCTAATTTATCTTCTTTTGGATCTTCGTGAACACGGTACATAAACGGTACGTTCATCCAGTGAAAATGCTCAGCGACTGTTTCGTTTGCTACAAGCATAAATTCCTCGATTAACTTCTCAGCTACAGAACGATCACGCAAAATCACATCAGTCGGCTTTCCTTCTTCATCCACTAGCACTTTTGCTTCTTTGAAGTCAAAATCAATTGCCCCGCGGCGCATACGCTTTTCACGTAAAATGGCAGCCAATTTCCCCATCTCTTGGAACATTGGTACTAACGGCTCATAACGCGCCATTAATTCTTCATCTTCATCATCTAAAATGTGCTTCACATCAGAGTATGTCATACGCTCCGTCGTTTTAATAACGCTTTGGAAAATTTCATGACTCACTACTTCCCCTTGATCATTAATTTCCATTTCACAAGATAATGTTAAACGATCTACTTTTGGATTTAATGAACAAATTCCGTTAGACAAACGATGCGGAATCATCGGAATTACGCGGTCTACAAGATAAATACTCGTTCCTCGTTCAGCTGCTTCGCGGTCAATTGCAGATCCTTCCGTAACATAATGACTTACATCCGCAATGTGTACACCGAGCTTGTAGTTACCATTCTCAAGCTTCGTTACTGTAACCGCATCATCTAAGTCTTTCGCATCCGCACCATCAATTGTAACAATTGTTTGGTCTCGTAAATCACGGCGCCCTTGTAAATCGTTCTCATCAATTGTTTCTGGTACACTGTTCGCATGCTCCATTACATCTGCCGGAAACGCAAGCGGTAAGTTATGCTTATGGATAACTGATAAAATATCAACGCCTGGGTCGTTTTTATGACCAAGAATTTGAATAACTTCTCCTTCTGCACTTAAACGATCTTGCGGATAGCTCGTAATTTTAACAACGACTTTATGTCCTTCTACTGCACCCATAGAAGCATTTTTTGGAACGAAAATATCGCTCGCCCATCGCTTATTGTCAGGGAGAACAAATCCAAAATTTTTCGATTCTGTATATGTACCAACTAATTCTTTTGTTCCGCGTTCTATAATCCGAACAATTGTCCCTTCCTTGCGTGAACCGCTTGATTCCGAACTAATACGTGCTAATACTGTATCACCGTGCAGTGCACCCTTTAATTCTGTTGGCGGAATAAAAATATCATCTAACCCTTTTTCCTCAGGTACGACAAACGCAAATCCACGGGCATGTCCAATTAGTTTACCGCGCACTAAGTTCATCTTTTCTGGAAGACCATAGCGGTTACTTCTTGTTCGAACAACAAGCCCTTTTTCCTCCATAATGACAAGTGCTTTCACAAACTCTTTAAAATCCGCTGCATCTTCAATGCCAAATGCTTCTTCTAATTCTTGCACAGTAAGCGGCTTATATGCTTCTTCTTTCATAAACGATAACAATTTATCGATGTTTGCTTGAATGATTTCTTCCAAGTACAAAAACCTCCTTTTAAATCCTCGTATTCTATAGTCTATCCGAAAATATAACCATGTATAAATGATGTTTTTTTATGTAAAAAAGAGGCAACTAGATCTTACCAATCTAGTTGCTCCAAGAAGTTATATACATCTTCGTGCAGCTCATCACGCTGTTTATCCAGCGTAATTACATGCGTGGAATCTTCGTACCATTTCATTTCCTTTAAATTTGACTCTACACCGTTATAAATAATGTTTGCACTATCTGTATTAATCATTTCATCATGACGTGCTTGAACGACAAACGTCGGTGCATAAATCATATCAATGTTATTGCGTACATCACGAATTAAACCTTGCAGTGCTTTTAATGTGTTCATCGGTGTTTGTTTGAATTCAAACATCTCTGCTTCAATTTGCTCTGGTGATTTACGCTCACGTTTTTTATATTCGCGCGCATATGCTAATATACCTTGATACATGATTTCTTCACTCTTAATGTACATCGGTGCACACATTGGTACAACTCCAATAATCGGCATTGTATAAGCAAGTTTTAACGAAAAAACGCCGCCCAGTGATAAACCAACAGCTGCAATCTTTTCATATCCTTTATCTTTTAAATGTTGGTACGCTGCCATAACATCTTTCCACCAGTCTTCTGGACCTGTGTGTACAAGTTGCTCCGGCGGTACACCATGACCTTTATAAATCGGTGCATGACATGTATAACCTTTTGTCTCTAAATAACGTCCGAGCATACGAACATCTGCAGAGTTCCCTGTAAATCCATGTAATAGTAAAACTGCACGTTCTCCCGCTTCAAATGTAAACGGTTTTGGGGATGCTAGCTTCATTTTACGTTCTCCTTCTCTTCCTATAATGTAATCTTCATATATGGTCTATTTATAGTTTATCATAGTTTCTTTTCCATAATCTAATTAGAAACTTTTTTGCTTAAAGTAAAAAAAGATTCAACCCGAAAAAGGCGAATCTTTTTATTTTATACTTGTAAGTACGTAACAGCAAATGTTAATACAAAAAATAGTATAGAAACAACAACTGTAATGCGGTTTAATATAGCTTCTATTCCGCGTGCTTTTTGCTTACCGAATAATTGCTCTGCTCCGCCGGAAATTGCACCGGATAAACCAGCACTCTTACTAGATTGCATTAATACAAGTACAATCAATAACAGTGATACAATAATAAGTAAAACTGATAAAAACGTATGCACTTTACATGCCTCCTAAAGTTTCGATTACTTTAAATGTATCATAAAATAATTGGAAAAGCGAGAGCGTCTCATGGACTCTCACTCACCGAATACTTCACCACATTAAATAAAAAGCGCCGCAAACAATGGACCAAGTATACATGTTAAGATTGCTGTTAATGTCATTGTTACTGATCCAATTACACCTTCATGCTCATTATTTTTCATCGCACGCATAACGCCCATAATATGAGATGCACAGCCAAATCCAATTCCTTTTCCAACAGAATTTGTCACTCTGCTCCATTTTAATAAAATAGGACCAGAAATGGTTCCAGATATTCCTGCAACTACTACGAAAGCTGCAGTTAAAGATGGTACACCACCAACTTCTTGTGACACACTCATGGCTACTGGCATTGTTACTGACTTTGGTAAGGAAGATAAAATTAAGCTTTTATCCGTTCCCATAATTGTGGCAATTATCATATCACTTGCAATCGCAACTATCGTTCCCACCAATACACCACCAGCAATTGGTACAACATACTTCTTCAAAACGCCGCGTTGTTTATATAGAGGGATTGCAAATGCTACCACACCAGGACCAAGCAATTGCGAAATCCAGCCCCCGCCGCTTTGCATGTATTGTTGATATGGTATATCAAATACGACTAACAACAAGATCATTAAAGCTGTTGCGACAAGCATTGGAACTGTAAACGGTGTTGGAATCCATTGATAAATCTTCTTTGACAGTTGATACATTAAAGCTGTTATAATAATCCAACCAATTCCGATGACTATACTCATTGTGTCTCTTTTTCCTTTCTAGTCGCAAGATATTGTCCTGTATGTCCTGCTACAATAATAATTAAAAACGTACTCGCGATAATAGTAATACACAGCGAAATACCTTTATTCATAAAAAAAGAACCATAATTCATTAAACCAATGGTTGCAGGAATTAATAAAAATGGCATAAGAGCCATCAATGTTTCTGCTCCTAATTCAAACCATTTTACTGGAAGGACTTTTAAACCAAGCAATATGAGCAACAAGAACATCCCTATTAAATTCCCTGGAATTGGGATGTGCAGCGCTTCTTGGATCCACGTGCCAATCATATTAAACACGTAAAATGCTGCTACTTGGACAATAATTTTTGTGAATTTCATCTGTCTATCATCCTTCATTATACGATTCTTTATACTTTCTATATTTATCATAGTATAAATTGTAAAAACCCGCAATTTCCCGAATTGACAAGCAAAACCGACCATGGTATGCGCTTACAATGGCATTTTTACTGTATTTGTAAACGTAATTAGGAATGAAATGAACTTATTGCAGCATAAAGTTTATATTTTCAGACTTTTCGAGAGGATACTAGAGGTGAGAATTTGACCGTAAATAGCAGGATAAAGTGAAACTTCCATCAGTGGGGGTTTTCTTCATCCCCCACTGATGGTTAGTTGAACCAATCGGGCTTTTACGGACAGTTATTCCCCACCTATTTTCTTTGCTTCTCTCTCAATCTTGAGGTGGGGGCTTACTGCCCGTTAATGCGGGGGAAAAATAAAACCGGCCGTGATTTCTCACGGCCGGTTTTTATATTCTACAATTATTTTTGAAGGTTGTAGAAAGATTTTAAACCATCGTAAACAGCGATTTCGCCTAGTTCGTCTTCGATGCGTAATAATTGGTTGTATTTCGCAATACGGTCAGTACGGCTCATAGAACCAGTTTTGATTTGGCCAGCGTTAGTTGCAACTGCGATGTCAGCGATTGTAGCATCTTCAGTTTCACCAGAACGGTGAGATACAACTGCTGTGTAACCAGCACGTTTAGCCATTTCGATTGCTTCGAAAGTCTCAGTTAAAGTACCGATTTGGTTAACTTTAATTAAGATTGAGTTAGAGATACCTTTTTCGATACCTTCAGCAAGTTTTTGAGTGTTAGTTACGAATAAGTCGTCACCAACTAATTGAACTTTTTTACCAAGACGGTCAGTTAATAACTTGTGGCCATCCCAGTCGTTTTCGTCTAAACCATCTTCGATAGAGATGATTGGGAAGTTCTTGCAAAGATCTTCGTAGAAATCAACCATTTCTGCAGAAGTCATGCTGCGACCTTCACCTGTAAGATCATATTTACCAGTTTCTTTGTTGTAGAACTCAGAAGAAGCAACGTCCATTCCTAAGAATACGTTTTCGCCAGCTTTGTAACCAGCTTTTTCGATTGCTTCGATGATTACTTCTAATGCTTCACGGTTAGAACCAAGGTTTGGAGCGAATCCACCTTCGTCACCTACTGCTGTGTTAAGACCTTTGTCATGTAATACAGCTTTTAATGCATGGAATACTTCAGCACCCATACGGATTGCTTCTTTGAATGTTGGAGCACCAACTGGTAAGATCATGAACTCTTGGAAGTCTACGTTGTTGTCAGCGTGAGAACCACCGTTGATGATGTTCATCATTGGAGTTGGTAATTGTTTTGCATTGAATCCACCAAGGTAACGGTATAATGGAAGACCTACATAGTCAGCTGCTGCGTGAGCTACTGCCATAGATACACCAAGGATAGCGTTAGCGCCTAATTTACCTTTGTTTGGAGTGCCGTCTAATTCGATCATAGCACGGTCGATTCCAGCTTGGTCAGTTACATCGAAACCAACGATTTCTGGAGCGATAACTTCGTTTACGTTATTTACTGCGTTAAGAACACCTTTACCAAGGTAACGAGATTTGTCACCGTCACGTAATTCTACTGCTTCGTATTCACCAGTAGATGCACCACTTGGTACTAATGCGCGTCCGAATGCGCCGCTTTCTGTGTATACTTCTACTTCTACAGTTGGGTTACCACGAGAGTCTAAAACTTCACGAGCATAAATATCTAAAATTGCTGGCATATTATTTCTCTCCTTTTATATGTGTAATTATTTAATAATTGTTTTACCTGTCATTTCTTTTGGCTGTTCAACACCAAGAAGTGTAAGCATTGTTGGTGCGATATCTCCCAAAATACCGCCTTCACGAAGCTCAATATCTTCTTTTGTAACGATGAAAGGAACCGGGTTCGTTGTATGAGCTGTCATCGGTGTGCCTTCTGGAGTTAATTCCTCGTCAGCATTACCATGGTCAGCAGTAATAAGTGCTACACCATCTTTTGCAAGAATTGCTTCTACAACTTTTCCTAAACATTCGTCAGTTGCTTCTACTGCTTTAATTGTTGGTTCCATCATCCCAGAATGGCCAACCATATCACAGTTTGCAAAGTTTAGAATGATAACATCGTGTCTGTCATTCTCAATTTCATTTACAAGAGCATCTGTTACTTCATAAATGCTCATTTCTGGTTTCAAGTCGTATGTTGCGACTTTTGGTGAGTTAATTAAGATACGCTCTTCTCCTGGGAATTCAGCCTCACGACCACCGCTAAAGAAGAATGTAACGTGCGGATACTTTTCAGTTTCCGCAATGCGAAGTTGTTTTAATCCCGCTTGTGAAACAACTTCACCTAACGTATTATCCAAGTTCATTGGCTTGAATGCTACATAACCTTTTACCGTTTCACTAAAGTGTGTCATACAAACGAATTCTGGAATGTGAGGTACTTTTTCACCACGATCGAACTCACGGAAGTCTTCGTTTGTAAATACACGAGCAATTTGAATTGCACGGTCTGGACGGAAGTTGTAGAAGATGATTGCATCATCATCATTGATTGTTGCAACTGGCGTTTCATCTTCATTTACCATTACAGACGGCAATACGAATTCATCGTAGATACCATTTGCGTATGAGTCATCCACACACTCATATGCTGTTTTATAAGTAGGGCCTTCGCCGTTCACCATGGCACGGTAACATTTTTCAACGCGATCCCAACGTTTGTCACGGTCCATGGAGTAGTAACGACCGGAGATTGTCGCGAACTGTCCTACTCCTGTTTCTTTTATCACTTCATTTGTTGCATCGATATAACCTTTTGCTGTTTGCGGACCAACATCGCGGCCATCTAAGAACGCATGGATATATACTTTCTCCACGCCTTCTTTTGCAGCTAAGCGAAGAAGAGCAAACATATGGTCAATGTGACTATGCACACCGCCATCAGAAAGTAAGCCGAATAAATGAAGGGCTGTACCTTTTTCCTTCACGTGTTTCATTGCATTTTGAATCGTTTCGTTCTGATCGAACTCACCTTCACGAATTGCAACGTTTACACGCGTTAAGCTTTGGTATACAACGCGGCCGGCACCAATATTTAAGTGTCCTACCTCAGAGTTACCCATTTGACCTTTTGGAAGGCCTACCGCCTCACCGCACGCTGTTAGTGTTGTGTGAGGGAACTTGTTCCAGTAGCCGTCGAAATTAGGTTTCTTAGCTTGTGCTACAGCATTCCCGTAAGTTTCTTCACGTAGTCCAAAACCATCAAGAATGATTAAAGCTGTTGGCTTTCTCATTTTACCGCCTCCAAAAGACCTAAGAAGGACGCAGGCTCTAAGCTTGCACCGCCAACTAAAGCACCATCGATATCAGATTGTGCCATATATTCTTTAATGTTTTCAGGTTTTACGCTGCCGCCGTATTGAATACGAACTGCTTCTGCAGCTGCCGGAGAAACAGCTTCAGCAACAACTTTACGGATGTGCGCACATACTTCGTTTGCATCTTGTGCAGAAGAAGATTTACCTGTACCGATTGCCCAAATTGGCTCATATGCGATAACAGTTGCTTTCACTTGCTCTTCTGTTAAACCTGCAAGTGCCTTAGTCACTTGACCTGCTACAAGATCAAATGTTTTTCCGCTTTCGCGTTCTTCTAACGTTTCACCACAGCAAACGATTGGTGTTAAACCGTGCTCAAATGCTGCTAACGTCTTTTTGTTTACTGTTTCGTCTGTTTCAGCAAACATTTCACGACGCTCAGAGTGGCCAAGTACTACGTAGCTCACCTTTAAGTCGCTAAGTGCTACTGGGCTAATTTCGCCAGTGAATGCACCATTTTTTTCGAAGTGCATGTTTTGTGCACCTACTTGTAAGTCAGTTCCTTCTGAAGCTGCTACAAGACGCTCTAAGAAAAGAGCTGGCGAGCAAACAACCGCATCAACAGCTGTAGCTGCTGGGATTTGACCTTTTACTTCCTCTACGAAGCTAACTGCTTCAGATAGAGTTTTATTCATTTTCCAGTTACCTGCGATAATTGGTTTACGCATGCTTTGCACCGTCCTTTTTCTTGGCTGCTAATTATTTGTCGTTAAGACAAACTACACCAGGAAGTTCTTTACCTTCCATAAATTCTAATGACGCACCGCCGCCAGTAGAAATGTGGCTCATTTTATCAGCCATACCGAATTTTTCAACAGCTGCTGCAGAGTCACCACCGCCGATAACAGAGTATGTACCTTCTGCATCTGCTAATGCTTGTCCTACTGCTTTTGTACCTTCTGCAAATGGAGCCATTTCGAACACGCCCATTGGCCCGTTCCATACAACAAGCTTAGAGTTTTTAATTACATCTGCATAAATTGCACTTGTTTTTGGTCCAATATCCAATCCTTCCCAATCAGCAGGGATAGAATCGATATCTACCACTTGTCGGTTTGCAGTTTCAGAGAAGTCATCTGCAATGACGCAATCAACTGGCATGTAGAAGTTTACGCCTTTTTCTTTTGCAAGCTGCATAAACTCTTTTGCTAGTTCAATTTTGTCATCTTCACATAGAGACTGTCCGATTTCATGACCTGATGCTTTTACAAATGTATAAGCTAGTCCACCGCCAATGATTAAGTTATCAACTTTATCAAGTAGATGACGAATTACACCGATTTTATCTTTTACTTTCGCACCACCGATGATTGCTGTAAATGGACGCTCTGGATTAGAAAGTGCTTTCCCTAGTACTTCTAATTCTTTTTCCATTAAGAAACCTGATACTGCTGGTAAGTAATCTGCAATACCTGCAGTAGAAGCGTGAGCACGGTGAGCTGCACCGAATGCATCATTTACGAAGATATCAGCAAGAGCTGCAAATTCTTTCGCAAGTTCTGCATCGTTCTTTTCTTCGCCCGCATAGAAACGCACGTTTTCAAGAACTAATACGTCGCCTTCGTTCATTGCTGCAACCATTTCTTGTACAGCAGGTCCGAATGCTTCGTCCGCTTTTTTCACGTCTTTACCAAGAAGTTCACCTAAACGTGCTGCTACTGGAGTTAGACGCATTTCTTCTACTACTTGTCCTTTTGGACGACCTAAATGGCTTGCTAAAATCACTTTCGCACCTTGCTCTACTAAATATTGAATTGTAGGAAGAGCTGCGCGAATACGAGTCTCGTCTGTAATTTTGCCTTCTTTCATAGGTACGTTGAAGTCAACGCGGCAAAATACTCGTTTCCCCTTTAAATCTACGTCACGAATTGATTTTTTGTTCATTGGATTTCCCTCCGACTAGTTAGGATTGACAAAACCCATTCAAAAGCTTATCACATTTGCTTAGAAAACGAAAGAAGGGAGAGGGAACAAACCCTCTCCCTCGTTTTGTCATTAATTACGGATAAACTTATGAATTAAAGACCTTTAGAAGCGATATAGTCTACTAAGTCAACTACACGGTTAGAGTAACCAGTTTCGTTATCGTACCAAGAAAGTACTTTAACCATGTTGCCTTCCATAGTCATTGTAGATAATGCATCAATTGTAGAAGAGTTTGTGCATCCGTTATAGTCGATAGATACTAATGGCTCTTCGCTGTATCCAAGGATACCTTTTAATTCGCCTTCAGCTGCTGCTTTGAATGCTGCGTTTACTTCTTCAACTGTTACTTCTTTCTCAAGCTCAACAACTAAGTCTACAAGAGATACGTTAGCAGTTGGAACACGAACTGCACCACCGTTTAATTTACCTTTAAGTTCTGGTAATACTAATGCTACTGCTTTAGCTGCACCAGTTGTAGTTGGGATCATGCTCATTGCTGCTGCACGTGCACGACGTAAATCTTTATGTGGTAAGTCTAAGATTTGTTGGTCGTTAGTGTAAGAGTGAATTGTTGTCATCATACCGCGTTTTACGCCAAATTTTTCGTTTAATACTTTAGCAAATGGAGCTAAGCAGTTTGTAGTACAAGAAGCGTTAGAGATTACGTTATGATTAGCTGCATCGTATTGTTCGTGGTTAACACCCATAACAATTGTGATATCTTCGTCAGAAGCTGGTGCAGAGATGATAACTTTTTTAACTGATCCACCTAAGTGTTTTTCAGCATCTGCTTTTTTAGTGAAACGTCCAGTAGATTCTACTACTACTTCTACGCCGTAGTCGCTCCATGGTAATTGAGCTGGGTCACGCTCAGCGATAACTTTGATTTCTTTACCGTTAACAACGATGCTGTCGCCGTTAGAAGATACTTCTGCATTTACTGCTCCATGAACAGAATCATATTTTAAAAGATGTGCTAATGTTTTAGCATCTGTTAAGTCATTGATTGCTACTACTTCCACGTTAGGGTTGTTAAGAGCTGCGCGGAATACCACACGTCCGATACGTCCAAATCCATTAATACCAATTTTAGTCATTTGAATTTCCTCCTTGGGGGATGTATATTAAGGGTTATTTACCCTTTACTAACTCTTTTGCTGCACCTTCATCTGTGATGAGTAATGAAGTGTGCCCTTGCTTAATTACTGCTTGAATTGCTTTCGCTTTTGATGAACCTCCAGCAACTGCAACGACATGAGATACATGTTGTAAATCTTCGAGCTGCATGCCGACCGTTTGTACTTTATGGACAACTTCACCTTGTTCATTAAAGTAATACCCAAACGCTTCACCGACTGCCTGCATTTCTTTAATTTTCATCCAATCTGCTTCTAAAGTACTTCGTCTACGCGCCATCGTTAAGGCATCACCAATTCCGTGAATGACAATATTGGAAGATCGAATCAACTCAAGAATTTCTTTCACAGAAGGTTCCGTCACAATGGACGCATATGCTTCGCTACTCACATGATCGGGAACATACAATAAGCGATAGTTGCTCATCGTATTTTGTGCCATTTTCGCACAGATTGTGTTCGCTTCTAGCTCAACACTCTCTCCTATTCCACCGCGTGCTGGGACAAATAATGTATGTAGATCCCTGCAATCCAATTGCATCATATCAGCTACGGCAGCTATTGTTGTTCCTCCAGTCACAGCAACGATATTATTCGCTGTCAGACGATCTTTTATACAAGCAACACAAGCGCGGCCCATCTCGAGCTTGACCCAAGGTGATTCATCACTATCACCAGGGACAACGAAAACTTCATCCAAGTCTAATGTTTCCTTAAGCTGTTTTTCCAAAACCTTTAAACCAGAAATTTCTTTCATAAAGTCTTCCAAAGCAAGAACAACAGCTGTTCCTTCTTCTGTTAATGTCATTCCAGAAGAGGCGACGTGAACCAAGTTTTCTTCTTTCAAAACTTGCACTTCACTTCGTAATACTCGTTCTGTCATACCAAGACTTGCAGATAAGTTTCTTCTACCAATAGGTTGTGTTAACCGAATGTACTGAAGAATTTGCATTCTTGTTTGCATAACAGGTAGCAGATCAGGTAATAATTTTTTCGTATACTGAATCCATGAGCGCATCATATTTTATCTCCTCACCACATTGGTTCATTCCCTATGTGGTCATTATATGTCCCGTAGTGACAAATTGTGTCCCACATAGAGTAAAAAAATAATCCCTGCTACGGTTATTATTGTAACAGGAGATCCAAAGTTATTCAACTCTTATTGCGCGAATTATGCTGTTTATTATGACATCTTTGTGAATGATTCCATATTCTACCTCTTTCCCCTCAATTTCAACGACAGGAATCATAAGATGATACTTCTCTAACAGCTGCTCATCCTCATAAATATTTATTTCCTTTAGATCAAATACATATTCAGTTTTCAGCTCTTGCAGAAGTTGTTTCGCCTTCTGACAAAGACCACATTCTTCCTTTGTATATAGAATAACCTCCATGTTCATCACCTATACAATCGTTTTTCGCAGTGAAGACGCCGGAATGTTTAACTGCTCTCGATATTTCGCTACCGTTCTGCGCGAAACAACAATTTCATGTTCTTCCTCTAACATTTTTGAAATCTTTTGATCTGAGAGTGGTTTTTTCTTATCTTCTTTCCCTACAAACTCTTGAATAAGCTGCTTCACCCTCTTTGTTGAAATTGCTTCATCCTCTGTTGTTGCTACTGCATTACTAAAGAATGATTTCATCTCAAATAAACCATATGGTGTTTGCACATATTTATTACGCGTTGCACGGCTGATTGTTGACTCATGGACACTTAATATCTCAGCCACCTCTTTTAATGCAAGCGGTTTTAAATATTGAGGGCCATTCATAAAGAAGTCGCGCTGCTTTTCAATAATTACTTCCATTACTTTCAGAAGCGTTTGTTTTCTTTGTTTTAAACTGCGCATAATCCATTGTACATGCTGATATTTTTCAGACACATAAGAAGCAACGTCTCTTTCACTATTATGAAGGAGCTCACTATATTCTGAATGAATTTCAATCTTCGGCATATTACGTTCATTCATTTGGAGCACCAAACGATTATCCTCTTTTTTCACCGCCATATCAGGAACGATGTACATCGGTTTTTCCGAAGAAAATGCCAAACCTGGTTTCGGCTGCAGTGATGTAATAACATGAACAGCTTCTTGCAATTCTTCCGTACTACATTTCAGCACATTTACTAACTTGCGCCAATCTTTTTTTACAAAATATGCAAAATGTTCGTCCACAATCATTTCTGCTAATGCGCTCTTTTTTTGTAAGCGCTTTAATTGAATTGATAAACACTCTTGAATATTTCTTGCAGCTACCCCTGCTGGCTCTAATGATTGGACGAGCTCCATACCGCTATTAATTTCTTCTACACATACTGATAATAATGCTGCTAATTCCTCGTTTGTTTCTTGTAAGTACCCGTTCTCATCCACATTTAAAATAATGAATGAGGCAATTTTTCTTTGTTCTTCATCTATTTTATAATACTGCAATTGATTGACTAAATGTTGTTGAATCGTTGTTGAATCGACACTATAAATTTCCATTTGATTCTCTGTTTGTTTACTTGTTGTTTTACTCTTTTTCTTTTCCCTGTCAAATCCCCCCAACTCAATAAGGGGATTCTCTAGCGATTGCTCATACAAAAACTCCGTTAATTCCTGCACATTGTATTGGAGCATTGTAATCGCTTGTCTTAACTCTTGCGTCATTGCCAAACGTAAACTTTGTTCTTGTAAAAGACTTGCTTTCACCCTAATCTCCCCCTCACTTCTATTGTACAATAAGTTTCTCAAAAGGAGAATCCTTACAAAATACCAACATCCATATATTATTACTTCATATGTATTAATTAAGTTTATATATTACAACCAAAAAATGAGTAATACCGAAAGAAAATGCCAAAATCTTAAAAATAATCACAAATTTTATACCACATACTAATAGTAACTCCTATTTGAAGAAATAACAATTAAAAAGAGTAGTTTAAGTATAATGAAGTTTCGTTATACTTAAACTACTCTTTTTCTCCTGTATATTCTGGTAAGAACTTTATAAACAAACTAATAAAAACCCTAACTTCAAAATATAAGTCAGGGTTTTTTTACGCGCCCAGAGGGATTCGAACCCCCGACAGACGTGGTACCGGAAACCACCGCTCTATCCAACTGAGCTATGGGCGCATGAAATATATAATAGCATCAAGGACTTCCCTTATGCTTACAATCGCAAGAGACACTTTCACGCCGCCTTGCGTAATGTTTATTATACGATATCTTCGTTTTGGAAGCAATTACTTATTACGTCGCAGTTTACAGAACGACTCTTATCTTTCACTACAGCTAGATATCGAAATGAAAAAGCCATCTTTATATTACATGTAACTTCACTTCTTCTATACTTTCGTCCCTTCAACTTTATCCGTTCATACAATAAAAGAAACGCCCGCGTCGATTGACGACACAGGCGTATAACTTAAATTATCAGTAGCAAATTCATAAATACCCGAAATGAAAATGAATTATTTATGCAAATGATATGGAACCGTTGTAATCACGATATCTTTATGACGAATAAACCACATTCTTAAAAGGAGTGCACTCTGGTTATGTAATACATGATGCCACCATTTGTGTGGAATAAACTGAGGAATAATAATATGGATATGTCCCCCATTTTCTTGTTTCGCCTCTATTGTTTTAATAAGACGATTCAGCGGTTCAAGAATAGAGCGATATTTACTTCGAAGAACTACCAGCCTACAAGGATTTCCCCACTCTTTCCACTTCTTCTCCATTTTATCTATAGATTGGTCATCGAAACCAACGTATACAGCAACCGGATCAACATCTAAGCTTTTCGCAAAGGAAATCGTATTGTTCACAACACGATGAACGCCCGACACTAAAACAAGGGTGACTACCTGACTTGCTTCTGGACGTATGCTTTGCGTATCAATGCGCAGTTCTTTTGCAATATCTTCATAATGCTTGTGAATAGCCATTGAAATAAAAATGATAATAGGCAATACAACTAATACAACCCAAGCGCCGCCTGTAAACTTTGTAACAGCGAAAATAACAGCAACTATTGATGTGATAACAGCACCAACTGTATTAATCGTAAGCTTAATTCTCCAATGTGGTCCTTTAACTCGTTTCCAGCGGCGCATCAAACCAATTTGCGCTACTGTAAACGAAAGGAAAACACCGATCGCATACAATGGAATTAAAGCATTCGTATGCGCGTGAAACGAGATAATCAAAATACACGCCAATGATGCTAACACAATAATTCCGTTTGAATACCCTAAACGGTCTCCGCGATTTGTCAAACTTCGAGGCAAAAATCCATCTGCGGCTACAATCGCAGCAAGCTGAGAAAATCCTGTAAATGTAGAATTTGCCGCTAAAATCAAAACAATAAACGTAAACCATATAATGAGTTGATATATAATTCCGTGCCCAAAATACATGCCAGTCAACTGAGACAGCATCGTGTTGTGCGGATCTGGCGTAATTCCCTTCACATACAGATGATACGAAAATCCTAACAGTGTCACAGCTGTGATCGAGCCCAAAGCAATATAAGTTCTAATTGCATTTTTTTGCTGTGGTTCTCTAAAAATAGGAACTGCATTCGAAATTGTCTCAATTCCTGTAAGCGCCGAACAAGCTGAGCTGAACGCTTTCAAAATCAATAAAGTTGTTAATCCTTCTGGAACCGTTCCAAAGGATGGTGTAGTTGATTGTGTAAAGCCGTGACGAAATTCATCAAAAAAGCCGGTAAAAATTAAAATTAACATACAAACCATAAAACCGAATGTCGGCCAAGCAAAAACGCGCGCTGATTCTGCTACTCCTCGCAAATTCACAAGTACTAAGAGAATAACACACAAAATGGCCAAAATCGTTTCATAAGGAGCAACTACAGGATAAGCAGATGAAATCGCTTCTATAGCTGCAGATACAGATACAGCCACAGTCAACACGTAATCAACGAGCAACGAACTAGAAGCAACAAGAGAAACCCATCGCGGCTTGAAGTTATCTTTTGCGATGGCATATGCTCCCCCGCCGTTTGGATATGCCAAAATTCCCATAATATACGATACAATCAAAATTGCCAAAAGAACGATAGTAGAAATGGTAATAGGCAAGATCATCCATTTGGCATCAGGACCAAGTCCTACAAGCTCTGTCATTCCTGATTCAGGTCCATACGCAACGGATGAATACAAATCCGCTGAGAGAATAGGAAGTGCAATCAACCAAAACAATTTGTTATGTTGTGCATGAAGCTCCGATGTTCGCATAGGGCGACCAATTAAAAATCGCTTCACACTACCGAAGTTACTTGCAGAAAACCAAATTGCGGCCAATGCTAGTATGATTAATACTGCTTCCAACCATCTAACTAAAGTGTGATGATCCATAGCTTTTTCTCCTTTTAATTGCTATTTTTTATTCTCTTATTTTAATTGATACATAATATTTTGAACAACAAAATCTAAACTATGTAGCTTTCGAAAATATCCACAATAGAAAATCTGCAATCAACGTTTAGAAATTTATTATATATAATACGAAAAACCCGCTAGCTTCATGCTAACGGGCTACATAATATTAACTTTCTTGTATTTTTTAAAATTCGATATACGACACATCTAATAAAGTGAAACTTTCATCAGTGGGTTCTTACTATCCGCGAATAGTGGGATAAATAAAATTAAAAATGCTTCACTTTCAAGGAACCCTAAAATTGGTAATTATATTTCAGTGCTCATTCACAAACTCTAATGATTGAAATCAAACTCAATCAGAGGAGGAATTACATTATGACTGTAATTACAAAACTTAAACAAACTGTTTCAGGATTAAAAAGTGCGCAAGCAAGCTTAGAAGGATTCGCTCTTGATACTGATAACCAACAAGCGAAGCAATTATTTCAAAGTGCAGCTCAGCAAACGCAATCAATTATTGAGACTTTATCTCCACGTGTTCAAGAAGTTGAACAAGAAGAACCTCAATATACACAGCAATAACGATATAAGGAAAACTGGCCATTCACAAGCCAGCGTACTGCAAAAAACAGAATGATACTTATTAATGTACGCCTACATAGGCTAATTCATTATTATATGTATACTTTCTGATTAGCTGAAAAAAGGGTGATGTAATATCATCCTTTTTTCAAATCAAATTACATAAAGCAATAGAAATGGAATGATACCATGCGAAAATTCGGAACAATCTCCTTGTTATTCCTTCTCTTATCCAGTTTCCTATGCGGATGTCACAGTCCATTAGATAAAAAAGATACACAAGAAAAGCAAGAATCAGCACAAGAAATAAATAAAACAGATGCGAAACTAACAAAGATAAACATAGAATCCATTAATCAATCGATAGCGGATGAAGCGAAAAATAAGATTCTTGACATGGAAGAAATAGTTGATGTAAAAGCTGTTAATTTAAATAACGAGCTTTATGTAGCTGCAAAACCAGAGCACCATGAACGCTTTCAACTAGACAAATTAAAAAAGGAAATGAAACAGACATTAAAAAAGATGTATCCTAATTTAAAAATTTATGTAAGTGTAGATAAAAAAATTTTTATGTTGCTCGATAATTTAGAAACAAAGATTAAAAATAAAGAAGTAGATAAGGAAGAAGTAAAAAAACAGCTAAAAATAGTGAAAAAAGAAATGCATTCTGATACGTAAGGATACTTTTCAAAACAGAAAAGGAAGGATTCATATGTCAAAGAGAAACAAAGATTTAACACCAGTGCAGCAAGAGTATAAACAATTTGAAAAGCAGCGTGAACCGAAGCGGCCTGTTCTGAAAAATTGTATAAGAGCTTTTTTTGTCGGCGGTTTTATTTGCTTAATCGGTCAACTTATCTCCACGTTTTATATTACTTATTTCGATTTCACTGAAAGATCAGCCGGGAATCCGACTGTAGCTACAATGATTTTTATCTCCATGCTCCTAACAGGCTTTGGTGTGTACGATCGATTAGCTCAGTTTGGCGGGGCTGGTACAGCTGTTCCTGTTACCGGCTTCGGAAATTCAGTCATCGCAGCTTGTATTGAACATCGTACAGAAGGCTTTGTTCTTGGAGTAGGCGGGAATATGTTTAAGCTAGCAGGATCCGTTATTTTATTTGGTGTATTTTCCGCTTTTATCATCGCACTTATTAGAACCATTTTCGTTCAATGGGGAGGTTTTTAAATGTTACAAGGTCACCGAACATGGGTATTTGAAAATAAGCCTGTGATTATATCAACTGGTGTCATTGGCGGACCATTTGAGGCAAATGGAAACATCCCTGAAGATTTCGATACATTGCACGATAATTTATGGTTAGGACAAGACTCCTATGAAAAAGCACATCGAATTTTATTTGAAGAAGCTTGCAGCAGGGCAACAGAAAAAGCAAAACTGCGTAAAGAGGATATTCAATTTATTCTAGCAGGAGATCTTATCAATCAAATCACTCCCTCAAGTTTTGCCTCCCGAACACTCGGCGCTCCTTATCTTGGATTATTTGGAGCTTGTTCTACTTCAATGGAAGGCCTTGCTTTAGGGGCAAGTATTGTAAATGGAAAAGGGGCGAAATACTTATTAACAGGAGCATCTAGCCATAATACCGCTGTTGAAAAGCAATTCCGATATCCAACTGAATATGGAGGACAAAAGCCCCCTACCGCTCAGTGGACAGTAACTGGAGCAGGGGCTGCTTTATTAAGCGATCAAGGAGACGGACCTTGTGTTACATCAGCAACAATTGGAAGAGTTATTGATATGGGTTTATCAGATCCATTTAATATGGGAGGTGCCATGGCGCCCGCTGCTGTCGATACGATAGAAGCACATTTAAGGGAACGACAAATTGATGCCTCCTACTATGACTTAATTGTAACAGGTGATCTCGGTCATATAGGACGCGAAATTGCCTTTGATTTACTGCGTAAGCAAGGAACATCTATAACAAGCGAACAGTTTCAAGATTGCGGATTACTCATTTATAGGGAAGATCAACCGATTTTAGCAGGAGCAAGCGGTCCAGGCTGTTCAGCAACTGTCGTGTACGGGCATTTATTAAATCGAATGAAAAAAGGGGAATTCAGCAAAATGCTCGTAGTCGCTACCGGTGCTTTACTTTCCCCATTAACTTTCCAGCAGCAAGAAACAATTCCTTGTATCGCCCATGCAGTATCCATTGAAGTTGGAGGTGTACAATAAATGATCTATTTTTGGGCTTTCGTAATTGGCGGCGCCATTTGTGTGATTGGTCAAATTATGTTTGATGTCTTTAAACTTACCCCCGCTCATACAATGTCAACGCTTGTTGTCATTGGTGCCATATTAGATGGATTAAATTTGTATGAACCATTAATTGATTTTGCTGGAGCCGGTGCAACAGTTCCTATTACAAGCTTCGGTAACGCCCTTGTTCACGGTGCGATGGCAGAAGCGGCTGAGCATGGCATCATTGGAGTTATAACAGGAATGTTTGCAGTAACAAGCGCTGGTGTATCTGCCGCGATTATCTTCGGTTTTATCGGAGCTTTATTATTTAAACCAAAAGGATAAGAGGTGTTCTCATGACCGTTGTTGCTAGTGTAAAAACATGCCTTGCCAGCTTAAAAGGCGCACAGGCAAGTTTAAGTACACTTTCACAAAACGCTGCTGACGAAGAAGCGAAACGCGTTTTTCACGAATGTATGATAGAAATGGATAGTGTCATCGCTGATTTACAAAGGCGAGTTTCAGCATTAGAACGAGAAGAACCACAATATAAAGGATTTTAAGAAGACTGGAGGGACTTTATATGCCTAACATTCACATACCAGAATGGCCGCTTGTCATTATACGTTCTTTATGTGTCTTAATTGTTTTATTCGCCATTACGAAATGGCTTGGCAAAAGACAAATCTCTCAACTTTCCTTTTTTGAATACATAGCCGGTATGACGATTGGTGATATCGCTGCAGAAGTATCGACAGGATTGGAACAAAACTTCGTCCACGGTATTTCTAGTATGCTGGTTTTTGCTATCATACCTTTTTTCGCAGGACTGATTTCCTTAAAAAATAAGACAGTACGAGATTTTGTTGAAGGTAAATCCACTATTTTTATAAAAGATGGCAAAGTACTCGAAGATAATTTAAAAAAGGAAAAATATACGAGCGACGAACTACTAGAGCTTCTTCGAAAAAAAGATGTATTCAACATGAACGATGTTGAATACGCTGTTCTCGAACCAAGCGGGGAATTAAACGTTTTATTAAAGAAAGACAGACAACCACTAACCGCAAAAGATATTGCATTAAAAGTACCAAATGAAAAAGAAACACACACAGTCATTATGGATGGAAACATACTAGACGAACCGCTTTCAGCTAGCGGCCATAACCGCGCTTGGCTTCGCGCTGAACTCGAAAAAATTGGGGTTGCACTAGATAATGTTTTCATCGGACAAGTCGATTCTTACGGACAACTAACTGTCGACATATACAACGATAAAATCCAAATGCCTTCTCCTCAAGACAAGCCATTATTACTCGCTTCCTTAAAGAAGTGTCATGCTGATCTCGAACTATTTTCTTTAGAAACGAAATCAAATGCTGCTAGCAGCATGTATGCAAATAATGCCAAGAAGATAGAGGAAATTTTAAATAAAGTGACTTATCTACTTAAAGAGTAAAAGAGAAAAGAACGCTTATATATGTAACGGCGTTCTTTTTTGTATGGCAGCCTTTCTCCATATTTGATATGTTTAAATTCATACAATTCGGTTATGATGAGGAAGGTAAAGAAGAAGGGAATTCCTTATTTATAGCGAATTAACATGATACACCTACATATTTTTTAAACTGAAGTGGTTTCGTTTGACCTTTATTGACCATAATTGTATTATAAAACTAACAAATGTGTTAAAGGAGGAAGTTACACATGAATTTAATTCCTACAGTTATTGAACAAACAAATCGCGGGGAACGTGCTTACGACATTTACTCTCGTTTATTAAAAGACCGCATCATTATGCTTGGCAGCGCAATTGATGACAACGTAGCAAACTCTATCGTGTCTCAGCTTTTATTCTTAGAATCACAAGACCCAGAAAAAGATATTCATATATATATCAACAGTCCTGGCGGCTCTATTACAGCAGGTATGGCAATTTACGATACAATGCAATTCATTAAACCAAAAGTATCTACAATTTGCATCGGTATGGCTGCATCTATGGGCGCTTTCCTACTTGCTGCTGGTGAAAAAGGAAAACGTTTCGCTCTTCCAAACAGTGAAGTTATGATTCACCAACCACTTGGCGGTGCACAAGGACAAGCGACAGAAATCGAAATCGCTGCAAAACGCATCCTATTCTTACGTGATAAATTAAACAAAATTCTTTCTGAGCGTACAGGTCAAGATTTAGAAGTAATCGAGCGCGACACAGAGCGCGACAACTTCATGACAGCAGATAAAGCACTAGAATATGGCTTAATCGATAAAATCTTTACAAATCGCTAAGAAAAGCGGACTACAAAAAAAGCTATCGCACATTCGCGATAGCTCTTTTTATCCCGCTATTCGCGGGCAGTAAGACCCCCACTGATGGAAGTTTCACTTTATTGTTCTTTTTGCACATAAGCAACAAGTGCTTCTAATGCTGCTGTTTCATCTGATCCTTCTGCAGTAATTGTAACTTTACATCCAGATCCAATTGCTAAGCTCATAATCCCCATAATACTCTTAGCATTGACTGTTTTTCCGTCTTTCTCCATAAAAATATCGGCTTGAAAACGATTTGCTTCTTGTACAAACAACGCTGCCGGACGTGCTTGCAATCCAGTTTTCAACAACACCTCTACCTGTTTTTGAACCACAGCTCCATTCCCCTTTACCTTTTATTTTTTTACAACCGCTTCTCCAGCACGCAATTTATCAGCAATATCATCGATTTTACGTAAACGATGGTTGATACCCGATTTACTAATGTTCCCCCCGGATACCATTTCCCCCAATTCTTTCAATGTAACATCTTGATAATTGATACGCAGTTCTGCGATTTCACGTAATTTATCTGGTAAAAAATCCAGACCAACTGTTTCATCAATATAACGAATATTTTCGATTTGCCTTAAGGCTGCACCAATCGTCTTATTTAAGTTTGCTGTTTCACAGTTCACAAGACGATTTACAGAATTACGCATATCGCGCACAATGCGAATATCTTCAAACCTTAAAAGAGCATTATGAGCACCAATAATATTTAAGAACTCGGTAATCTTTTCCGCTTCCTTTAAATACGTAATATACCCTTTTCGTCTTTCTAACGTTTTACTATTTAATGCAAACTCGTTCATAAGTTCACATATCGCATCATTATGTTCTTTGTATAACGAGAAAATTTCTAGATGATATGATGATGTTTCCGGATTATTAACGGAACCACCAGCTAAAAACGCACCGCGTAAGTATGAACGTTTACAACACTTTTTCTCAATTAATTCTTGTGAAATATCACGAATAAACGAAAAGTCCTCTCGTACAATGTGCAAATCCGATAAAATTTCACGTGCTTTTTCAACTAAACGAACGATATACACATTATTTTTCTTTAAGCGCATTTTCTTACGCACAAGCAACTCAACTGTAACGTTATATCCTTTTTTCAATAATGTATAAATCCTTCGAGCAATCGCTGCATTTTCCGTTTGAATATCAATGATTACACGGCGATTTGAAAAGGAGAGTGAACCGTTCATCCGAAGTAATGCTGATAGCTCTGCCCTCTCACAGCACCCCTTCATTTCAAGCTTTGTCAGCTCTTTCTTTGTTTCTGATGCAAATGACAACCATTTCACCTCCTGACAAAATGTAAAAATTATTTTCATGCCCTAAATGAATTTGTAGCGTTACCTCAAAGAAGTAACGCCTTCCATCATGCAAGCCTATTCATTATTTCTACAAGCTTACAATTTATATTAACGAATGTAAAATCGAAGCTAATTTTACTGTGTCATGACGCACAACTTGATCATCATATTTTACTAAACGATCTTTAATCAACTTAATATTATGCGATGTAAAATGCTCTTCATCAATTGTAACTGGCTTCGACATTTCTTCTGCATAACGCCCTAATAATTCAATTGGAATTGGTTCATCGTTCACTATTGCTGTATCAATAAACGCTTCTCCAAGATGATCGTGCAATGCTTTCACATGATCAAACGCTGTATATCCCCTTGTTTCACCAACTTGAGTCATTACATTACACACATACACTTTCTTCGCTTTTGCACGAAGGACTGCATCGCCGATTTTTTTTACCATTAAATTCGGCAAAATACTTGTATACAGACTACCTGGTCCAAATACAAGTAAATCAGCTTTTCGAATTTCCATTAGTGTTTCATGAAGCGGTTCGACTTCCCCCGGTGTTAAAAATACACGGTTAATCTTTTTGCCGTAATACGGAATTTTAGATTCCCCGCTTACAATTTGCCCGTCTTCCAATTCCGCATGCAAAACAACACTTTGATTCGCAGCTGGAAGTACACGCCCTCTTACATTTAACACTTTACTTGTTTCCGTAATGGCATGAAAGAAATCGCCCGTAATAGCTGTCATTCCAGCTAACAATAAATTACCAAGCGCATGTCCTGTTAATCCTTCTCCTGATGTAAAACGATGTTGGAATAACGCCTCCACAAGAGGCTCCACATCAGACAACGCAACAAGCACGTTGCGAATGTCTCCAGGAGGCGGGATTTCTAACTCATCACGAAGTCTCCCAGAACTTCCCCCATCATCAGCAACCGTTACAATCGCTGTAATATCGACAGGATACTTTTTTAACCCGCGCAATAAAACGGATAAACCAGTTCCGCCTCCCATAATAACGATTTTCGGTTTTCTCTCTTTTTCCATCGCTTAATGTCCCTTTCTCTTCTCCACATCACGATGAGACACATGAGTTGGACACTCTTGCTTCAAATGTTTCGTCAAATATTCTGCAAGCGTAACGGATCGATGTTGTCCCCCTGTACATCCAATTGCAATAACAAGTTGACTTTTTCCTTCTCGCTTATAATGTGGAAGCATAAAGGAAATAAGGTCTGTTAACTTCTCTAGAAATTTATGCGTTTCATTAAATTTCAGTACATAGGATGATACTTCCTCATCAAGACCTGTTAACGGCTTCATGTGTGGAATATAATATGGATTCGGTAAAAAACGAACATCAAATACTAAATCAGCATCAATTGGAATACCATATTTAAATCCAAATGACATCACGTTCACACGAAATGCTTGCTCACTCTCAGTTGAGAATAATTGAATAATCTTTTCTCTTAACTCTTTCGGTTTTAAGTCTGACGTATCAAGGACAATATTCGCGCGCGCCTTCATATCTGTTAACAGCGTACGCTCTGCTTCTATTCCTTTTAACGGAAGACCTGTTAGAGCAAGTGGATGTGAACGCCTTGTTTCCTTATATCGAGTTACAAGTGTACTATCTTTTGCATCTAAAAATAAAATATGAGGAATAATCCATGTACGCTCTGTTAAATCATCAAGCGCTCCCCATAGGTGATCAAAGAACTCTCGGCCACGCAAATCGATACCGAGCGCTACTTTATTCATTTTCCCTTTCGAATCTGCCATTAATTCAACAAACTTCGGCAACAACATGGGCGGTAAATTATCCACACAAAAATATCCTAAATCCTCAAAGCTTTGCAGAGCAACCGTTTTTCCTGCTCCGGACATTCCTGTAATAATGACCATTTTAATATCATTATGTGCGTCCATCATTATCCCCCCCTTATGGTTTAACTCGGATCCAATCGATACGAAAGTAATTCAAAATTTGGTGTATATACAAATGTACCGTAAATAATACCATTTCCTTTAATTAAATAATCAATAATATGATAATCTCCTGGCGCCATTGGCAGCTCATCAATCTTATCAACTGTATGCCAGCCTATTATCCCTTCTTCGCTTTGCAATTTATTTTCTCCTGCAAAATCTGTAGCTAAGAAGGAAAACATCATCCATTCAGAAACAACCTTATCTCCTTCTTGGATCACAAAAGTAAAGACACCTTTTAATGTTGGATTTTTCAAATAAATACCCGTTTCTTCGCGATATTCACGAACAACCGACTCTCTTACTGTTTCGCCGCGCTCCATCTTTCCACCTGGAGCAACCCACCAATTTCGACGAGGCTTTTGTAATAGGAGAACTTCATTATCCTTGATTAACACACAGTTTGTCACTCTTTGCAAGCTTCTCACCTCAGCTACTTATAACAGGGAAATTCCCATTATATACTCACTTCATTATACTATCAAATACAGTTTGTCACAATGAAGGAACTTCCGGTCTCCAACAAATAAAAAAGATGATGGGAGACTATTCCCATCACCATTCAGTGAAAAAAATAAAGTGAAACTTCCATCAGGGATTTTTTTCATCCCCCACCTATATTTCTTGTTTTTCTCTGAATCTTGAGGCGGGAATCTTACTGCTCCAAAGTAGCGAAAAAAATTTTCTTATTGGAATACTTCAGCATATTAATTTGATCGGCAGGTGGCAGGCCCCAGGGAGAGGCCTTGTACAATTATTGATCATCCACAATAATATATGCTGTTCTTATTGGTCCATGTACACCTACGACAAGATTCATTTCAATATCAGCACTGTTTGATGGGCCAGAGATGAAGTTCAAACAGGATGGGATTTTTTCACCCTTCATATTTTGATTATGAATCATCTTTGTAGCTTGTGTTAATCTTGGCACAATCGTACTTTTCGGGACAATTGCGATATATGATTCAGGAAGAAGACTAACGGGCCTCCCTTTTATACCCTCATTAAATAAAACGACAGTTCCTGATTCAGCAAGAGTGATATCACTAAACGTAATTCCAACATCAGCTGTTTTTGCAAATTCAATACTCTCTTCTTTATGATCTAAGTCCCATTTATGGAAATGTATTTCCCCTTCATTTGTAAAAAATCCACTCAGATCATATTCATCAAATCGTTCATCATAAGAATAAATAACAGATCCGATATTCCATTCTTTCATAAAAGTTTGTAACGTTTCAACAAGATGAGCCTTTGTTGTTCGCTGCACCTCTGTATGAATGGTTTCACATTGTTCAACTAACTTCGATATAAGTTCGTCTTGTGTTAATCCGTCAAAAACGCTCCATTGTGGAGAAACAGACCAACTTGGTTTTTTTACTGTTTCCGGGCGTTTTCTGCCCAGTTTCTCTGATAATTGGGATAAAAATGTATCGCGATTTTGAATAGCCATTATTTCTCCTCCCTTGACCGTTTTTCGAACCAATCTCTAAACGGTTGTTTTTTCGGAGCCGGAAAATCTCTCGCTTCTGTCCAAGCTTTTAACGGCCCTACCCCGCGTTCAATTTTGTCTCCTTTTATAAAAGGCTTTAATGCGTACGGAGCTGTCCTCGCTGCAAGAGAGAACGACCTCGAGCTATTCGCCACTTTTTCAAAGCCTTTCATAGCCATATCCCAAGCTAAAGGAGACTTTTTCGCTTCTTCCACAATCTGTCGGCGATGTCGAATTAACAATTCGTGTAAAGGTATTTTTACCGGACATGCTTCCGTACAAGCACCGCAAAGGCTAGATGCATAAGGTAGATCTTTATATTCATCATACCCTCCTAAAAGCGGTGTCAATACAGCACCAATCGGGCCTGGATAAATTGAGCCGTATGCATGACCTCCGATATGACGATATACTGGACATACATTAATACATGCAGCGCAACGAATACATTGAAGGACACTTTGGAATTCTGTTCCTAAAATATTGGAACGCCCATTATCAACAATCACTAAATGAAATTCCTCAGGTCCATCCGTCCCCCCAGGTTCCGTTAGGCCTGTAATATAACTTGTTAATTTTTGCCCTACAGAACTTCGGCACAGGAGTGTTACTAACACATCCATCTCCTCCCATGTTGGGACAATCCGTTCCATCCCCATAACGGTAATTAACGTTTTCGGAATGGTCGTAACTAACCTCGCATTCCCTTCATTTGCTACAATAGAAACCGACCCGGACTCAGCAACAGCAAAATTACACCCAGTAACACCTACATCCGCTGTTAAAAAGTCATTGCGCAAATAGTTCCGTACAAACCTCGCCATTTTTTCAGGATCAGCTGTTCCGGTATACCCTATTTTTTCTTTAAACAACTCGCAAATACTTTCTTTATCTTTATGAAGACAAGGAACAACAATATGTGATGGCGGATCATGGTCATTAATTTGTAAAATAAATTCTGCAAGGTCCGTTTCTAGTACTTCCCCGCCCACTTCTTCAATTGCTTCATTTAGACTGATTTCTTCCGTTACCATAGATTTTGATTTCACAATTTTTTTCGCATTTTTCTTTTTTATAATCCCTTTTACATATTCCCTTGCCTCTTCAGCAGTCTCTGCGAAATAAACAAAGCCCCCGTTTTTCTCAACATTTTCACTGAGTTGATATAAATAATAATCAAGGTTTTCTAATGTATGCTTTCGAATCTCTTCTCCTAAAGAGCGCCATTCTTCCCAATTCCCAAGACTCTCAGTTGCTTTTAGTTTCTTACCTCTAAGGCCATCTTGCGCTTTCGCAACAGCCCTTCTCATGAATTGATCACCAACGGCCGTTTCAGTACGTTTATGAAAGGGATCATTTCCAATTTTCATTCCCATTTTTATATCCCCTTTCTATCTTCATTTAATACTTGCGCAATATGCTTTACCTCAATTGGATAACCATTACGTGTTAATCGGCCTTTTATATTCATTAAACAGCTGCAATCCATCCCGATTAACACTTCCGCACCTGTTTCCATAATATGTTTCACTTTTTCATCAACCATTTGCTCTGAGATTTCTGCCATCTTCACTGAGAATGTACCGCCGAATCCACAGCAATCATAATTGTGTGATAACGGAACGACTTCTAACCCTTTTACATGTTTTAATAACTTTTGAGGAGGCTCCTTAATACCCATCAACCGGCTCATATGACAAGATGTATGAACGGTTGCTTTTTTATGAAGTTCCGCACCTAAATCTTCTTTACCTAACACTTCTACAAGAAATTGTGTAAATTCATATGTTTTATTCGCCAGTTCAGTAGCTTTTTGCCGCCATTCTGTTTCACTTTCAGAAAATAAGCTTGAAAACTCGTGAACCATCATGACACAAGACCCGGATGGTGCCACAACATATTCTGAACCAGCAAATGCTTCAATCATATGTTTTGCAGCCGTTTTCGTTTCTTTTTGATAACCGCTATTATAAGCAGGTTGACCACAGCAGGTTTGATCTTTTGGAAAGTCGACTTCACAACCTAAATCTTCAAGAATTTCAACAACATCTTTTCCTACTTCTGGATAAAAAACATCTCCAAGACAAGTAATAAATACGGATACTTTCATATTGACACCTCCAAATAAGGTAAAGTAGCGGGATAAAGTGAAACTTCCATTCGAAGGTGCTTTTCCTTCAAATGGTTAGTTGAACCAATCGGGTTCTTACAAGCAGTTCTCCTCCTTGAATTTCCACCTTCGCTTACTGCGGATACAGTAGAAAAGCAAAGATAATCACTGTATGTTCAAGTAACTTTGTCAACCAATCTACCTTTTTGTATTTTTAGTAAAAAACGTAAAAAATATGAATAAAAATGGTAAGTAAAGGAGAAAAACTTTTGAGGCATCCTTAGAGAAAGTTATACAGAACTTGTCGACTTCTGAGGATCATCTAGTGACAAATCGAGTACTGTTATATTTATTAGGAAGAGAAAATGAACCTTCTGTCATGAAGGTACTAAAGCAATACTATGAACATGCATTACATTTTTCAAAACAATGGATTGAAAGTGGCCAACAACTTGCTGTGATTAAAAGCTCCATCGATAGTAGTAGAACAGCAGAACTGTGGATTTTACTGATGCTTGGTTACCAAGTACATCATGCTATTCCTGGAAAAAAACCTTCTTTTAAACTGAAGAACTAAAATTACTCATGAGTAATTTATTAAAAGCTTAATCAGGAGGAGGAGAATAGTTATGGTAGCATTTTACGTGCTCATTATTTCATTCTTTTTATTTCTAGGTATGGGGCAAATGGGTTTGTCTTATTTTGATAGTTGGCACACATCACTTCAAGCAGCTATTGCTGCTATGTTACTTATTGCTGCTTCCGCCAGGTGGGGAAAGAGAAAAACTGACTTAATCCGCATGGTACCATCGATTTTCCCCAGACCTGATTTAATCGTCTTGATTACTGGTTTGTTAGAAATTGCTGCAGCGATAGGTATATTAATTCCATCTATGTCTAGATTGACTTCCATTTGCTTAGCGATCTTACTCATCGCTATGTTTCCAGCAAATATCAAGGCATCAAAAGAGAGGTTAACTATCGCTGGAAAACATCCTCCCTCACTATGGCTACGAACTAGTATACAAGTCACCTTTATTGTACTAGTACTGCTCGCAGGCTAACAAATCCACTTAACTATGGGGTCTTACTGTATAAACAAAAAAATAAGTGATTGAGGGCTGTCCCTCAATCACTTATTTCTTACTAAAATAGGATACAATCGCAAATCCTAAAATAAACATAATAATAGAGCTTACAATCGATATACCGCCTGTTGGAATACCAGGAAACACCACTGCAATTGACCCAATAACAAGTCCGATAATTGCCGCAAATGTTGCACTTTTATAATGCGTTAATAAATAGCTAATTCCTTTACTACTCACAACAAACCCTACCATAACGCCCGCACCAATTACTGCAATTAGTGGTAGATTCAATGTTGTTAAAGCTTCAATCGCCGTTGGATACACACCAATGATTAATAAAATAAACGATCCACTAATCCCTGGAAGCAGCATAGCCATACTAGCCATCCAGCCCGCAAGGAACAGCCCAATCGTATTTGAAATTGTTAACGTCATAATTGGGTCTGCCGCTTTATCTGGTTTAAAAAATACTGTTACGGCTACAAGAGCTGCAGCAACAAACAATATAATAATATGTCCTGCTTTAAATGTTTCCTTCGCATTTGCTTCCTTCATTAACATTGGTAAAATACTCAAGATTAAGCCAAGGAAGAAAAATTGCGTTGGCTCATAATGATTTTCCAGTAAATACTTAATTACATGACTTAACGTCAAAAACGCTGCCGCTATACCAGCACCAAGCGGAATCAAAAACGCTAAATGTTTTTTCCACTCACGACTAAAGAATCCGCTGATGGCTGCAAGTAGTTGCTCATAAATCCCCAGTACAACAGCGATTGTGCCGCCACTCACACCAGGAATTAAATCACTAACTCCCATACAAAAACCACGATATACATTACGCCATTCCATCTTGTGTACATTCCTCATTTCTTTTGCATATTTTTCCCAAATTAAAGTATAACAACAAAAGAAAAAGAGTAGTAACAAAACCCAAAAGCATATATGACATCTCGATAACAATTAAAGTGCCGAAATCCTATATCACAAAGAAGAGAAGCTACCCTAATAAAGATAGCTTCCCTTCTTTGTTGATTATTTTCCTACTTTTAATTCTTCTACTAGTTCTTCCACATAATGCTGTGCACTTTGCGCTGCAATACTTCCATCACCAGTTGCTGTTACAATTTGACGAAGCATCTTTTCGCGAACATCACCAGCTGCGAAAATACCAGGAACCTTTGTTTCCATACGTTCATTTGTTTCAATATAACCATTTTCATTTGTGATACCTAACTCTGCAAATGGTTTAGAAAGTGGTAGCATACCGATATAGATAAATGCGCCATCTGTTTTAAACTCTTGCTCTTCACCGCTATTTACATCCACAAGTGTTACGCTGCCTACTTTTCCGTTTGCTTCGTTAATTTCTTTTACAGTATGATTCCAAATGAAATTAATTTTTTCATTTTGGAAAGCACGGTCCTGTAAAATCTTTTGTGCACGTAATTGGTCACGACGGTGAACAATCGTTACCTTCGTTGCAAAGCGTGTTAAATACACACCTTCTTCAACAGCTGAGTCGCCGCCGCCAATAACAACAAGCTCTTTACCTTTAAAGAATGCACCGTCACATACCGCACAGTATGATACGCCGCGGCCGCCAAGTTCTTTCTCTCCTGGCACGCCAATTTTCTTATATTCCGCACCGCTCGCTACAATAATTGCACGTGCTTTATATTCTTTCTTTCCAGCTACAATTGTTTTATATTCTTTCCCATCAATAACTTGTTTCACATCACCATATGCGTATTCTGCACCGAATTTCTTCGCATGTTCAAACATTTTGTTTGATAAGTCTGGCCCTAAAATATGGTCATATCCTGGGTAGTTTTCTACTTCTTCTGTATTTGCCATTTGTCCGCCTGGGATACCGCGTTCAAGCATCAGTGTGCTTAAATTCGCACGAGATGTATACACAGCTGCTGTCATCCCCGCTGGACCAGCTCCGATAATAATTACGTCATAAATTTTTTCTTCTGCCATATTGCTCATCTCCTGTTCTTATCGCTCTTTTGATACCCTCATTATACTGCTGGCAACTGGTTTTTCCCAGCGATTTGCTTGCATTTATCCCGCTATTCGCGGGCAGTAAGACCTCCACTGATGAAAGTCTCACTTTATCCCGCATTAACAGACAGTAGGACCCCCACCTCAAGATTCAGAGAAAAACGAAGAAGATAGGTGGGGGATAACTGTCCGTAAAAGCCCGATTGGTTCAACTAACCATTCGAAGGAAAAGCACCTTCGAATGGAAGTTTCACTTTATGCATGCAAACGTCTCACTGCTTGCACATATTTTCGTACAGTTGCTACCGATACATTATATATATTACCAAGCTCTGCCTGCGTCAGCTTATTTTGGCACTCGCCTCTTACAATATATTCAACTGCCGCTGACCAGCCATATACATTTGTAAAGGACGTTTCGCTCGTGTATAAACGTATAAATGTACAAAACCAAAGATGTAAACATTCTTCAATAAGCTCATCATTTTTTTTCGTATAATTGTATAAAGCATCTGCAATGCGAATACATTGTTCAAACTGCTGCAGTTCTCCTGGAATACTTTTATGACTGTTAATTAAAAAGAAATAGTTCGCTAATTGCGATACAATTGGAACACGATTAGGAGATTGCATAACATCAAAGAAAAAGCCAAGCTTTTCTGGTGTTGTCAGTTCATTCATTAAATATAAAGCGAGCATTTGTTCTTCCAATGTTTCACTTTTTTGAAACGATTGCTGAAGCTCTCGGAATAAAATATTTTGGCCTTCATCTACTAAATTAATAGCATTCCAAGGTTCTTTTCCCTTTTTATCAGGATGTAATTCCACTACATGCGCCCACATTTTCTCGGCTGTTTGCTCATCCTTTACCATATAGGCAGAATATGCAAACCAATAATAAAAGCTAACATCACCTTCGTAACCTTGACGTTTTAACACTTTTAACCATTTATATGCACTTTCAAAACGACCAATTGTCGCAAATGTTGTCCCTAGTTTCACCCGATGTTCAAACGACATCGGATACACTGTTTCCAATTGCTCTGCTAACTTTTCTACTTGCTTATATTCCCCAATAGAATATAGAAAAATAAGCGTATTACATAACGCATGAATATTCCCTGGATTCTTCTCTAAAATCAGCTCTGTCATTTTCAACGCTTGATCAACATTCCCAAGCTGAAAATGAGCAATTGCTAAATTATTATGCGCTGACCAAAATTCCGGATATTCCGTTATGACTCCTTCAAGCGTCGCAATCGCCTCTTCTAATTGACCGTTACGAATATAATGATTTGCTTGCTCTTGCATCACAATTAATCCATCTTCATCTTCGAATTCCGGCGTATCCATTTCTTCTTCTTCAATAATCTCTAAAAGTTCTATTGTTTCAGCAATAAATTCTTTATCCGTCGCAATTTCTAAATACCGTTCTGCATACTTTTTCGCTTGTTGGAATAACCCAAGATACGCATAATTATTTGCCATAAAATAATAGCATTCTTCTATTTGTTCACCCGTACGAACAATTTGTAATAAGATTTGATTCGATTCGTGATACTCTCCCGCTTCCGATAATGCCGTTGCTAATTGACATAAAATAAACGGCTCTTTCTGATCTTGTGCCGCTCTCTTAAAATATTTAATTGCATCTTCTAAATGATGATTGCGATAAGCCTTCATGCCTTTATCATAAAAGAAGTTAGCTAATTGATTAAAAGAAATAACTTGTCCGTTATCTTTATGAATTTCTTGATTTTTCCCCATAACTCCTCCATTATTTCATTCTTCTATCTCTAAGTATAAACGATTCCTCCAAAAACAAAACAATATATTATACACAAATATTTCCTTTTCATTACCGAAAAGAAAAGGAAAATGTTACATTTCTAACATTTCCCTTCTCTCGCTGCCATTTCCTCTTTCGTATAAATAATTCGCATAGGATTCCCACCGACGAAAGCACCATCCGGTACATCGCGATGAACAAGTGTCCCAGCTGAAACAATTGCCCCATCTCCAATGACAACGCCAGGTAAAACAGTCGAATTTGCACCAATCATTACTTCGTCTCCAATAATAATTTCACCAAGACGATATTCTGTAATTAAATATTCATGAGCTAATAACGTTGTATTATAGCCAATCACTGAATTACGTCCAACTGTAATTTTCTCTGGGAACATAGTATCTGGCATAACCATAAGTGCAAAAGAAGTTTTCTCTCCGATTTGCATCCGCAAAAATGTGCGATATAACCAATTTTTCATACGTAAAAAAGGGGTATATCGCGCGATTTGGATTACAATGAAGTTTTTCATCACTTTCCAAAATGAAACCGTTTTATATACATTCCATAATGAATTTGCTCCCGATACTGGATAGCGCGTTGTCCGTCGCACTTTGCTCTCTCCCTTTTTGTACTCGCTGAGCCCAGCCGCTCGTAAGAAAAACGATTAGTGAGGTAAGATTGTTAATAAGTCACTCATTTTTTCTAACACATAATCAGGTTTGTAAGACTCTAAATATTCGCGTCCTTTAATTGTCCATGCAACAGCAGCTGTCTTCACACCAGCATTTTGTCCACCAACAATATCGTGATGGTTATCGCCTACCATCAAAGATTCTTCCGGCTTTGCCTCTAATAACTGAAGTGCCCTTTGAATTGGCTCTGGATGTGGTTTCACATGTTCTACATCATCAATTGTTACCACAACATCAAAAAACTGCTTTAATTTCGTTAGCTGTAATCCCATTTCAACAGTTTTGCGCGCCTTTGTTGTTACAATCCCGACTTTATAACCTTTTTCCCGAAGCACCTGTACAGTTTCATACACTGTTTCATACTCTTCTACTAATTCATCATGATGTTCATGGTTAAAATCACGATAACATTGAATAAGTTCTTCCACTCGGTTCTCGTCGATTTTACTAAATGTATCGTGTAATGACGGACCAATAAATGGCAGTACATCTTCACGTTTATATTGATTTGGATAGTATTTTTCTAATGTATGCAAAAATGAAGAGATAATAAGTTCGTTTGTATTAATCAACGTTCCATCCAAATCAAATAACACTGTATTAATTTTCATCTTTTCGCCATCCTTTGTTGTTGTATGATAAGAAAAGAAGCAGCGCCGCATATGTGACGCTACTTTTTTCATTCAACCCCGACTCATTCACTGAATCACAAAGTTATATCATTATTGTTCTAAATATCGTTTATCTGCATACCCCATTTTGCGTCTCACAACAATGAAAATGATGGAGACGATAATTATGGCAATTGATATAACTTGTGCAACACGAAGCGGGCCGAGCATTAAGCTATCTGTACGTAATCCTTCTATAAAGAAGCGCCCAGTAGAATACCAAATTAAATATGTAAAGAATAGTTCACCGCGGCGTAAATTCGCTTTACGAAGAAGTAAAAGCAAAATAACCCCAGCAAAGTCCCATAATGATTCATATAAGAATGTCGGCTGGTAATATACACCATCAATATACATTTGATTTATAATAAACTGTGGCAAATGTAAACTTTCGAGAAATTGACGCGTCACTTCACCGCCATGTGCTTCTTGGTTCATAAAGTTTCCCCAGCGTCCAATCGCTTGTCCAAGTAAAATACTTGGTGCAACAATATCTGCTAGCTTCCAAAAAGAAAGACCGCGTTTTTTCGCAAATACCCATCCTGTAATAACTGCTCCGATTAATCCGCCATGAATGGCTAAGCCGCCGTGACGAATTCTAAGAATTTCGCTTGGATTTTGCGAATAATAGCCCCATTCGAAAATAACATAGTATGCACGTGCACAAAGGATTGCAATCGGCACCGCAATCAATACTAAATCAATAATTGTATCTTTCGGCAGACCAAGCCGTTCACTTTCCCGAGTTGCGAGCCATAAGCCAAGTAAGACACCAGTGCCAATAATTACACCATACCAATAAATCGGAAACGGTCCGAGCTGAATCGCCACACGATCAAGCTGTGGTACAGACCCTAACAGCATATTCTCTACTCCCTTTCTCTTTCTATCAGTGGAGGAGAAAGAACCCCTCTACTGATGAAAGTTTCACTTATATTAATTTTGATCTCCTAGTTCAATCGCACTCATAAGACGCTCTGAAAATTGCTGCGCTGCATTGACACCCATACGTTTTAAACGGAAATTCATCGCTGCCACCTCAATAATAACAGCTAAGTTTCGACCAGGTCGTACTGGAAGTGTAATCTTTGTAATATCCGTATCAATGATCTTCATTTTTTCTTCATCTAAACCAAGACGATCGTAGTTTTTCTTTTGATCCCAAATCTCAAGATTAATTACAAGTGAAATACGTTTATGATTACGCACTGCACCTGCACCAAATAACGTCATAACGTTAATGATGCCAAGTCCACGAATTTCAAGTAAATGTTCAATTAACTCCGGTGAACTTCCGACTAGTGTATCGTCATCTTCTTGACGAATTTCTACACTATCATCAGCCACAAGTCGATGTCCTCGTTTCACAAGCTCAAGTGCTGTTTCACTTTTCCCGACACCACTTTGTCCTGTAATCATTACACCAACACCGTAAATATCAACTAATACACCATGAATTGCTGTTGTTGGTGCTAATTTACTTTCTAAGTAATTCGTCAAGCGGCTTGATAAGCGTGTTGTTTTTAACGGTGAACGCAGCAGGGGCACATCTGCCTGGCGAGATGCTTGCATTAATTCCTCAGGTACATCTTGACCGCGCGTTACGATAATACACGGTGTTTCTTCTGTACAAAGTGCTTGCATACGCGCTTGCTTTTGTCCTTCTGTTAACGTATCAAAAAAAGTAAGCTCTGTTTTCCCAAGAAGCTGAACGCGATCCGCTGGATAATATGTGAAAAATCCCGCCATTTCAATTCCAGGTCGTGATAAATCACTTGTATCAATCGGACGATGAATTCCTTCTTCACCGCTTACTAGTTCTAAATGAAAATGTTCAATTAAATCTTTCGTTCGAACTTTTGGCATATGTAAACCTCCACGTTGCGGAATGTATCTAAGCAGCGTACTACCACTCTCCCCGCTATTGTACCATTTTTTTCTTAAAACACGAAACACGGTTTCTTTTGAAAAAGAAAAAAACATTCCACGCTTTGCGCAAAATGTTTTACGTTTTGTCGGATACTTATACTCTCCACTATTTTTTCTCAGACAATGGTTCAATAATCACTTTATCAATTAACATATTTAAAATCGAAATAAAGATTGCTGCAACAATCGCTACGCCAAATCCAGATAAATTAAACGCATCGCCAAGTAACGAATCTGTAATTTCCAACGTAATCGCATTAATAACAATTAAGAAGAAACCAAATGTTAATATCGTAATTGGCAGCGTAATTAAAATTAAGAACGGTTTCACAACTACATTTAAAACTGCTAAAATTAAGCTTGCAATAATTGCTGTTTTTATATTTGCTATTTCAAACGCACCTGGTGCAAAAATTTTAAGAAGACCCGATACAGCAATTAGCACAATACTATTCACAATAAGTGATAGAATCCATCTCATATTCCTTACACTTCCTTTTCATTAGGGACAATTACAACCCAAACTACATATATCAACAATAATACTCCAAATCAGAAAAAAAAACCAAGTACAATTACAGTGAAACTTCCTTTCGGAGATGCCTTTTCCTCCGAAGGGTTAGTTGAACCAATCGGGCTCTTACAAGCAGTTCCTCCTTCTCGAATTTTCTCTTTGCTTACTGCTTGTTTGAGCGGGGTACAGTGAAACTTCCTTTCGCAGATGCTTTTTCTCCGAATCTTGAGTTGCCCAAAAGTAGCGGGATCATTTACTCATTCGCAAGCACCTGTACACCTTTCACAATATTCCATATAAAAATAACAAGATTCACAAGACCAAATAACAACATAGCTACAAGTACGAGTGCACCAATTTGTTCTGGTGTGTTCATAACAAATACAAATAGAAACACGAGAAATAAACAAAAGAATGGTAGTAAATGTGAAATGAAAGCTTTCTTTGCATGAGATTTCACATCTTCATGAGGAACAACAAAATACACGATAATTGGAAACAATAACGGGGCAAAAAAAATACTGAAATAGCAGCATGAAGCTAAAATTTTTTGCGTAGAATCCACAAAATCCACTCCCTTTTTCATGGATATAGCAGAAAACATCTAATAAAGAAGTAATACTTCCTTATTAGATGTTTGTTTTACTGTGTTAATTCTACTTCTTCTACTTTTTCTTTCATGCGTGCTTTATCACGATCTAAAACACTTTTTAAATACTTGCCTGTGTAAGAACGCTCTTCTTTCACAACCTGCTCCGGCGTACCTGTTGCAACGATTTGTCCGCCTTTATCGCCGCCTTCAGGTCCAAGATCAATAAGGTAGTCTGCCGTTTTAATAACATCTAAATTATGTTCAATCACAAGCACTGTTTCACCATTATCAACAAGACGCTGAAGCACCTTTAATAGACGAGCAATGTCATGTGCATGAAGACCAGTTGTCGGTTCATCTAAAATGTATAACGTTCGTCCTGTTGAACGGCGATGCAGCTCAGATGCTAGCTTCACGCGCTGCGCTTCTCCGCCCGATAACGTCGTCGCTGGTTGACCGAGCTTCATGTAATCGAGTCCTACATCCACAAGCGTTTGGAGCTTACGTTTAATTTTCGGGATATTCGCAAAGAACTCTACTCCATCTTCAATTGTCATCTCTAATACTTCAGAAATATTTTTATCTTTATATTTTACTTCTAATGTTTCACGATTATAACGTTTTCCGTGACAAACTTCACACGGAACATATACATCTGGTAAGAAGTGCATTTCAATTTTAATTATTCCATCGCCGCGGCACGCTTCACAGCGGCCACCTTTCACATTAAAGCTGAAGCGCCCTTTTTGATAACCGCGCACTTTCGCTTCATTCGTTCGTGCAAACACATCACGGATATCATCAAACACACCTGTATATGTCGCTGGGTTTGAACGCGGTGTACGCCCAATTGGTGATTGATCAACATCAATCACTTTATCTAAATGCTCAAGACCCTTAATTTCTTTATGCACACCAGGCTTACTTTTCGATTTATATAATTTTTGAGCAACTGCTTTATATAGCACTTCATTAATTAATGTACTTTTCCCTGAACCTGATACACCCGTCACAGCAACAAATGTACCAAGCGGGAATGACATCTTCGCATTTTTTAAATTATTTTCCTTCGCTCCAATGACCTCAATTTTACGGCCATCACCTTTGCGGCGCTCTAGCGGAACTGGAATGAACTTTTTGCCTGATAAATATTGTCCTGTTAAGGAATTGTCATCATGCATCACTTCTTGCGGCGTACCGGCTGAAACGACTTGCCCGCCGTGAATACCTGCACCAGGACCAATATCTAATAAATAGTCTGCAGCCATCATCGTATCTTCATCGTGTTCAACAACAATAAGCGTATTTCCTAAATCACGCATATTTTGCAGCGTTTGAATTAGGCGGTCATTGTCACGTTGATGCAAACCGATAGAAGGTTCATCAAGAATATATAATACACCCGTTAACCGCGATCCAATTTGCGTCGCTAAGCGAATACGCTGCGCTTCTCCGCCTGATAATGTTCCAGCTGCACGGCTAAGTGTTAAATAATCGAGTCCTACGTTAACTAAGAAGCTAAGACGCTCTTTAATTTCACGCAAAATAAGATTGGCAATACTTTGTTGCTTTTCTGTTAATTCAATATCGGTAAAGAAATCATGTGCTTCCTTAACAGAAAACTGCGTTACTTCCGCAATCGTTTTCTCACCTACAAAAACAGCTAAACTTTCTGGTTTTAAACGACCGCTTTTACATTTTGGACAAGCTTGCTCTGCCATGTATTTTTCCATTTGCTCACGAATATAATCGGAGCTTGTTTCTCGGTAACGGCGCTCAATGTTAGGAATTACACCTTCAAAAATAATATCGCTTTCCTTTACTTGGCCAAAGTCGTTCACATAGCGGAAATATACTTTTTCATCTCCGCTTCCGTATAACACCTTCTCAAATAAATGTTTCGGAATATCTTTTACCGGTACATCCATATCAATGCCGTAATGGTTACAAACGGACTGCAACAATTGCGGATAATATTGTGAACTTGTCGGTTCCCAAGGTGCAATCGCATGATCGTTTAATGATAAATCCCAGTTGGGAATCACTAAATCAAGATCTACCTCTAACTTCGCACCAAGACCGTCACAAGACGGACAAGCACCGAACGGACTGTTAAAAGAAAACATGCGCGGCTCAAGTTCACCAATAGAAAATCCGCAATGCGGACAAGCATGATGCTCGCTAAACAGCAACTCTTCTTCTCCGATTACATCAATTAAAACGCGACCTTCACCAAGCTTCAAAGCCGTTTCTAATGAATCAGCAAGACGGCTTGCAATTCCTTCTTTCACAACAATACGGTCAATTACAACTTCAATCGAATGCTTTTTATTTTTATCTAACGTAATTTCTTCCGATACATCAAGCATTTCCCCGTCAACGCGAACGCGGACGTACCCCTGCTTTTTAATATCTTCTAACACCTTTACATGTGCACCTTTACGGCCTGATACAATCGGTGCAAGCACTTGCAGCTTCGTACGCTCTGGATATTCTAAAATACGATCTACCATTTGCTCAACTGTTTGCGATGTAATCTCAATGCCGTGATTTGGACAAATCGGTGTTCCGATACGCGCAAATAATAAACGTAAATAATCGTAAATCTCTGTCACCGTTCCAACTGTTGAACGCGGATTGCGGCTCGTCGTTTTTTGATCAATTGAAATAGCCGGAGACAATCCTTCAATTGCATCCACATCTGGTTTATCCATTTGCCCTAAAAATTGACGTGCATACGCCGATAGTGATTCTACATAACGGCGCTGTCCTTCCGCATAAATCGTATCAAATGCTAACGACGATTTCCCTGAACCAGATAACCCTGTTACAACAACAAGTTGATTTCTCGGAATGGTGACATCAATATTTTTTAAATTGTGGGCTCTCGCACCCTTTACAACGATAAAATCTTTACTCATCGCCTTCACCCTTCTGCTTTTAGTTCTAGTAATAAATCACGAAGCTCAGCTGCCCGTTCAAAATCAAGCGCTTTTGCAGCTTCTTTCATTTCCGCTTCCATTTTTGCAATAACATTTTCTCGTTCTTTTTTCGTCATTTTCTTAGAAGTTAGTGGTGCTGTCTCATACGTTTCTGTATCTTCCGCAGCCATCGTTGCACGAATAACATCGCGCACCTCTTTTTGAATTGTTTTTGGTGTAATCCCATGTTTTTCATTGTATGCTTCTTGAATTTGACGACGACGCTTCGTTTCATTGATTGCAATTTCCATCGATTTTGTAATTCGGTCTGCATACATCACAACATGACCATTTGCATTACGTGCTGCCCGGCCAATTGTTTGAATAAGCGAACGCTCTGAACGAAGGAATCCTTCTTTATCTGCATCTAATATTGCTACAAGCGACACTTCTGGAATGTCGAGCCCTTCACGAAGTAGGTTAATACCAATAAGCACATCAAACTTCCCTAGACGAAGATCACGAATAATCTCAATCCGTTCTAATGTTTTAATTTCAGAATGCAAATAATTTACTTTAATACCAACATCCTTCAAGTAATCAGTTAAATCCTCTGACATTTTCTTTGTTAATGTTGTAATTAAAACGCGCTCATTTTTTGCAATTCGGTCGTGAATTTCTCCTAATAAATCATCAATTTGTCCTTCGATTGGACGCACATCAATTTGCGGATCTAAAAGCCCAGTTGGACGAATAATTTGCTCCACAACTTCCGGTGCATGTTCTAGTTCATACGGCCCCGGCGTTGCTGATACGTACACAACTTGATTCGTTTTCTCTTCAAACTCTTCAAACATAAGCGGTCTGTTATCTAGCGCTGATGGCAGACGGAATCCATGATCGACAAGCACTTGTTTCCGCGCTTTATCTCCGTTGTACATCGCTCTTACTTGCGGCACTGATACATGCGACTCATCCATCACGATAAGAAAATCTTTAGGAAAATAATCTAATAATGTATATGGTGTTGAACCAGCTGGACGGAGCGTCAAATGACGGGAGTAGTTCTCAATCCCTGAACAAAAGCCCATCTCACGCATCATTTCTAAATCGTAACGTGTCCGCTGCTCTATCCGCTGCGCTTCTAATAATTTACCGTTATCATTTAATTCCTTTAAACGTTCTTCTAATTCTTTTTCAATATTTTCAATGGCAACTTTCATTTTTTCTTCGCGTGTAACGAAGTGAGATGCCGGGAAGATTGCCACATGCTCACGTTCTGCTAATACTTCACCTGTTAATGCATTCACTTCTCGAATGCGATCAATCTCATCGCCAAAAAACTCAATCCGAATACAATGTTCATCAAGGGATGCTGGAAAAATCTCAACTACATCCCCGCGCACGCGAAACGTTCCACGCTGGAAGTCAATATCATTACGGCCGTATTGTACATCAACAAGTTCACGAAGCAATTGATTGCGTTCCTTCTCCATACCAACGCGTAAAGAGACAACAAGTTCACTATATTCTTCTGGAGAACCTAAACCGTAAATACAAGACACACTCGCTACAATAATGACATCATCTCGTTCAAATAAAGCCGATGTCGCTGAGTGACGCAATTTATCAATCTCATCATTAATTTGTGCGTCTTTTTCAATAAACGTATCGGTTTGTGGTACATACGCTTCCGGTTGATAATAGTCGTAGTAACTAACAAAATATTCAACCGCATTGTTCGGAAAGAAATCTTTCAACTCACTATATAGCTGTCCTGCTAACGTTTTATTATGAGCCATTACAAGTGTTGGCTTCTTCACTTCTTTAATGACATTTGAAATCGTAAATGTCTTACCCGTTCCTGTCGCTCCAAGCAACACTTGATGTTTCTTACCATTTTTAATCCCAGCTACCAGCTGCTCTATCGCTCTTGGCTGGTCACCTTGCGGGGAATATTCTGAGACAATTTCAAATTGATGTTCCAAATAAATCCGCCCTCCTCGTAAAAAATCTGTATTCTCATTTTACCACGAATGCTCATAAAAAAACCAAAAAAACGAACAAGCATTCGATAAACAATTCGACAGCGTTTCTACAAATCTAATATGTAATAACAAAAAAGAGGCTTATTTACTAAGCATCTGCCCATGGTTATTCATGAGGTACCTTCAGCAAAAAATAACTGATATACTCATGATTTCCTTTACATTCACTTAGTTTACAGCTTACGTCTTCACCGCTTTTTTCTTCCATGATCCCTTTACACACATCACTTTTTTTCCTTTATGACTTCCTCCAAATTTATCGTTGGAATCATCAAAAAGATAGTTTATATTGATTCCATCATAATCTAATGTTTGAAAAATCGGATCTCCTTCATCTGTATAATTCACAATACGCACTTTATTCCGCATTAACGGGCAATAAGACCCCCACTGATGGAAGTTTCGCTTAATACTACCATCCAAAATGAAATTTAGCGTAGCAATAAAAACACCTATACAAATATCGACAAGAAGTCCATCGTTTTTTGTATAGGTAGAATTTTCTAAAAATTTTATATTTACAATGCCCATTTTTCATATTACAATACGTTTAAAGATTCGACATTATACGACAACTTGATCTTAATGTTCAGAATATTATAACAACTATGAGGGTGAGGGATTTATATGGATCTATTTCGAAAAAAATCGATTTCCGCAATGTTAGCACAATCGCAGCAGAAAGGAGCTTCTTTAAAAAAGGATTTAGGGGCATTTGATTTAACAATGTTAGGAGTCGGCGCCATTATCGGAACAGGTATTTTCGTTCTTACCGGCGTTGCCGCAGCCGAACATGCAGGACCAGCACTTATTTTATCGTTTATTTTATCAGGTTTAGCCTGCGTATTCGCGGCACTATGTTATTCCGAATTCGCTTCAACTGTACCAGTATCAGGTAGTGCATACACTTACAGCTATGCAACATTTGGAGAAATAATCGCTTGGATTTTAGGATGGGATTTAATTCTAGAATACGGATTGGCATCTTCAGCCGTTGCATCTGGTTGGTCAGGATATTTCCAAGGATTATTAGCTGGATTTGGCATTAAACTGCCGCATGCTTTAACAAGTGCTTACAACCCTGCGGCTGGAACATATGTAGACGTACCGGCAATTTGCATTATTTTCATCATGACATTGTTATTAACAAGAGGCGCAAAAAAATCAGCTCGTTTTAACGCTATTATGGTAGCTATCAAATTATTTGTTGTTCTTCTATTCATCGGTGTTGGTGCTTTCTATGTAAAACCTGAAAACTGGACACCATTTATGCCATTTGGCTTCTCTGGCGTAACAACTGGAGCTGCAACTGTATTCTTTGCTTATATTGGATTTGATGCTGTATCAACAGCTGCTGAAGAAGTAAAAAATCCACAGCGTAACATGCCAATTGGTATTATCGCTTCCTTAGCAATCTGTACAATCTTATATATCGTTGTTTCATTAATATTAACAGGAATCGTTCCCTACAGTCAGTTAGACGTAAAGAACCCTGTAGCATTTGCACTGCAATATATTCATCAAGATTGGGTTGCCGGCCTTGTCTCTTTAGGAGCAATTGCTGGGATTACAACAGTGTTACTCGTTATGTTATATGGACAAACACGTTTATTTTATGCAATGAGCCGCGATGGCCTACTGCCAAAAGCACTTTCTCGTGTAAGCCCAAAAACGCAAACACCTGTTATGAATAGCTGGATTACAGCAGCTATGGTTGCTTTCTTTGCTGGCTTCGTTCCATTAAGCAAGCTAGCAGAACTAACAAACATCGGTACATTATTCGCATTCATCGTTGTATCAATTGGCGTTATCATCTTACGCAAAAAACAGCCAGACTTGCCGCGTGCCTTTAAAGTACCATTCGTACCATGGGTTCCAATATTAGCAATTCTATTCTGCGGATACCTAACATTACAGCTTCCAGTAACAACATGGATTGGCTTTGGCGTTTGGTTAGTTATCGGTTTAATTGTATATTTCAGCTACGGATATAAAAACAGTACTTTGAGAAACGAACAAAAAGACGACGCCGCATAAAGGGAAACTTCCATTCGGAGATGCTTTTCCTCCGAATGGTTAGTTGAACCAATCGGGCCCTTACAGACGGTTTGCTTCTCTTCCTTGCCTAACTTCTTACCGGCTGTTTGGGCGGGATAAAGTGAAACTTCCTTCTAGGAGCGTTTTTTTCCCAGAAGGTTAGTTGAACCAATCGGGCTCTTACAAGCAGTTCCTCTTCTTGCACTCCCATCTTTTCTTACTGCTTGTTAGAGCGGGATAAAGTGAAACTTCCCTCAGGGGTTTTACTATCCGATAATACGAGGTAACAAAAAAGCTGTTGTCCATTAAGGGCAGCAGCTTTTTTATATATTGACATACACCAAATTCACGTAGCTCAAACAAGATGTTTTCAACTTGAATGAACAGCTAGCTCGTCACGCATTGTCCACACGTGTTTTCTACTTATGGAATACAATGTATCAAAAATAAAGAAAAGAGGTTTAACATCAATATGCCTGATCATCATGACAAATCTGATGAGGAATGTCTTAAAGATAAATCAAATACTCATAACTGTTTTTTTGGAAATCATACAATTGGATCAACAAATTCCCCAGTACTAGTTCTCATACCAGGAGGCACTAGCCATCAACCTGTTTTTCAAGATTTTACTGATAATCAGAATAAAACATTACTTCAGTTGAATTCTGTCTCATTAAAAGGTGGAGATCCTTTACCTTTGGCGGTAACCATTATATTAAAAAGCCCCTGTAATCCTATTACCGCTATAATTACAGAAAGTACAAGAATATTTCAAGTAGAAAACTTTAAGAGCTTGAGTGTCTCAAATCTTGACTCTACTCAAGGTGGATTACATGTATTCATCAAAAAAATTGATCTGTATCTGCCGTGAGAAATAAAGGGCACGGAAAGAGAAAGAGATGTTATCCTAGCGCGGCAACATCTCTTTCTCTTTCTCTTTCTTTTTCTTTTTCTTTTTTGGGAAAATAACATAAGAGAGAGTAATAAGCGTATCTACAAAAAAAACAATTCTCCACACTTTACTCACACGATTCGCGATTTCATTTAAAAATACATCTGCATCAAAACTAGCTATATTTTCAAGCGGCACCAATCCATACAAAAAGAAAAATACAATGTGCGTACCAGCAAATAAAACAAAGTGAATCCCCCAATGAAATAGCTCTTGCTTCGTATGTGCCCAGCCCGTTAATTCTACTGGTTCTTCTATAATCGGCAATGCTTCTCCCCGCCGCTTTGCAATGAATCGCTGTATACGTAAATCTAACCTTCTTAAATCTTTCTTTCCGTAAAAAACAGCATACAATAATATGATTACGATAATAACTTGAAACTGTGAAAACTTCCCGGTTTCATAATAATCAACGACACCTAACGTTAAAATAAATAATTCATTTAGCAATAACACAATCCCTACTATAAAACTTGCTTTATGTAAACGAAATCCATAACGGAGCAAAAAGAAACTAATTGCGGTCGTCCAAAACACAATTTCAGTGCCAACTAAAAATGCCCAGCGATACTCGATTAGTATATTCATTATTTCTCCTCACCTTTTATATACACTTCAAATGCAGCATCCATATATTGTAGAAGTTCTTCTTCAATCGGATACATATTCATCATTTTTGACTGCTCTTTTGACTTGCGCACTTCCCACAATTTATCTAAAAACGCCTCATCACCGTTTGCCATTTCTCTGCATTTCTCTAGAATAATGCCAGTAATGCCTTGTACTTCTGCATCACTTGGTGCTTTCTTCTTTTGCATGAGCTGACGCATTCTCTTTAATAAAATAATCCACTCTTGCACTTCCGCATTTTGCTCGCTCATGTTTGGTAAATTTTTAATTAGTTGTTCTTCTTCCTGTGAAAATGCTTGTTGCTGAAATAATTGCCGCATACGTGGAGACTGCTGTGAAAGCTGAATAAGTTCAAACATAATATCCCAATTGAATGCCCCTTCCAGATCAGTGGAATATAAAACAGCTTGCAACATTTTTTCCATGCGAGAAAACTTCTTCTGTTCTTCTTGCACGAACAACAACTGATTTTGCAAAACCTCTTTAAAAATGGAACGTTCTTTTTCTAACATATTCGTAATTTCTTTTAAAGGGAAACCCATTTCTTTCAAAAACAAAATTTGCTGTAATTTCAGTACATCGCATTCACTATATAGCCGGTGTCCGCCTTCTGTCTTTCCACTTGGCTCTAACAAACCAATCTGATCATAATATCGAAGCGTTCTTACTGTCACACCTGTTTCCTTTGTCAGTTGTTGAATAGAAATCATTTCCATCACCCTTTCGTTTTCATTATAAAAGGTGACGTAACGTTAGCTTCAAGAGATTTTATAAAAATAAAGAGCCGTTCACATCTAAGTTCGTGTAAACAGCTCTTATAGAAATAATTCTTATTCATCATCTTCAAGATTTTTAAGCTTTCGTTTCTCCCGTGCACAAATCGAGAAAAAAATCGCACTACCAGTCGCCATAATTGGAAACTCCCATCCTGTTTTCCCTTTTGTTATCATGTCGTAGAATGTCCAAATTAAAAGGCATGTACTATAAAACATAAAGGTGTATCTAGAGGCTTTTCCAGTTACATACCAGTCATATTCATCAGCCCGTCTTTTCATCATTCATTTCTCCTTATTCCAACGTAAAAATCTCTTCCACACTCATCTTAAAATACTTCGCAATCTTCAACGACAACTCCAAACTTGGATTGTAATGATGATTTTCAATCGCAACAATTGTTTGACGCGTCACTTGCATTGCTTTTGCCATCTCTACTTGCGTAATATGATTTTGTTTTCTTAATTCTTTAATTCTGTTTTGTACACTCATAGAATCCACCTTTAAAAAGTAAAGATATCTTTACTTTTATTATAAATATTTTCCAAAATAAGTAAAGATATCTTTACAAAATTTCCAATAAAAAAAAGGACTTGCCCAGCAAGTCCTCTACACAAAATGCAATACATATACAAGCGTATACCCAAGAACAGAAAGCAGTACCGATTCAATCAAGCCTGCAACAAATGCTTTTGTTCCTAGTTTACGAAATGTCTTAAATTCTACATTTAAACCTAGCCTAGCCATTGCCATGAGCATGTAGGGAACAATTACAATATCGTTTGCAATTGTTTCAGGTACAATTCTATTTTCAAATCCGATTGTTTTCCCCATCTCCGCTGCATGATGAAGGGCACGTGCTTTTTTAGTGGCCGCTAACTTGATCTACATGTGCAATGTGTTTCCGTCCAAAAGCAACGACCAGCATGGCCAAGAATACAAATACAGCGCCAATTACGAAAGGAACATGTGGAGTATACGTTTCAGCAAGCTTATTTGCCAACCAAGGTCCGATCGCTCCGCCGATGAAACGGACGAAGCTGTATGCTGCGGAGGCCGTAGCACGCTCTACTGGTGCAACCTGCATAACCGCTGTAGTGATCAAAGTATTATTCGTTCCCAAGAATAGGCCTGCGATGATAACAGAAACAATAATAACTGTTCTTGATTCTGTCCAAATTCCCATTGCCAAAAGAGTTAATGCAAACAAGGCTAACATCGCGCACATTGATTTAATCGTTCCAAATCTGGCTTGAAGCTTCGGAGCAACAAAGACGGATGTGATAGCGAGACAAATTCCCCATCCAAGGAACACATATCCCAATCCATGCTCATCCAATCCCATGACGAATGGAGCATATGCCATTAACGTGAAAAATCCGATGTTATAAAGGAATGCTGTAATCCCAAGTCTTAATAATCCAGGGAATTTCAATGCTTTGATCGGATCAAGGATAGAGCTTTTTACTTTCGGCTTTGCAACCTGAGGCATTTTTAATAAAAGAGCAAAAAAAGCGATGATCATTAGCACGCTTACCCCGTAGAACGGGCCGCGCCAAGAAATAGAGCCTAATTCTCCGCCAAGCAGCGGGCCTACGGAAATACCAAGCCCGATGGCTGCTTCATACAAAATGATTGCTTTGGTGGTTCCGCCTACAGATAAACTTACTATCGCAGACAACGCTGTGGCAATAAACAATGAGTTACCAAGTCCCCATCCACCGCGGAAAGCGACAATTTGCCATATGCCGTCTGAAGAACCCGCCAGTGCCGAAAAGACGATGATAAATAGAATACCGGTCAATAAAGTCCATTTAATGCCAATCCTGCTGGAGACAACGCCGGTGATCAGCATCGCAATCCCAGTAATCAAGTTATAACTTGAAAATAGTAAGGAAACCTGGCTTGGGGTTGCATGAAGTTGTTCTGCAATCGCAGGTAAAATAGGATCGACAAGTCCTAAGCCCATGAAAGAAATGATTGAGGCAAAAAAGATAACCCAAACGACAAGCGGCTGTTTGGCCGATTGGTTTTGGGCACTAAGTGAATATGATTGATTTGAATTCATCCATTCCAAACTCCTTTATATATAGTTTTGGGGCGAGTTCAACCTACCGTTTACGGGTCTCTGATTGATATCTCTTATCCATCCCCTTTATATTGAAAAAGCTATGATTGCAATTTCGTTACAAATATTAGTATAAAACTTTCTAACCTTGACGTCAACGTCAATTAAAGTGGACAAAAGAATGATTTTATTAATAACTTCCTCTTCTTCGTTAGCGTAAACTGCTTGTTTTTTCTGAAAAGCTCTGGTTGTAGTATAATATTCTTGAGCTAAAAAGCTCCATCCTGTTAGTGTAATAGTAAAAATAAAGAAATATAGGAGCGGAATGATGGACGGAATAAAAATAGATGACGTAGCGAAACAAAGCGGTTTAACGAAACGAACCATCAGATATTACGAACAAATCGGACTGCTGCCTGCTCCCCCGCGAAGTGAAGGAGGCATAAGATTATATTCCCAGGAACATATTGACTTCCTGAAAAAAATCACAAATGCCAAAGAAGTAATGGGCTTTTCCCTTCAAGAGCTTCAGCAATTCATCGCGCTCAGCGACACGTTAGAGCTTCACAAAGCGGATTACAGGCAAGTAAAAGGCACAAGTGAACAAACAGAAAAGTTAAGAAAAGTAGTAAATACTATCGAAGAGCAGCTGAACTTCATCGAACAAAAAAAGAAAAACCTCTTAAAGGTCGAAGAAGATTTAGTCTCACTTAGGGACCGTGCGAAAGCAGCGTTGGTTCGATTTGAGGAAGAAGAATCTGGGCAATAGGAAACACATCTCCATCAAGGTAAAGTAATTAAATACCCCTGCCCACCAAGCTAATATTTTGAAGTACCTCCAAAACAAAAATTTTATCCCTCCACAGTTGTCTACGAGAATTCAGCTCATTTTCTTCATTTTGGGGAACAATGAATTTCTTAACTTGATGGCGATGGGAAAAAGCCCTATCAAGCCTATTTGATTGCTAGATACATATTCTAAGAATACGGATTTATAAAAAAACTGCCGAACCATAACGTTCAGCAGTTTTTTTTATCTATTCCAAACTCCATTTGATCGTATCATAATCCTCGGTCTTCTACGCAAAATGTAATACCTTTACGAGTATATATCCAAGAACAGAAAGCAATACCGATCCAATCAATCCTGCAACAAATGCTCTTGTTCCTAGTTTACGAAATGTCTTAAATTCTACATTTAAACCTAGCCCAGCCATCGCCATTGCCATAAGCATGTAAGAAACAACAACAATATCGCTTGCAATTTTTTCAGGTACAATTCCTAATGAATGAAACGCACTAACTGCTAAGAAGCCAAAAATAAACCACGGAATCGGAACATCACGCCAAGATTTCTTTTCCCCCGATTCTTCTCCGCGCTGAAACCATATGCCAATTAAAATTGCCACAGGTACAAGAAAGGCAACGCGCGTTAACTTCATAATTACCGCAATATCAACCGACTCGCTTCCACCAGGTGCTGCTGCTGCAATCACATGAGCAATCTCATGCAATGTTGCACCCGAAAAAACACCATATTCATACGGAGACAAATGAAGTACAGGATATAGTAGCGTATATGCTAATGTGAAAATGGTTCCTAAAATCGCAACGATCGCTGCACTAACCGCTACTTCTTCGTCCTTTGCTTTTACTTGTGGTCCAATCGCAATAACTGCTGCTGCTCCGCAAATCGCTGTTCCGCATGCTGTTAACATGCCAAGCTTCTTCTCCACTTTATAAACACGTGTTAATGCATATACAACAATAAGTGTAAACGTAATGACAATTGCCGCCATAACCAATACCTTCGGGCCCGCCTTCACAATATCAACTAAATTTAACCGCATACCGAGTAATATAATCCCTAGACGCAGTAGTTTTTTACTCGCAAAATTCGTTCCTGCGATCGCTTGACTTGGTACACCAATTGCCGCTCTCCATACCATTCCAATTAGAATAGCAATCACTAATTGGCCCATAATACTTAAAAATGGAAGCTGCGCCAAATATCTTGCAACAATAGCAATAAGTAACGTAATCCCAATACCTTGCGCAAATCCAAAACGCTTCTCCTTTTGTAACTCTAACATTTGTTCCATTTTATACCACTCCAATAATCATCTTATAACATGCATGTTCGTTCTACTTTCATTATAAGAGTATTTTAATCATAAGTTTAATACTAATATGATATCTCAATCATCAAGAAAACTTATGATAAAATAAAGTGAAACTTCCATCAGTGAACGATTTTTTTCACTGATGGTTAGTTGAACCAATCGGGGTTTTACTGCCCGTTAATGCGGGATATAACGATAAACGGAAGCGGCTCGTTCAGAATGGGAGAGGGATGGAGTTTCTGACAAAGAGGTGCTCTTTACCTCGGCGGAAGAAGCAAAGCCACCGACCACTCTTGCCGCTAGAGCTGGACAATAAGAAAAGCGGAGCCGACTATTTTATTCACCGAAAGGAATGAGTCTCATAAACACCGACATTTTAAAAATTTTTGTAACAGTCGTAGAGCAAAAACACTTTTCAAGAGCTGCCGAAATGTTGAATCTTTCACAGCCCGGGGTAAGCATGCACATTCGCAATTTAGAAAATGAATTTGGTACAACGCTCATTCAACGCTCACCAAAACATGTGCAAGTCACAGAAGCTGGGAACATTTTATACATACATGCAAAACAAATGCTCACTCTATATGAAGAAGCAAAACAAGAAATTCATGACCTGCATAATATTGTTACGGGTACACTGCGCATTGGCGCCAGTTTTACAATCGGAGAATATCTTCTTCCCAAGATATTAGCAAACTACGCGAAGGAACATCCGCGCGTTGAAGTTCATACCTTTATCTCGAATACAGAAGAGGTCTTACAGGGAGTTCGCTCGAATCAACTAGATATTGGCTTAGTAGAAGGGCAAGTGATATACACAGATGTAGACGTAGAATCATTTATGGAGGATGAAATGAAGCTTGTCGTTCCACCAAATCATCCTCTTACAATGACAAGTCCGATTGATACAAACATACTGCAAGATCAAATATGGGTGCTCCGCGAAACCGGTTCAGGAACGCGAGCTTACAGCGACCGCTTCATCCATGACCATCATCTAAAAATGAAGCGTTACTTCACATTTAGCAGCATTCAAAGTGTAAAGGAAGCCGTTGCTGCCGGACTCGGAATTGCGATTTTATCAGATTGGACGGTACGTAAAGAACTGCAAGCTGGCGAAGTATGTCATATACCTGTCCCAAACGAAAAGCTCATGCGCCCTTTTTCTATTGTACGAGGAAAATATTTCATTCCTTCCAAAGCGATTCAAGTATTCTTAGATCATGTGCAAAACTTTGCGGATAAACATAGTTGACCTTTACACTAATGTGAAGGTTTAGAATAAGGAGAGAAGGAGTGATGGTTTTGCGCATCGGAGAATTATCTAAACATACAGGCGTAAGTGAACGCTCCCTACGGCATTATGAGGAAAAAGGCTTGCTTATTTCAAAACGGCTCACAAATGGCTATCGTGATTTTGATGAAGCGATGATTGAAAAAGTAGAGCTCATTCAAATGTATTTACAGTTAGGTTTAAACTTAGAAGAAACCGCGCGAATGCTGCGCTGTTTAGAAATAGAGCCACACTTTTATGATAATCCATGCAGCAGTATCATTACGCTTTACGAAGAAAAGCTCGCTGAAGTAACAAAGCAGATTTCGTTACTTTCTCATATCCAAACGAACTTACAAAAACACGTTACGCTGTTGAAACAAAGGAAAGAAAGGAATTGATAAATATGTTCGTTTTACACGGAAGTTCACGTTCAAATGGGAATACAGAACAATTAACGCATATGATGCTAGAAGGCGTACATGCTGAAGAAGTATATTTACGCAATCATACAATCCAACCAATTACAGACCAGCGTCATGATGCAGAAGGCTTTCAACCTATCGACGATGATTACGAAGGTATCATTCAGCGTATGCTTGAGCATGATACAATTGTGTTTGCAACACCACTTTATTGGTACGGTATGAGCGGATATATGAAAAACTTTGTGGATCGCTGGTCGCAAAGCTTGCGGGATGCATCACTTCATTTCAAAGAACGTATGCAAGGGAAAAAAATGTATGTTGTCATTGTCGGCGGTGACAATCCAAAATTAAAGGCACTCCCGCTTATTGCACAGTTTCAATATATTTTTGACTTTGTAGGAGCTTCTTTTGAAGGTTATATGATTGGGGCTGCCAACGCACCAGGCGAAATCGTGAATGATAAAGAAACAATAGAAAAAGTAAAAGTATATAATCGTACTTTCAAGCAAAAATAATTAACAGAATGATTTGACAAATACATCTCCATACACATACAATAAATGTAAATTTATGAAAGGAAGGTACATCGGCCAATGAAGTTCTAATTCTCTTTTTTATTCATCCATCACAAATAGTGAAACGAAATGATGAAAACTAGAAGAGGATTAGTATGCCCTTTTGTCGATAACTTTCTTTTGACATGAACATGTAAAAAATACGTGTACTGTTTTTTTGTGCATACCTTTTTACATACTATGGGTGACGTATATCCTCTCTAGTGAAACTAGGGAGGTTTTTTTATGACCATTTTAACAGCACGAAACATTGAAAAAAGCTATGGTGATCGTACTTTATTTACATTACAAGCACTTGATATTCAGGCGCATGACCGTATTGGAATCGTCGGTGTAAACGGTGCAGGGAAATCAACGCTATTACAAATATTAAGTAAAGAAATAGAACCTGATTGCGGAACAATCGACCACTACGGTTCCATCGCTATCATTCCGCAGTTCCATGAAGAGACATTAGAAACAGCTTCTTCTCTTTCAAAAGGACAATGGGGAATTTCTCATGTCACAACGAATATGAGCGGCGGCGAACGCGAACGTTTAAAAATTGCTCATGCTCTTGAACAAGAAGCATCTATCTTATTCGCTGATGAACCAACGAGTCATCTCGATATGTATGGCACAGAACAACTAGAGAAAGCATTACAATCTTATAAAGGAGCAATCCTTCTAATTTCCCATGACCGTTCCTTGTTAGACGCCATTTGCACAAAGATTATCGAAATTGAAGATGGCTCTGTTCGTGAATATAAAGGAAATTACACAAACTATCGCGAGCAAAAAGAACAGCAAAGGCAGCGCCAACAATCAGAATATGAACAGTATACGAAAGAAAAACAGCGCTTAGAAACAGCAATCACCAGCAGACTACAGCGAGCTGCCGGTATGACAAAAATCCCAACTCGCTATAGTTCTTCTGAATCTAAGCTATATAAATCAGGAGCCGCTTACAGCCAAGGGAACGTCCAAAAAGCCGCCAAAGCATTAGAAACGAGATTAGAGCAATTAGAAAAGAAAGAAAAGCCAAGGGAAATTGTGCATGCAAAGTTTGATGCACAGTACCACGCACCGATTCACAGTAAAACGGTTGTGCAGTTTAATAAGGTTACGAAAAAGATTGGAAACCGCAGCCTCTTTCACAATATAAATGGAAGTATGGCTCCGGGCGCAAAGCTTGCTATTCTCGGAAAAAACGGGAGCGGAAAAACAACACTATTTCATATGATTGAAGCAAATGAACGAGGAATTCAACTTTCGAAAAGCTGTAAAATTGGTTACTTTGAACAAACATTAGCAATTCTGCAAAGTGACAAAACCATTTTACAAAACGTTATGGAAGAAACACGTTATGACGAATCATTTGTACGAACGATTCTTGCACGTCTTCTCTTTCGAAGAGAGGATGTTCATAAACAAGTGAACGTATTAAGCGGCGGCGAACGCGTGAAAGTAGCGCTGGTCAAAATTTTCTTAGGAGACTACAATATGCTCCTTCTTGATGAACCGACAAACTATCTAGATCTCGCCACTCAAGAAGAACTAGAACAAATGCTACAAGATTATCCTGGTACTGTTTTATTCATTAGTCACGACCGCACCTTTGTTCATAAAATTGCTGATCACATTTTACACCTAGATGAAGAAGCACCACGACTCTTTCAAGGGAATTATGAACAGTATACAAAGCGGACAGAACAAGCTTCTATCAATCCAGCAGAGCAGGAACTGTTGCGCTTACAAACAAAGTTAACAGAAGTAATCGGGCGCATTTCAATGCCAGGACGTCATGATAATGTTATTCTTCTTGAAAATGAATATGAGCAATTGCTACGTCAAATTCAAGAATGCAGAACACGCCTACTCTAAAAATGAAAGAAAAAGGCAGATCACACTGCCTTTTTCTTTCATCTGAAATCAAACATGATTAAAATTTATTCCACGTTAACACATCATCAAGCGGAAGACGAACTTTTTCAAAACCAGCTTTAACTGCTTTACCTACATAAATTAACATGACAGGTTCAAGGTTTTCTGGAACGTTAAAAGCTTCTACAAACTTCTGCGGATGAAAACCGCCAATCGGCACAGTATCAAAGCCTTTTGCTTTTGCTGCTAACATAAGTTGCATCGCTACTAAACCACCATCAATCATCGCCACACGAGTAGCTTGCTCGTTAGAGAATTTTCCAATGAACGGATCCATATGATAACAATCTTAATTTATTTACATAAAAAGAACCCTTACTCTTGATAGAGAAAAGGGTTCACATATTATTATAGGGTACGCACAGCTGCTTCCCTTATCGAACTCTAACCGCCGTTCCACTTACAGCTACCATTAACATACCTTCACGAACTACTTCATAATCAACATCGATACCAACAATTGCATTTGCGCCTTTTTGCTTTGCAAGATTTTTCATTTCGCCCATCGCAATATCACGTGCTTCTTTTAACTTACTTTCATACGCACCGGAACGGCCACCAACAACATCACGAACAGAAGCGAATAAATCACGAACAATATTAGCTCCCATAATTGCTTCTCCGTTTACGATATCAATATACTCTTCAATTTCTTTTCCTTGAATAGTAGAAGTTGTTGTAACGATCATAATATATGTCCTCCTATGTATATAAAGTGAAGTTTCAATCAGTTCCCACGAATAGCGGGATAAAATTTAAGATTCACACAAAAACCTAAGTAACCTTATTCTGCACAATGTTTTCCGTTAATATAATATGCTGATTCTGAGAAGACCGTAAATACAACCTCTACTTCAGGAAGATCAAAATCCATTATATATGTGGTAAGTGCCCCGGCAAATCGATCACGAATTTCCTGTCCACGTTCGAACCATTTAACCTCAATAAGAGGAAAAGCCTCTATTTCTTCTCCATTATATACAAATGTAGAATTTGGTAGTTCTAATGTAAAATTATCTGTACCACATTCGCAAATCTCTGCGAGCTCTTCTACTAATGGTTTACTTATACTCTTTAATTGTTCAGTAGTAATTCCACGAAATACAATATGCGGCAAGTGAATCCCTCCGTTAAATGGCTTTATTCTATATTTATCCACATCATAGCACAATTTATTTCGCTGCACCAGAATCGATCGCTCCCCCAATTGACCCTCTTTTCCGTCTTAACTCTTACAATTGCAGGGTTCCATTTGTTCCTTATTGCGTCGTACTTACTCTCCTCTTCTAACTTCAAAATAACTAAATTACATTGAAGTGGTGATTTCGTGCTTTTCTTTTGATTTTCTACAATCTTCGCCTTAAAATAATTTAAGGATTTATTACTTTCTTACACATACTTAAAGTAGGAGACTTCTTTCAAATTGTGTTAAAATCTTCTGAGATACTATTCAATATACATTAATAAAGGTGAGGGTACCCAGTGAACAAGAACGACAATGCATATTGCACTATGGTTATATTTGGAGCAACAGGAGATTTAGCGAAGAGAAAATTATTCCCTTCTATATATAGCCTATATAAAAAAGGGCAGCTCTCTAAAAATTTTGCTGTTGTTGGTGTGGCAAGACGTGAATGGAGTGATGATGTATTTCGTGAAAATGTACTTTCCTCTATTCAAGAGTCAAAAATTGAACCAGGCGATGATTTAGATGAATTTTTAACTCATTTCCGATACTTAGCGTTTGATGTTACGAATACTGCTTCATACCAAGATTTGAATGCATTACTTACTAACCTAGAAGAACAATTCAATATCCCAGGAAACAGAATGTTCTATATGGCAATGGCCCCTGAATTTTTCGGAACAATCGCTTCTTACTTGAAATCAGAAGGTGTGACAAACGCAAGCGGCTGGAATCGATTGATTATTGAAAAGCCTTTCGGGCATGACTTCCCATCCGCACAAAAATTAAATGAGGAACTTCGTCACGCATTTGCGGAAGATGAAATTTATCGTATTGACCATTATCTAGGAAAAGAAATGGTTCAAAATATTGGTGTCATTCGTTTTGCAAACGCAATATTTGAATCATTATGGAATAATAGATACATCTCTAATATTCAAATTACATCCAGTGAATCTTTAGGTGTAGAGGATCGCGGAGGATACTATGATCATTCCGGTGCCTTAAGAGACATGGTACAAAACCATATATTACAAATGGTTGCTTTATTGGCAATGGAACCGCCAATTCGTTTAACAACAGAAGAAATCCGAAGCGAAAAAATTAAAGCATTACGTGCACTTCGACCAATAACAGTAGAAGAAGTGGATGAATATTTTGTACGAAGTCAGTATGGTCCAGGAGCAATCAACGGAAAAGAAGTTCCTGGGTACAGAAGCGAAAATAAAGTGGATCCAAACTCAAGAACGGAAACATTTGTGGCGGGTAAATTATTAATAGACAATTTCCGCTGGGCTGGTGTACCGATCTACATTCGTACAGGTAAACGCATGCAAGAAAAATCAACAAAAATCGTTATTCAGTTTAAAGAATTGCCAATGAATTTATATTCTAAATCAGAAAACACCGTTCATCCGAACTTACTTATTATTCATATTCAGCCGGATGAGGGAATTTCTCTTGTTTTAAACGGTAAGAAAATCGGTACTTCTGAAAAGACGACACCATTTAAACTTGATTACTGCAATGACTGCGTAGACGGAGTAAATACACCAGAAGCTTACGAGAAGCTGCTATATGATGCAATTCAAGGCGATGCAACAAACTTTACTCACTGGGATGAAGTAGCGTTATCATGGAAATTTGTTGATGTTATTTCTAAAGCATGGAAACAAGATGTATCAAACGATTTACTTACTTACGAATCAGGGTCAATGGGGCCTCAAGCTTCTGATGATCTACTTGCGGAAAATGGCTTCCATTGGTGGCCTATTTCAGATGATAGTGACTACTCAATCTAATCATAGCAAAGGCGAAAGGGGAATTTTTATGAAAAAAGTATATGACATTACAGTACCTATTTACGAAGGAATGCCGGTATATAAAAATAAGCCGGAAAAACAGCCTCAACTTTCCAAAGTTACAAACGGTCATGTAACAGAATCCACATTAAAAATGGATGCTCATACAGGAACGCATATTGATGCGCCTTTGCACATGATAAATGACGGAGATACATTTGAAACGCTTGATATTGAGAAATTAGTAGGTGAAGCAAAGGTTTTTGACCTGACAAATGTTGAGGGCGGCATTACTGCTGAAGACCTGAAAGATTTCGATATTCAAAAAGGCGACTTTGTCTTATTTAAAACAAAGAACTCCTTTGATGAGGGATTTAACTTTGAGTTTATTTATTTAGCTGAAAGCGGCGCGAAGCTGCTTGCTGAAAAAGGCATTCGCGGTGTCGGTATTGATGCGTTAGGTGTTGAACGTGCACAAGAAGGGCATCCAACCCATAAAACACTATTTGCGCACGATATTATTGTAATCGAAGGATTAACATTTAAAGAAGTAGAAGCAGGAACATACTTTATGGTCGCAGCTCCATTAAAACTAATGGGTACAGATGCAGCACCAGCACGTGTGTTATTATTTCAATAAAATGAAACCGCCCGCAAATAGCGGGATAAAAAAGGTGGACCAAGATTGAAATCTTGGTCCACCTTTTATTTTATCCCGCATTAACGGGCAGTAATACTCCCACCTCAAAATTTGGTGAAAGCAAAGAAGTTAGGCGGGAGATAAACTGCCCGTAAAAGCCCGATTGGTTCAACTAATAATCAGTGGGGGATGAAGCCCCCCACTGATTAAAGTTTCACTTTATATCCATTTTGTATGGAATGTACCTTCTTTATCCACGCGTTTATACGTATGTGCTCCAAAATAATCGCGCTGTGCTTGTAACAAGTTTGCAGGCAGTGTTGCAGTACGATAGCTGTCATAGTAAGAAATTGCTGCTGAAAACGCAGGTACCGCTATACCTTGTTGTACAGCCAATGAAATGATTTTGCGTAATCCGCCTTGATATGATTCCACAATTTCTTTAAAGTATGGATCAAGTAAAAGGTTCGGTAAGTCAGTGTTATTCTCATAAGCCTCTTTAATGTTTTGTAAGAAGGCTGCACGAATAATACATCCGCCTCTCCAAAGCATAGAAATGCTGCCGAAATCAAGGTTCCAGTCATATTCCTCAGAAGCTGCCTTTAATTGCGTAAACCCTTGCGCATAAGAACAAATTTTACTCATATACAAAGCTTGGCGCACTGCTTCGATTAATTCTGCTTTTTCAATTCCAAGTGCTGGTTTGTCTTTAGGGCCAGATAATACTTTGCTTGCGTTCACACGCTCTTCTTTTAAAGCAGAAATACAACGTGCGAATACAGATTCCGTGATAATAGGAAGGGAGATACCTAAATCAAGCGCGCTTTGGCTTGTCCACTTCCCTGTACCCTTTTGTCCCGCAGTATCAAGAATAACATCCACTAATGGCTTTCCAGTTTCTTCATCTTTCTTCGTGAAAATATCTGCTGTAATTTCGATCAAGTAGCTGTTAAGCTCACCCTTATTCCATTCAGCAAATATTTCGTGAAACTCTTCTGCAGTCAAATCAAGTGTTTGTTTCAAGAAGAAATACGCTTCACAAATTAATTGCATATCTCCATACTCGATACCATTGTGAACCATCTTTACATAATGACCTGCACCATTAGGCCCGATATAAGAACAGCAAGGCTCGCCATTTACTTTCGCAGAGATATTTTCAAGCATATCTTTCACTTTTTCATATGCATCTTTCTGTCCACCCGGCATAATGGACGGCCCTTTCAATGCGCCCTCTTCTCCGCCTGACACACCTGCACCAATGAAATTGATTCCTTCTTCGGCAAGACGTTTGTTTCGGCGAATTGTATCACCAAAGTATGTATTGCCGCCGTCAATTAAAATATCACCTTTATCAAGGTGAGGAAGTAGCGAATCAATCGCCTTATCTGTAATTTCCCCTGCATTAACCATTAATAAAATCTTTCTAGGTGATTCAAGTGAGTTAACAAACTCTTCAACCATATGAGTACCAACTAAGTTTTTACCACTGTTCTCCTCAATGATTTCATTTACTTTTTCCTTTGAAATATCATATAGGGCAACAGAATACCCTTTACTCTCAAAGTTAAGTGCAAGGCTTTTTCCCATAACGCCCACACCAACAACTCCAATTTGTTGCTTTGGCATATTTCATCGTTCCTTTCTATGTATGTTACTTTGTCTATACTATAGTATATAAACCTAAAGTAAAACTTTAATCAAGTAATCCACATTGTTAATTTTAACATGGAGTTCAGCAGAGATGTGTGCAAAACCAAATCATAGGGACATAGCAGCGATTTTTTCTTTTTGGAGTATCACTATCAAGCTAAAGAAATAAATAAAAAACCTAGCTATCCAATATTAAGAACAACTCAATGAATAACCAGGTTTTTTATGATATTTACCTTACTCCAATTAATGAGATACCGTCACATCACCATCAAATTAAAAAATAAAATTTATATACCGGCCCAAACATCCTTTGCATATCTTCCTTCAGATTGCAAATGATCAAGCCAGTCTTTTGCTTTCTGCTCATCAACACCATGATAAATTTGATAGCTTTCACATAAAGTCCTCTCTACATCCGGAGCCATTCGACTTCCATCTCCACATACATAAAGTTGACCACCCTCATCAAGTAAACGAATTAAATTGTTTGCATCCTGCTTCATAAGATGCTGGACATATGTTTTAGGTTGTCCCTCTAAACGAGAGAATGCTGTGTGAAGCATGACTAATCCATCCTCCCCAGCACGTTCTAGCTCTTCACGGTACAGATAATCCTGTTCAGGATGACGACAGCCAAAGTACAAATGTGCCTCTCCCAACTTCTGTCCTTCTTGCTTTTGAACACGACGTGCTTGCAAAAATCCTAAGAATGGAGCAACTCCTGTTCCAGGTCCAACCATAATAATTGGTTTCTCAGGATTTTCCGGCAAGTGAAACCCTGATTGTGGATTACGAATAAAACATGCGATAGCATCTCCTACTTGTCGCTCGGCCAAGTAGTTTGAAGCAACGCCCAAGTATTCACCACGCCCGCTCCATGATGGCCCTCTTACGACACCGACTGTGATACTCGCACGATTCGAAACAATTTGCGGTGAACTAGAAATTGAATAGTATCGAACTTTTAGCGGTGGAAGAAGTTCTACAAACCTTTCAAATGGCAATTCACAAGCCGGATATTTCTCAAGTAAATCAAGCATAGTTGTACGTTTTTGAAGAATATTTATTTTGTATGCCTCTTCCTCTAAAAGAGCTTCTAACTCTCGTTTATGAGGCGGACAAACAGTATATGCCGCTAATTCACGAAGTTGCATCCGTGTCACCGGCTCTTGTAATTCAACATAATTTGCAAGCAGTTCATAAACACATACAGACTGCTCTAAAGGAAGATGCGCAATACTGTGATCATTTCCGCTTAGAAGAAGAACATCTTTCCCATTTAATCCATATCGTTGTAAAACACGTTCTACAAGATCTTTTCTATTCTGTGGTAAGACTCCTAGATGATCACCCTCTCTGTATTGAACACCTTCAGGCAAGGTAATTTCAATATGGCGCGTACTGTGTACACTTTTCTCTGTCTGAAGCTCACGATTTTCTATAACATACGCCGAAAGTGCATCATACGTTTTCGCTAGAGGCGTACTTGTCAATTCGCTAACAAATTGTAATTTAAGTTTATTTTCCGAACGTTTTTCATTTTTATTAACTTCTAAATTCAAAGCTCTTGCTACATCTTCCCATAGCTGATTTTGCCACTCGTCAAATTGGAACTCAAAGTCTTCACTCACGTCACCCTCGCCACGTATAGTCAGACGAGTCGCACCCTTTAAGGCCAATTGTTCGTCAATAAATCTTGGAATACGTTGATATGTACTAGCCCAATTACGGTCGCCGCAGCCAAAAACAGCATACTGCACTCCTTTTAGCGTTTCATCCTCTAACTCGCTTATCCAATGGACAAATTCCTTTGCGTTGTCAGGCGGGTTACCATTATATGAAGAAGTGATAATACATACGACTCCATCTCTAGGGAGCTTTTCAGTATACTCATCAAGCGGCGCCACTTCACTCAGAAAGCCTTGAAAGCGAGCAGTGTCAGCAAGTTTTCGTGCGAGTCCTTCCGCTGTTCCAAGGTTTGATCCGTAAAGTACTAGTAGCGGTGTATGATGCGAATCAACAACAGTTTTAAAGTTATGTTTTACTTCCTGCTCTGTTGGCACTGTAACCTTTGAATCAGAAACAGCAAAGGTTACTTTTTTAGTTCGCGGTTTGACGCACATAGTAAATCCATCTGGTTTCAAAGTTAATGTTTCCTTAACTTTTAATTGATAGTCTGTATGGTTGATAATTTCAAAATATTGCAGAATCATACCTAATACTAAAGTAGCTTCCTGAAGTGCAAATTGTTGTCCAATACAAGCTCTTTGTCCATTCCCAAATGGCTTATATGCATGCGGAGCGATTTGTTCAATATTCTCAAATCTCTCAGGTCGGAAATCTTCAACATCATCCCCCCATACACTCGTATCACGGTGAAGCTTTGGTATGAGAACTGTAACCTCTCTTCCCTTTTCTATATGGTACTTTCCACCAAGAAGTGTATCTTCTTTCGCACAAAGTGAAATAGCTGGCGCTGTTGGCCATAAACGTAATGTCTCATTGAGAATCATACGAATGTATTTCAGTTTTTGAACCTGACCATATGCAGGAATCGGCTCCGTTAAAACTCGATCTACTTCTTCATATGCCTTCTTAAGCTTATCCGGATTTTTCAAAAGGAAATATAGTGCAAATGACAATAGACCACTAGTCGTCTCATGTCCGGCTATTAAAAAAGTAATGATCTGAAAACGAATATTTTCATCGTCCAACATTTCACCTGTTTGCGGATCTTTCCCATTCAGCATATGAGCTAGCAAGTCATCTCCATCTCGATTATCACTTTCTTTACGCTCTGCAATAATATTATCTACCAAATCAAACATAGATTGAATATCTTGTTTAAACTGACGTTTCTTCATAACCATTAATTTATCTTGTATACCTAAGCGTTGAGATTGGTTCATCGCCTCTTCAAGCGAACGAACCATACTAGTAATAAAAGGGTGTGGAGTATTACGATAAAAGCTATTAAAACGGTAATTGAATCCACATAACCCAATGGTATCTAGCGTAAGGCGTGTCATGTCTTCTGGTACATCAATACTTTCATTTGGGTTGAGACGCTCCCACTTTTGAACTAACTGCATAGCAAGGTCAACCATCATAGAGTGATATCCCTTCATAGCTTGTTGACTAAAGCTAGGAAGCAGAATATTATGTGCCTTATGCCAGTTTGGTTCGTTTGTCCAGCTCGTAAATAACCCGTCACCAGTAAATGCACGAACATTTTGTAAAGCGGTTCCAACGCTCTTTTCAAAGCGAGATTCATCACATACTTCTGCTGCTAATTCATGGTTAGAAACAATGGTGCGAGTCCTTCCAGGCAATTCAAGTTGAAAAATTGGTCCATACTCATACGAAAGCTTTAAAATTGATTGTAAAGGTTCCTCTCCCTTTAACAATGGTAAATTGCCAAGTGGCCCGAAAGTTTTAGGCTGCGGAATATTGCTAGTCCCTTTCATGTAAAAAATCCTTTCCTTAGTAAAGTGAAACTTTCATCAGTGGAAATTTTTTTATCTCTATTGATGAAAGCCCGAAAAATTTATACGTTCTATCGCGGACATTTCAATCACAAACAAAACAAATTAACGGAATATTCCAAAAACATTGCGTGTATTTATATTTAAAAACTAGAAAAATCACATTCATATTTCATTATTTAAATGAAGCATATCCGTGGTCAGCCATTACTACACTTCCATTAATGGCATCTGCTTCTTCTAATGAAAGAAGGTAGATTACATCAGCAAGTGCTTCTGGATTCGTTAACTCATTACCCATTACTTTCGTTTTCATAGATTCGATCATACTATCGCTATATCCACGAAGAATAGGTGTATCGACAACGCCTGGTGCTACTGCTACTACACGAATTCCATATTCAGCTAATTCAAGCGCCGCAGATTTTGTCATCATAATAACAGCACCTTTTGTTGCGTGATATGCAAATGTACCTGGAGAAGCTAAGAAGCCATAAACAGAAGCCGTATTTATAATTACACCTTTTATATTTAACTCTTTCATCTTCTTACCGGCCGCTATGATTCCATAGGCAACACCATGTTGATTAACTCCTATTACTTTTTCATAGCGATCCATATTTTGATTCAGCACTGGACCTGCCCCGCCAATTCCAGCATTGTTAAACATAATATCAATTCGGCCATACGTTTCTACTGCGATATTAACTAAATTTTCTACTTGCTCGTACTGCGAAACATCTGTCTTAACAAAAATAGCTGTTCCACCTTCAGCTTCAATGAGTTCTACAGTTTCTTTTCCACCAGCTTCATCAACATCAGCGACTACCACTTGATCTCCTTTTCTTGCAAATTTGATACATGTTTGTCGACCAATTCCACTTCCTCCACCTGTAATTACAGCAACTCTTCTTGTCATCATAACTACTCCCCCTATTCGCTATCAGATTTCTTGCAATAATTGTAACACTTCTATACATTAAATATTATTAAAACATACTTATCATTGCTTAAGTAAGACTTAATAAAAGAGGTCGTGTTTATATGAACATTGAACAATTAGAATACATAGTTGAGGTTACAAATGCAGGTTCTTTAACCATTGCAGCACAAAATATGCATGTCACATTATCTGCTATCAGTCAATCTATCTCAGCATTGGAAGCAGAATTAGGAGTATTATTGTTTACACGTTCTCGATTAGGTACAATCCCTACTGCTGAAGGAAAAATTATTATTAAAAAAGCTGCTGAAGCATTAGGGAAACTCCAGGAGTTAAAAGATGAGGCTAACGGGTTCGCGAATACCGTACGTGGTGAACTAAGAATTGCAACAATTCCTGGTCCTATGTCTTTATTGGTTCATACAGTAACAAATTTTAAAAAGGATTATCCAAATGTAAAAATAGAGATATTTGAAAAAGGTTCACAAGAAATACTAGATGATATTCGTCAACATAAAATTGACATGGGGCTAATTATTCTATTTGAAGATATTGTTCATAAAAGTAGTGGATTATTGTTTGAACCATTATTAAAAGGAAAAATGGTGATTGGGGTCAATCGTAATTCACCTTTAGCATTTAACAAATCAATTACTCCAGAAGAACTGTTAGCTCATTCTTTAGTTTTATACAAAGATGATTACGTCGAATGGTTTATGAACCAGTTTACAGCTGCATATGGCCCTGCCGATATTCTTTTTACCACTAACAATACAGATGCGATCCAAAGAGCGATTCAAGACGGATTAGCTATCACTATTGGTCCTGATTATTCTTTTACTAGTGAATCTACTTTATTAAAAAAAGACATTGTAATGATTGAACTTGAAGTTCCTAAACAGCAAGATGTCTATTTTGCATGGGCACGTTCAGAAGGAAAACATTATTCTCAAATTTGCAAGAACTTCATTACTAGATTAAAACATGAAATTTAACGTAAAATTAGACGGGATTGATGAAGAAATTAATATATTATTTATCTAACAATAATTTTTGATACCATACCTCTATATTAGTTCTGGTACGAAAATCTATTAGATAAAAAAAAAGGACAGACCTTTCAAAATGAAAAGTCTGTCCAAAATCACATCACACAACTTCCGTATCCCACTGATGCTCTTGTTCTACAAAAACAATTCCCAGTTCGTGATGCTCTCCTTCATAAATCGCATGTTGTACAAGACGAAGTTCACCATTCGTATCAATAACTTCCATTTTACAAAAAGCGCCTGTTGTTTTTGATTGCAGGGCATTGTAAAACTCGTCCACATTGGTCGGACTGATTCCATTCACTTTCACAATCGTTTCCCCTGGTTTCAAGTCCATCGTTGTTCCAGCTGTCCCTGGAATTGTGTCTAATACAACTAAGCCATGATCACGGGAGGAAAAATATGCAGGGCGCTTTTCATCCTCTAAACGTTCTTGCACAGTAATCGTTAAACGGCCAAGCATTGCTGCTCCCATAGCTACAATTGCTAGTGTATGCCACCAGTAACTTGCTATTCCTAATAGAAGAACAATTGCAGCTAATCCAAACACACGACGACCTGTAAATAACAATGCTCCTTTTGGTTCAAAACTTTTAATTGTTCTCGTAAACCCAATTAAAAATGGAATTAAGAATAAAGAAAACTTTTGCGATCCGACAGATACAACCGGCCACCAAGACGCAAACTGCGTTATGGCGTCACCTGGTACAAGAACAAATATCGGTACTAACCATAATCTTTTTGATTCATGCAGTCCAATATTTAAACCACGTTTTCCTTTTCGTAATTTCGGCGTCGAATAGTTCGCTGCGTTATTAGAAATAAGAAAACCTTCCACAACTAACGTAAGTCCAAGTAAAATCGCTAACGACACGACACTGCTCTCTTCTCCCTCACGAAGCTGTAAGAAAGAGACTGGAAGTTTTGAAGATAATAACGTCGCTGCAATCGCAATTCCGAATGTGTATGCAGGAGATAAGTATCTATATTGAGCAATAAGAGCAAATAATACCGTCCAAATTGCTATCATAAATACACTTGCTTGTGAGATAACAAGCCCCATTCCAACTGTAATCAATGATAGAATGAGTCCAAAACCAATTCCTGCGAATGCAGATGTACGTAATTCATACAAAATATCATACACTTTAAAGGAAAAATCTTTCCGTTCTCGTAGTACTCGTAAATATCCAACAAAAAAGCTACTTATAAAGAAAACATACAAAGCAGGATGTGCAAAGAAACGCACAATTGCCTTCACAATTTCTGACGACCAAACCTCCACGAAACGATTCACCACCATTTATAATATAATATATTTCATTTCTGCCACACTTAATGGGCAGTAAGATTTCCTGCCTACAAGAACTTAATTGCCATTATGTAGGATATGGAAGTTTTATTTTATCTTATCACAATTAATCAAACGTTTGTTTAACACATAAAAAAAATATACAGGCTATGTAAGCCTGTATATTTTTTATCTTTCACCAGTGAAATAAAGTGAAACTTCCATTTGGAGAAAAAACATCTCCAAACGGTTAGTTGAACCTTATTTCGCCATTAATTTTAAAGCTGTTTGTAGCTGCAGATCGTTTTCACCAGAACGAATTTTTTCGACGATTTTGTTTTGGATTGCTTCTGCTGTCTTTTTATCAAGCTGACCCGTTGCATTCATATCGTTTGCATTTTGGAATGCTTTCACAGCTGCTTCTGTTTCTTTACTAAAATAGCCATCTTCACGCCCCGGCTCATATCCAAGACTCTTCAACATCTCTTGTGCATGCTTCACTTGCTCATCGTTATCATTGTAAGACAATGTTTTTTCAATTTGAATTGGCGTTGCGTAGTAGTAATCAGGCTGCTTCACTTCGACCGTCGGTTCAATTCCTTTTTTATGAATCCAATTGCCGTCCGGTGTTAACCATTTAAACATCGTCAGTTTAATGTTACTACCATCCGTAAACGGTACAGCTTGCTGAACGGTACCTTTACCAAACGTTTTCTCACCAATAAGAGGATAACCTTCTCCTTCATGTAAAGCTCCTGCTAAAATTTCAGAAGCAGATGCGCTGCCTTTATCGACTAATACAGAAATCGGATATGGTTTCTTCTCTTTTAATGATGTATAGAACTTTTGCTTTTCACCATTACGTTGTTCTATTTGAACCATTGGCTTTTGGTCTGTCATCAGCACTTTTAAAATATCTTCAACACTCGTTAAATAACCACCTGGATTTCCACGCACATCAATAACAAGTCCTTGTATATTTTTCTTTTCAAGATCTTTCAATTGATCTTTAAACTCTGTTGCTGTTTTTTCAGAGAATGATGTGATTTGCATATACCCAATATTTTTCCCATTCTCTTGCTTCACAGAGCTAAATACAGTCAAAATCGGAATTTTATCACGCTTAATTTTAAATGTTAACGGATCATTAACTCCAGAACGTTTTACCTCAAGCGTAACCGTTGTTCCTTTCTTTCCTCGAATTTTCATAACTGCTTCTTCGCGGGATAAGTCTTTCACACTGTTTCCATCAACTGTTAAAATTTGATCGTTCGGTTTAAGACCAGCCTTTTCTGCTGGAGAATCTTTAATCGGCGAAACAATCATTAACTTATCATCCGTTTTATTTACTTCAGCACCAATTCCTTCTAACTCTGGATCAAGCGATTGCTCAAATTGCGTTGCTGTTTTCTTATCCATGTATGTAGAGTATGGATCTTTCAGCGTTGCAAGCATCCCTTGAATAGCTCCTTCAACAAGCTTGTCGTCGTTCACATCCTCAACATAACGTGAATCAATTAGTGCATACGCTTCGCGAATTTTATCCAAATCCGCTTGTTTTACATTGGCATTTTTCCCTGTAATGGATTGTACTGTGTAAGAGCCATTTTCAAGCCAATGCATACCTGCGAACATTCCGCCAGCGCCAATTAAAAACGCAACAATCATTCCAATAATCGCAACTCTACGTTTCAATGCGGAATTCCCCTTTCCGAACACACAATGGTGTATGAAAAGGCATCACACACTGTGCGATGCCTTTATCTATTTCTACTATATGATAAGCTTGTACGAAATATGTTTGCAACTTTTTACACTTATATTTTTAAGAAACGACGGATAGACATGACGCTTCCCCACATACCGATTAATCCACCGATTAGCATTAATAACGCAGATAGCTCGAAAACGAATGGGCTATATGAAAGCAATTCAAAAATTGTTCCGCTAAATTTCTCATTAAACATAGCTTGAAGCGAATTATACGAAGTTAAGATTACAACAATTGGAATGATCGATCCTAGTATCCCTAGGAATAACCCTTCTAATAAGAACGGCCAACGAATAAACCAGTTTGTCGCTCCAACAAGTTTCATAATTTCGATTTCTGTGCTTCGTGCATAAATTGTAATTTTAATTGTATTAGAGATTAAGAACATTGCTGTAAATAAAAGACCAGCAATTAATACAATACCAATATTACGACCAGCTTTTACTGTATCGAATAGTTTTTCTACTTCACCTTGTCCGTATTGTACTTGATTTACAAATTGCATTTTCTCAATTTTCTTTGCAACACTTGCTGTATCAGTTGGTTCTTTTGCTTTTACAACATATACGTCTTTTAATGGGTTATCTTGCTCAAATAGCTCAAAGGATTTCCCGCTATCTCCTAAACTTTTAATCAATCTTTTTAGCTCTTCATCTTTAGAAGAATATTTAATAGAATCGACTTGCGAAATCTTTGAAATATCTTCTTTTAATTTCTGTTGATCTTCTTTCTTAGCCGCTGGATCAATGTGTACACGAATCTCTACATCTTGCTCTACGTTCGTTGCAAAATGGTTCATATTCATAATCGCTGTTAAAAAGACACCTACAAGCAGTAATGTAACTGTTACTGCACTTACAGAAGCAAATGTCATCCATCCGTTACGGGATAAATTTTTGACACCTTCTCGTAAATGTCGACTAAGGGTTTTAGTCTTCATATCCGTATCCTCCCTCAATCTCGTCTCGAGCAATCTTTCCATCTTCTATCGCAATTACACGGTGACGAATTGTATTTACAATATCCGCATTATGCGTTGCCATAATAATTGTTGTATTACGCTCATTAATGCGTTTGAAAATATTCATAATATCCATCGCTGTATCCATATCAAGGTTACCTGTTGGTTCATCGGCAATTACAACTTTCGGACGATTCACAATCGCTCTTGCAATTGCAACACGTTGTTGTTCCCCACCAGAAAGTTCACTTGGCAATGCATCAGCACGATCGTCAAGACCTACAAGATTTAACACTTCCATAACACGCTCACGAATCACGTCTGGCTCTTCTTCAATTACTTCTAAGGCAAATGCAACATTTTCAAATACAGTTAACCTCGGAAGCAACTTGAAATCTTGGAAAATCACACCTAGCTGGCGACGGAAATACGGTACATCGCGCTCTGCTAAAGATTCAATTACTAAACCATTTACATTAATAGAACCTGTAGTCGGTTTCTCTTCACGATACATCATCTTAATAAATGTAGACTTCCCGGCTCCACTCGGTCCTACTACATATACAAATTCACCTTGCTTAATTTTAACTGTGAGTCCATTAGCAGCTTTCATGCCGTTTGGATACTCCTTATAAACATTCGTCATTGTTATCATTATTTATCACCCAATATTAATGATTTTTTTTCGACACTTTATACTCTTCGTTGTTTAGCCATAGCGATCGCAATATTCAATCTTTCGCTGCGTCTCTAAACAATCGCTATTTCAGCTTCTCATGTATGTACAACTTTTTCTTCAAAATTCTACAAAAGATACTACGCCCTACATTGTACCATTATTCGGTTTCCAATTCGGATACAACTTTGTTACAGTTGTGTTACATAGCGCGGAATATATGACATGACACAAACAAATAAGACCTTCTAGCATCAAGTAAAAAGGTCTTATTTGTTTGAATTTCATACAGCGATGGCTGGAGGCTGCCGCATAAGAATGCTAATTTTCTTCTATACAGAAGAAAATCAGCATTCACACTTGAACAGTCAGCTCCACTTTTCTTGTCCAGCTCTAGCGGCTAGAATCTCCGGTCGTTTCGCCCCCTCGGACGAGGCAAAAAGCGCCTCTCTGTCGGGGGCTCCAACGTCCTGCGATTCTGAACGAGCCGCTTCCGCTTTTCTTTCTTACTTCTTCTCAGCTAGCCATTCTGCCACTTTTTTCGCGTCTTCGCCTTGGATTACACCAGCTGGCATAATGCCGCGGCCTTTAGCGATAATGCCTTCAATATCTTCTTCTGAATATTTTCCGCCCACTTTTTCTAACGATGGTCCAGATAATCCTTTTAGATCATTACCATGGCATCCTGCACAGCTTTTTTGGAATATTTTTTCAGCGCTATCTGTGCTTGCCTGTTGACTAGGACTAGAAGGTTTACTTTCTTCCGTTTTCCCGCATGCTCCTAATGCAAGAGCTAATGATGTACCTGCTACAATCATCAACAATTTCTTTTTCATCTATATCGCTCCCTGCTGTTAATTAATCCCTCAATAGCATTATAATGATTTTCCTGCAATTTCAAAACTTACCTGCATAACCAATATTACCCTAAATGAGAAAGGACACTTACAGGCGTAATGCTTTTCAGTAATTGTATCAATTTTGTGAACGAATGATATGATGCAAAACAACGAATTTTCCTAGCATATAGAATACGAAAATCATCCCATTCTTCTGATCAATTACTTCCAACATTTTGTTATTTTCTACTTTTTACAAAACAATATACAAGCTTGTATGCTACAACTACATCCACCAAAAAGAGAAGTTGCCTCGCAACTTCTCTCCTCTTTCTCTCCCTCTAGACAGAAGGTATACTCCTCATTGCCTCACGCATGTGCCAACGACCTGTTGGCGTTTTTTTATATCTATAGAAGTTTCAGCTTATGAAATACGAGAACGTAAATATGCATCAATAAATGCATCAATCTCTCCGTCCATAACCGCTTGAACATTCCCGACCTCTGTATTTGTACGGTGATCTTTCACAAGGGAATATGGATGGAATACGTATGAACGAATTTGGCTTCCCCATCCGATTTCTTTTTGCTCACCGCGAATTTCATCAAGTTCTGCTTGTTGTTCTTCTAATTTTTGTTGGTACAGTTTCGCTTTCAACATTTTCATTGCATGTTCACGGTTTTTAATTTGTGAACGCTCAGATTGACATGTTACCACGACATTTGTTGGGATATGTGTAATACGTACAGCGGAGTCAGTCGTATTAATATGCTGTCCACCTGCACCACTTGCACGGTACGTATCTATTTTTAAATCCTCTGTACGTATTTCAATTTCAATATCATCGTTAAACTCTGGTACAACTTCACAAGATACGAAAGATGTATGACGACGGCCAGATGAATCGAATGGCGAAATACGTACAAGACGATGTACGCCTTTTTCTGCTTTTAAATAACCGTAGGCATTATGCCCTTTAATTAATAACGTAACGCTTTTAATCCCCGCTTCATCACCAGGAAGATAATCTAACGTTTCTACTTTAAAACCGCGTTTTTCCGCCCAGCGCGTATACATACGAAGCAGCATAGAACCCCAATCTTGTGATTCTGTTCCACCTGCACCTGGATGCAACTCTAAAATAGCATTATTCTTGTCGTGTTCTTCACTTAGTAATAATTGAAGTTCGTATTCGTTCATATCTGCAGATAAAGTTTTTACTTCCGCTTCAAGCTCCGCATGCAATTCTTCATCGTATTCTTCTTTCACAAGTTCATGCGTTACTTCTAGATTTTCAAACGTTTCGTTAAGCGTATTAAACTTACCAACCATGTCTTTTAAAACATTTGCTTCATTGATGACTGTTTGTGCACTTTTTTGATCATCCCAAAAGCCTGCACCCATCATAATTTCTTCTAATTCTGCGATTCGCTTTTCTTTTCCAGCGAGGTCAAAGAGACCCCCTAAAAGCCGCTAATCTCTTAGCCATTTTCTCTAGTTCTTGTCTAATTTCTACTAATTCCATTTTGGTCACCTCTATGTAATTACTATTACTTTCCTCATTTATCAAGCTGCTTACGTGCAGTAAGACCCTACTTCACTTTATACGAACAACAAGGCAAACTCTCCCTGCTTTTGCGAGAGAGAGTTCATCTCTTGTTATTATATGAATGATCATGGAAATTTTCCATCCATGAGGTAAAACATCCTAAACGAGCCGCTTCCGCTTTTCTTTATTTCCCAATTCCACAGCAGTTTTTGTATTTTTTTCCGCTGCCACATGTGCATAAATCGTTACGGCCTGTTTGCTCACCTTTTACGACTGGTTTCTTTTTTGAAACTCCAGCTCCATCTCCGTCTTTTGGATGAACCGCTTCTCCTTGCGCTACTTCTTGACGCTCTAAGTTTTGTTCGATTTCCGCTCTCATAATATAACGAGAAATATCTTCTTCAATAGAAGCAATCATTGCTTCAAACATCGCAAAGCCTTCCATTTGATATTCACGAAGCGGATCAATTTGACCATATGCACGTAAATGAATACCTTCACGTAAGTGATCCATCGCATCGATATGATCCATCCATTTCGAGTCTACAACGCGGAATACAACTACTTTTTCAAATTCACGTATTTGTGCTTCTGGCATTTGTGCTTCCTTCTCGTCGTAACGCTCTTTCACTTTCGCAAAAATGCTATCGATCATTTCTTCTGGCGCTAAGCGGCGTAATTCTTCTTCTTTCACATCACCGTCTTGTAGAAGAGTTGTATTTAAGTATTCAACAAGACCAGCAATGTTCCATTCTTCTTCTAATTCCTCTTGCGTATGAAGAGCTACAACACGTTCTACTGTAGAATGCATCATTCCTTCAATAATGCCGCGCAGATTATCTGATTCCATTACATCTTGACGCTGCTTGTAAATAACTTCACGCTGCTGACGAAGTACATCGTCGTATTGAAGAAGCTGCTTACGAGCATCGTAGTTATTACCTTCTACTCGTTTTTGTGCAGATTCAACAGCGCGAGATACCATTTTACTTTCGATTGGCTGAGAATCATCCATACCGAGACGATCCATCATCGCTTTCATATTATCAGAACCGAAACGGCGCATCAGTTCATCTTCCATTGATAAGTAGAACTGCGTCACACCAGGATCTCCTTGACGTCCTGAACGACCGCGCAGCTGATTATCAATGCGTCGGCTTTCATGACGCTCTGTACCGATAACAGATAAACCACCGTTTTCACGTACGCCTTCTGCAAGTTTAATATCTGTACCACGTCCAGCCATGTTCGTTGCAATTGTCACCGTACCTGGATGACCTGCTTCAGCGATAATTTCTGCTTCGCGTGCATGGTTTTTCGCATTTAAGACATTATGGCGCACACCTTTTCTCGTTAACATCTTCGAAATTAACTCAGACGTTTCAATTGCTACTGTACCAACAAGAACTGGTTGCCCTTTTTTATGACGAGCAACAATATCATTTACAACCGCATTAAATTTTCCTTCCATCGTTTTGAAAATTAAATCTGCACGGTCATCACGAACAATTGGTTTATTCGTCGGAATAACAATAACCTGCATATTATAGATGTTACGGAATTCTTCTTCTTCTGTTTTCGCTGTTCCTGTCATCCCAGAAAGCTTCGCATACATACGGAAGTAGTTTTGGAATGTAATCGTCGCAAGCGTCATACTTTCATTTTGAATTTCAACGCCCTCTTTTGCCTCAATCGCTTGGTGCAATCCTTCGCTGTAACGGCGCCCTTTCATAAGACGACCTGTAAATTGGTCAACAATTACGATTTCGCCTTCTTGCACAACATAATCTGTATCACGCTGCATCACAACATGAGCACGCAACGCTTGGTTAATATGGTGAAGAAGCGCTACGTGTTTTAAATCAAATAAATTTTCAATGTGGAATGATTTTTCTGCTTTGTTGATTCCTTCTTCCGTCAACATAACATTTTTCGTTTTCACATCGAATGTATATTCTTTTTCATTCGTTAATGTACGAACAAATGCATTCGCAAATAAATATAATTCCGTAGACTTTTGCGCTTGTCCAGAAATAATAAGCGGTGTACGTGCTTCATCAATTAAAATCGAGTCTACTTCATCGATGATGGCAAAATGTAATGGACGCTGTACGCGTTGTTCTTTATAAAGCACCATGTTATCACGTAAATAGTCGAATCCAAGCTCATTATTCGTACTGTACGTAATATCAGCAGCATACGCAGCTTGCTTCTCTTCTCGTGACATATGATTTAAATTGATACCAACTGTTAAACCAAGAAACTCATGTAATTGTCCCATCTCACTTGCGTCACGCTGCGCTAAGTATTCATTCACTGTAACAACGTGAACACCTTTTCCTGTAAGGGCATTTAAATATACTGGTAATGTAGAAGTTAACGTTTTACCTTCCCCTGTCTTCATCTCAGAGATATTCCCTTCATGCAGGGCAATACCACCCACTAACTGAACAGGATATGGACGCATGCCAAGTACACGTGTTGCCGCTTCACGTACGACTGCAAAAGCTTCTGGCAATAAATCATCCACTGTTTCACCTTTTGTTAATCGTTCTTTAAACTCTACTGTTTTTCCTTTTAATTGTTCATCTGTCAGTGGTGACATTTGAGGTGCTAATGCTTCGATTTGATCCACGGTTTTCTGCATACGTTTTATCTGACGTTCATTTACATCAAACACCTTTTTTAAAATACCGATCATGGGAATACGCTCCTCTTTTATTAAAATAAAACTTCCATCAGTGCGATTTGTTATTGCTCTTTTCACTGATTGGTCGCTATAACACTCAATCTCATTTCTTTGCTAAAAAATAGGATTCTTTTCCTTAAAAAAGGATAAACCTACTGACAATTGTAACACTTGTTTTATATCTATGACAACAATCGGCCAAACGCGTACTCATGAAAACGCCCCCACTCATCTTCTTTGCTTTTCGCTGAACCTTGAGGTGGGGGGTCTTACTGTCCACGAATAGCGGGATCACATCAATTTATTGGCGAGTTTACAAAAAACGGCTATCAGGAAGTTCCTGATAACCTAAAAAAACGCAGCCATTACAGCTGCGTTTTCCTTATATTATTATTTAGTTTCAATTAAACCGTATTTTCCATCCTTACGTCCATATACAACATTTGTTTCATTTGTTTCTGAATTTGTAAAGACGAAGAAGTTATGGCCTAACATGTCCATTTGTAAAATTGCTTCTTCTACATCCATTGGTTTTAAGTCAAATCGTTTTGTACGAACAAGTTCTAATTCATCTTCAGCAACCTCTTCTTGCGCAGTTGGTTGCTCTGGAAGAATCAACATTGTTTTTGTAATGCCATTTTCACGTAACTTACGATTTACCTTTGTTTTATGTTTACGGATTTGTCGTTCAAGTTTATCTACGACTAAATCAATAGCAGCATACATATCGCTATTTGTTTCTTCAGCGCGAAGTAATAAATCCGGAAACGGAATTGTTACTTCCACTCGTTGCTTGTCAGAGTACACTTTTAAGTTTACCTTAATTTCTGGAAAAGTCTCGAAATAGCGCTCTAACTTACCTAGCTTTTTCTCTACATATTCCTTTAATGCTGGAGTTACTTCAATATTTTCACCGCGAATGTTAAATTTCATAAGATGAACTCCTCCTTTCAAGCCTATGTATAGGTTTTCGACAAAGGTATCAAAAACCCTTCTTTCATTTTTAAATTTTTTGACAAAATTGATATTTTTTTATCGAATTTTGTAGAAAAAGAAATGTAATTCCTTTTCTATTATTATTTTATCCTATTTATATCGTAGTTAGCATATATAAGTGTGAAAAATCCGTTACAAAAATACTACAACTTTTTGACAGCTTTTTGTTTATCCCGCTATTCGCGGGCAGTAAGACTCCTACCTCAAGATTGTGAGGAATCCGAAGAAGATAGGTAGTGGATAACTGATGGAAGTTTCACTTTATGATAAAGCCTCCGTTACCTATGTAACGGAGGCTCCCCTATGTGAAACGCTGGTCTTTGAAGCTGTACCATGTTTCAATTATAACTTCACAACATTTGCTGCCTGCAGACCACGCGCACCTTCTACAATATCAAATTCAACTTTTTGTCCTTCTTCTAACGTTTTATATCCGTCATGCTGAATGGCAGAAAAATGAACAAAAACATCGTCACCGCCATCGCGCTCAATAAACCCAAAACCCTTTTCCGCATTAAACCATTTTACTTTTCCTTGCATGTTCTTTCCATTCCCTTCAATCGTAAAATAAGGGTATCTGCCCCATACTTTGAATATAACGAATGGAAAAGTGCAAAGTCAAAGAAGACTTGTCGCCTTTTTATTGTACCTTTCGACATGTCTTATTTCTCAATATACACAGAACGCACAACCGTCCGATTATATGCTTTTCCCTCTTTATTCTTTCCTTTAATATCAATCGTTACGTTATACACACCTGATTTTGCGACATCTGGCAAATTTCCGGTGAATGTGACTGTATCTGTCTTTTGCAGCTTATTGGAGTGCGATACTAAATTCCCATCCCGATCTACAACGCGTATATCAAAAGAAAGATCCCCCTGCTGTAGGGAACGTTTTGTAGATTGCTTTAACTTAAATTCCGCTTTATTTTTCTTGACTTTACCCGGCATTTCTAATGTAAACGGTGCAACCTGTTTATAATTAGCTAGCATAAGATATGCATCTTTTTGTGCTTGTGACATCATTTTTAAGCGCCACTCACCTACTTCCATTTGATCAACCTGGAATGTTCGGATTGTCGCTCCGCTAAAATACGCATATTCTTCTCCCGTCGCTGCTTTGCTGTTTTGATTGGTGTACACCTTGCCAGATGGAGCGATAAGCTGCATCTGTACGTCTGGAGATGCAGTCAACACAGAAACATTTCCATCCGTTACAGTATCCACCGCAAAGGTTTGTTCCACCCAACTGTTTGGTGTGAGCGGTCCTCCTAACACCGTTTGATTAGCATTCACAGCTAGATTTTTTTGTGATTCTTCAAATATATTTTCGTTTGCAATAGAGGCAACCGAAGAAGTATTGTGCAAATAAGGCTCAATCCGTGAAAATACAGCTGATCCTTTTCGAATGCTGTCATGATCCAGGCTAGCATCTGTAAACAGATGTGTTCCATAAGGAAGTTTCGTGCTCCATTCATTGACTAACCCATCATTAGAACCATACCAGGAAAGGTAAAATCCTCCCATAGACAGCGCAGAGAAGGCAGGTCCCCAGCTTGTACCCGCAGCTGTATAATAACGGTTCAACTTAGCGTTTGGATTGTTATCCGTTATATTACGAAACTGCGCCATTTCCCCTGTCTGCAAAGAGTACGTGCCGTCATCCCGTTGTCCTAACAAGGAAGCGAGCCAGCCTGCCCACCAACTGTACGCCAAATCTGCTAAGTTAGAGCCATAGTGAGGAGAAGCGAGCGTCACTACGTTTCCAACAAAGCGACTTGCACCGTAGTGAACGAGCGCTGCTTGCGTGTCAGGTCCGCCTTTGCTGTGTGCGACAATATTGATCTTTTTACCAAAATGATTATAGATTTGCTCCAGCATAGAAGCGAGCAAACGCCCATTATCCCACTCACTTGCTGAGCCCCTTCCGGCCGCATCATACAGCTGAACGAAAACAGTTTGATACCCTGCATTATAAGCATAATTATACATATCGTTCATACCGTGATAAACGGTTTCACCGTACCAGTCCTTAGCAGTTCCATTCTTACCTTGAACGAAAACGATAGGTGGTTTATTCGCATCATGCTCAGGAGTTGCCCCTAAAAACCAACTCCCAGGAGTAAACGATTCTGATGGCGGAAAAATCCCACCAGACATTTGCGTAGAACTAGCGGAAACGGATGAAATATGAAAAGAACAAAAAGCAAAAATAAAAATAGTCAATACTGCGAAAAAACGTTTGCACTTATGCAACACAGCAGTCCCCCTTATTTAATTTGCAATTCCCATCTTCATGCAAATACGTTGTTCTTCAATTCATCCTATAATTTATAGTTGATGGAATGATAAGCGTGTAATAGAAAAGGTCTCCTTAACTTTAGTTTGAATTTTCTGACTCATTTACTTTTTATTTTTCTACCTCCATTGCACTTAATGGTGATGAACGTATTCTTTCTTAATTTCTTAAAAACCTTCTAAAAAATTTACAATCCACGTTGAGAAAATGTACTTAAGATTTATCCCGTAAAAGCCCGATTGGTGAGAGCTTTCCATCAGTGGGGGAGGAAGAACCCCCCACTGATGGAAGTTTCACTTTATTGTAGTTAGAGTGGCCGGAAGGATTCCGTGTGTATCCAAAAGTGAAAAAAATTCCAGAATATTTGAGCTGCACTATATTAGCAAAGAGGACACCAAATAAGAATTCAGCGGCAAAGCGTCAATGATGAAACATTCCGTGCACCTCTTTGATAGAAGCATTGCGCCGCTTGACGCACCGTAATCCCAGTTGTGTATACGTCATCAATTAAAAGAATATCTTTTCCGTGAAAGGATTCTCCCTCTGCAAAATAAAAGGGCCGCGGACGCTGCAAACGCTCTGTTCTTGTTTTCTTACTTTGCTTCTCTGCATCGCTTCGCATGAGTGATGTTTTCACAATTGGAATAGATAAGCATGAGGCTAACAATTCTGCTTGATTAAATCCTCGTTCATATTTACGAGACAGACTAAGGGGAATAGGAACAATGCAATCACAATGGGGAAAATACTGCCGAAAAACATTCGCAAAAGAAGAAGCAAATACTTGAACAAGAGCGGCGTCGCCGCGAAACTTAAAACGGGCTAACACTTCTTTCATCCAATCATTATATACATAGACAGATCGATTTTTTACATATACATACTGAAAATACGGATCTTGCTTCCAGCGTAAACAGTCCTGACAATATTCTCCTTGCCTATATTCATCTGATAGATACTGAAAGGATCTTCCGCAATCTGCACAAATGTCTCCTATAATATAAGAAAATTTTTGTTCACAGTATGCGCATACGTATCCCTTTTCTTGTGCAACAAAAAAAGAAAACCAGCTCGGCAAAACAGAGATAACATCATCACAAAGAAGGCAATGCATTAGTCTACCAACCCTTCTTGCTTTGCTCGTTTGTTCATTGATTGAATTTGTTTTTTTGCCGTAACCATCGCCTCTGTCTTTCCATAATGAAAATAGATGGCATCGCCATAAGGAGCATGGCTACTACGCCCCGCTCGTCCTGCAATTTGAACGAGCGCACTTTCTGAAAAAACATGCTCTTCTGCCCCTAACACCGCCACTTGCAAATTCGAAACGGTAACGCCTCTTTCTAAAATCGTCGTCGTCACTAATAACGGAATCTCTCCCTTTCGGAATGAAGCCACCTTTTCTTTTCGCTTCAGATCTTCCGCATGCACGCCTTCTATACGATTATCAATACATTTTAAAATAGAAACAATTTCTTCTACATAACAAACATGAGGAACAAATAAAAAAATAGGATATTGCTTTTCGAGATATACATGAAGCCACCGCAAAATAATTGAAGGTAAGGTTTTCTTTTGGATGAATTTCCGCCAATTCCCGCACCAGCGAAAAATAGGGATAGGTAGGGGATAACGATGGTAGCGTGCAGGAATAATCACTCCTTTTTGTTTTCCATTACGAAGCTTTCGCTGCCAGTCTTTAGATGGAGTGGCTGTCAAATAAATAAACGCTGCATTTTCTTTACTAGCAGAGTTAACTGCGTATTGCAGCGTTTTATCCATTGAATAAGGGAAGGCATCAATCTCATCCACGATCATGACATCAAATGCTCTATAATAGCGCAGGAGTTGATGAGTTGTCGAAACAACAAGCTGCGCATTTGTGTATAAGTCGTCACTTCCACCATATAATGCACAAATTGAAACAGATGGGAATACTTCCCGCAAACGGGGATAAAGTTCGAGGACAACATCCGTCCGCGGCGTCGCAATACAAACGCGTTCTCCTTTACTTAAGGCTTCTTGTATACCATGAAATAACATCTCTGTTTTCCCTGCACCGCATACGGCCCAGACGAAAAAGGATTCTTTTCTTTGCACTGCCCTTACAATTCCGTCTGCAGCCTTTTGTTGTCCTTCTGATAACTGACCGTTCCACTCAAGACAATTCACTATGATTTTATTTTGTATAGGACCAATCCAACGAACGAGCTGCGTACATTCACTCACTCTTCTCATCAAGATACACTTCCGGCAATACGCACACATTTTATTGCAGCGATAGCATAAAAACGAAAAAAATAATCGCCGTTTTTCATTTCCGCAGCGCTGACACATATAACGAGAGCTTTTCTTTATAACGCCTTTCTCATAACAAATATAGCCATCTCGTTCCAGCTTATAAAGTTCTTCCTCTGATACGGATACTTCCTCTAGTAATAACTGTCGGCCTTCTAGCATCCTCTCTCCCCCTTTCTATTTTTACTATAAAAAGATTGAAAGAGTTTGTAAAAAATCAAAAAAGCCGATAACCTACTCTTAAAATAGTAAGCTATCGACTTTATACACGTATTTTATATAATTAAAATTCTAGAATCTACCGTAACCTAAGAAATGTTTTTGGTTGTAACTACTGTTAATGTTAGAATATGCAATTCCGTCATCACCAGCGTGAATCATTTGTCCGTTGCCAACATAAATACCGATATGAGATGGACCTGCTTTATACGTACCTTGGAAGAATACTAAATCACCAGGTTGTGGGCTGCTAATATGCTGAACAGAATTCCAGTATCCAGCTACATCTTGACGACCTACGCCGTAAATGTAAGAAATGAAACCACTGCAGTCAAATCCACCGTTAGATGGAGATGCACTACCCCAAACATATGGCATACCAAGGTATTTTTGTGCCTTTGCAATTACACTTGAATCCCCGCCGCCGCTTACTTCTTGTGGCGGTGCTGCAGGAGCTGGTTTCGAATTAGAAGCATTTTTAGCTTGTCCGCCGCCATTATTTGCTGGTTGTTGCGTTTGTTGCGTTTGTTGTGCTGGTTGTGCTTGTTGTGCTTGTTTTTCTTGTTGTTCAGCTAAGCTTTGTAAGTATAGAGCTTGTTTTTCTAAATCTTTCAATTGCGACTCTGTGCTAGACATTCCGTTTACAACTGTTTGCATTTTTGCACTTAAATCATCTATCGCTGCTTGTTTTTTCGCTTTTTCAGCATCAAGTTCTTGTTTCGCAGTTTCAATTTTTGCTTGTGCATCTTTTAATTCTTGTTGTTTTGATTTTATAAGTTCCACATCTTTTTTCACTTTATCTTGATCTTGTTGTTGCATTTTCATAATGTCTTGGTCAGACTCAAGAATTTGTGAAACAGAAGTTAAACGATCAATTAAATCTGCAAGACTTTTAGAATTTACAACTACTTCCGTTACAACATTCGTGTTTGGTTTCTCTTGAAGAGCAACTAAACGCTTCTTCAACAGTTCTTCACGCTGTGCAATTTTCGTTTGTAAATCTGCAATCTCTTTATCTTTTTGTTCAATTAATTTTTGTGTTTCTTCTACTTGCTTCGTTGTTTCAGCAAGTTTAGCTTCGTTCTCTTGAACAGACTTATCCAATCCTTGAATTGTATTCTTTAATTCGTCCATTTGTTTTTGAAGATCATCACGTTCTTGTTGTTGTTTATGTAAAGTGTCATTTTGTTGTTGAATTTGTGTTTTTACGTCGTCATTTTTTTCAGCAAATGCATTTGGTGTTACTACTGAAAACATCATAAATCCTGCTGCTAATGCGCAAGATGCGATTTTAAATTTTTTCATTTTGTTTTACACCGCTTTCTTTTTCTTGGTTTTCCGAATTTGTCTAATAAAATTTATACCATAATTACCAATGTTTTTTAGCAATGTTACGCTTTTGTAAAAGAAATGTAATATTACGTTTGTAATTTCTTGACATTTATGTTCTAATATTGTGCCTTTTTGTAGAGAAATGGAGAATGAGGACGATACTTTTTTCTCTTTTGTCGCACGATTTTATTTACTTTATGGTTATGTGATGTATAACAAAAAACTCTCTTGCTATCACGCAAGAGAGTTTACTAATCTATTAAGCTTTTACTTCCTCTAACCAAACACCATTTTCATTGAACTTATTCTATTTGCCATTGATTTGATAATTTCCTTTTACCATCTGAATTGAAATAATACCATTTTCCACCATCATATAACCAACTCGTCTTCTTCACACCATGTTGGCCATAGTAAGACCATATACTACCTTATTTTTACATATCTTCCAAATTAACAATTAAATTTCCAGCTCCACAAGAAGGGTTATATTACACTTAAAATACACATGTAACCCTTTTGTTATATCAATGTAATATTTTTAATCGAAAGGAAATATTTTTTACTGCATTTTCCTTTATTTGTAAAGCAAAAAAGTGCAGGAATATCTCCCTGCACTTTTTTATCCCACTACTTTTTGGTAGTAAAATCCCAATTAATGAACCCATTTCTCTGCCCATTTTTGTACTTCATCCATTACACTCTCTAATGCTTTTCCTTTATCTGTCAAACCATATTCAATACGAACTGGCACTTCCGGATAAACGGCACGCACAACAATTCCTTCACTTTCTAATTCCTTTAAGCGCTCTGATAGCATACGATCGCTCATATTTGGAATGATATCAGCAATTTCTCGAAATCGTTTCGGTTCTTCTAACAGTGATTTAATAATTAATCCTGTCCACTTTTTACTAAGAAGTGTAAAAGCAGACTCGAACTTCGGACATAAACACGGATTATGTTCCATATGTTTCACCTCTTCTCTATTATAAAATAGTTTCTTATAAAAAGTAAGTAATTAAACTTATTTTGTTTGTTATATTTTTACCAAAAAAGCTCTCTACATGAAAGAGAGCTTTTTTTATTTCGTGTACCATCCTAAGCCAAGAGCACCTTCTCCTAAGTGTGTACCAATTACCGCTCCGAAATAACCGATTCGAATTTCCACATGCGGGTATGCTTCTTGCAATTCTTGCTTCCATTCTTTTGCTTCTTCTTCCCGATTAGCATGAATGATAACTGCTTCCATTGGCATACCTTTACTTGCTTGTTCATCAAAAATTTCAACAATACGTTTTAATGCTTTTTTACGCGTACGAATTTTTTCAAACGGAATAATAACTTTATCGCGGAAATATAGTACCGGTTTCACCTGCAATAAACTTCCAATAAATGCCTGAGCACTATTTAAACGACCGCCGCGCTGCAAATGATGCAAATCATCTACAACGAAATACGCATCCACTGTTTTCTTCATTTCATCAAAACGAGCGATAATCTCTTCCGGAGTTTTCCCTTCACTCGCCATTTTTGCGCCTTCACGTGCATAAAAACCTTGAACTTCACAGCTAATTTCTGAGTCGTATGTATATACCTTTACTCCGTCTACCATTTGACCCGCTGTCGTCGCCGTCTGGTACGTACCACTAATACCGCTAGAAAGATGAACGCTAATCACTGCATCATATTCTTTCCCTAGCTCTTCAAATAACTCAATAAACTTTCCAATAGCTGGTTGAGATGTCTTCGGCAGCTCTTCTTGTTCACGAACTTTCACATAAAAATCTGCAGCCGTAATTTCAACCTCTTCTTGATAAGAATCATTCCCAAAAATGACATTCAACGGGATTATATGTATATTTAATTCTTCACGAACATGTTTTGGTAAATATGCCGTACTATCAGTTACAATAGCTGTTTTCATTTTCGTACCTACCTTATAAACAAATTTATTATTAATTGTACATGAAAATGGAAAAAGGTGCATTAACTGCTGAAAAAACGAGAGGTTAAAATTATAAATACTATTTCAACAATTTACAACAAAAAAATTCAAATTATAATAGAAATGGCTAAATTTCTGCAAAAAAAGATTTGAAACTCCACACTAGCCCTTTTAGAATAAAAAGTATTGATAATTTATCTATCTAACGAGTAATACGTTCTTCACCTTCTGAGAAACGAAAGAAAATGAAGGTAGAACCCCGTTTCACAAGAACCCGATTTCATAAAGCTAACCATCAGCTTGGGATAGAACTGCCCACTAATAAAAGCTGTAATTTATAAAGATAGGGGCGTAAAAATTAGTGCTACTACAATATTTCACCGTAAAAGGGTGCGGCGAACATGAAATAGTGATTCAAAAATCTCGCTTTATTTGTCATGTAAGCCGCGCAACAACAGAAGAAGAAGCGCAAGAATTTATCCAAAAGATTAAAAAACAACATTGGAATGCAACCCATAACTGCTCAGCCTACTTAATTGGCGAACATGACCAAATTCAAAAAGCAAACGACGACGGAGAACCTAGTGGTACAGCTGGTGTCCCGATCCTAGAAGTATTAAAGAAGCGTCACTTAAAAGATACTGTCGTTGTTGTAACGCGTTATTTCGGTGGCATTAAACTCGGAGCAGGCGGTTTAATTCGTGCATACGGGAAATGTACAAGTGAAGGTCTAAATCATGTCGGCATCGTTGAGCGAAAGCTGATGCGCGTCATGAAAACTGAAATTGACTATACATTACTCGGAAAAATTGAAAATGAACTACGCAACTCTATATATACGATTAAAGATATACATTACTTAGATCATGTCACGTTTGACACATATGTAGGGGAAAGCCAAAAACAATCATTCACAGAATGGATGATTGAAATCACAAATGGGAAATGTACAATTAATGAAGATGAGATGCTATATCTAGAACAAGATATAGTACAACACTAATTTATACTTAAAGGAGATTATTTATGGAAGATCGTTATCATCATCTCCAGAATAGAAGGACGAAAAAGAAAAGAAGACGCAAATCGCTTATATTCCTTATTTTTGCTATCCTTATCGGAGGCGTAGCAGTTTATGCGTATAATTCTTACTCTTCTTTAATGGGAATTTACAGCGGCTCGAAGCATGATAAATCTAAACTCCGCACAGAGGATGTAGAAATTACGAAAAAACCATTTAGTCTTTTAATCATGGGAATTGAAGATTATGCCACAGGCGGCCAAAACGGACGAACGGATTCCTTAATGTTTGCAACTATTAATCCAAAAACCAAGCAAGTATCTTTAATGAGTATCCCGCGTGATTCACGCGTAACAATCGCTGGGCGTGACAAAAAAGATAAGATAAATGCAGCTCATGCCTATGGCGGAGAAAAAATGGCCATGGATACAGTGGAAAACCTTTTAAAAGTACCTGTCGATCATTATATTAAATTAGATTTTAAAGGATTTAAAGGCATAGTCGATGCAGTTGGCGGTGTTACAGTCGATGTTCCATTCGATTTCTGGGAACGCTCTGATGTTGACTATTACAAAAAGATTGAGTTTAAAAAAGGACCACAGCATTTAAATGGCGAAGAAGCCTTGGCTTATGTTCGGATGAGAAAGCAAGATCCGAATGGGGACTTTGGCCGTGCTGCACGTCAACGTCAAGTACTTGAAGCGGTGTTACAGGAATTAAACTCACCTTCTACTGTATTTAAAATCAATGACATTGCAAAAGTAGTCGGAAAGTATATAAAAACAGATATACCTGTATCAGATGGTCTTGCACTCTATAAAGAATTCTCTGGCTTTGATGCATCTACCATTCAAACAGTAAAAATGGAAGGAAAAGATGCAAAAATAGATGGAATTTACTATTTCATTCCAGACGAATCAAGTATCCAAGAAATTCACCATACCTTTATGCAAAACTTAGAACTTGAAGATTCAGCTCCTGCGTCGGATACACAAGAGCAGCCTGAAACACAAGAACCGGCTAAACCGTCTCATGGCTCGAATATACAACATCAACCTGAAAAACAGGAACAATCTACACCATCGTCTAAATCGCATGAACAAAAGACAAATTCAGACACTCATGAATCAAATACAGAATGGCAAATGTCTGCACATTAAAAACAGCTATCTCCGTCAATGGAGATAGCTGTTTTTTTATCCCGCTCTAACGGGCAGTAAAATGTTATTCATTGCTGCAAAATCAAACTGCCTATAAGAGCCCGATTGGTGAGAGCTTTCCATCAGTGAAAAAATCGTTCACTGATGGAAGTTTCACTTTATTATTTATTAAAATACTCCACAATCGCTTTTACAATACGCTCTGACGCATGCCCGTCACCATATGGATTCGATGCTTTTGCCATTGCACTGTGTGCTTCTTTATCTGATAATAACTCATTTGCTAAAGTAAAGATTGTTTCTTCATCTGTACCAGCAAGCTTTAATGTACCGGCTTCAATACCTTCTGGACGCTCTGTTGTATCACGAAGAACAAGAACTGGCACACCAAGTGATGGCGCTTCTTCTTGTACACCGCCAGAATCTGTTAACATTAAGTATGAACGTGATGCAAAGTTATGGAAATCAATTACATCAAGCGGCTCAATTAAATGAATGCGATTATGATCTCCTAAAATTTCTCCTGCAATTTCACGAACAACAGGATTCATATGTACTGGATATACAACTTGCACATCTTCATGTGTTTCGACAAGACGCTTAATTGCACGGAACATATTGCGCATCGGTTCACCTAAATTTTCACGGCGATGTGCTGTCATAAGGATAAGACGGTCATCTCCAACCTTCTCTAAAACAGGATGCGTATATGATTCTTTTACTGTTGTTTTTAACGCATCAATTGCTGTATTTCCTGTAATAAAAATATTTGCCTCTTTTTTGTTTTCTTGCTGCAGGTTTGTTGCAGATTTTGCCGTCGGTGCGAAATGAAGATCTGCCATGACGCCTGTTAATTGACGGTTCATTTCTTCTGGGTATGGAGAATATTTATCCCACGTACGAAGACCAGCTTCTACATGACCGATTGGAATTTGATTATAAAATGCAGCAAGGCTTGCAATAAATGTCGTCGTTGTATCACCATGTACAAGAACGATATCTGGCTTTGCTTCTTTCATGACTTTATCTAAGCCTTCTAAACCACGCGTTGTAATATCAATTAACGTTTGACGGTCTTTCATAATATTCAAATCATAATTTGGTGTAATACCGAAAATATCTAACACTTGATCTAGCATTTGACGATGTTGAGCTGTTACTGTCACAATCGACTCGATTTGTTCTGAATGTTTTTGTAGCTCTAACACAAGAGGGGCCATTTTAATAGCTTCGGGACGCGTTCCAAAAATCGTCATTACTTTCATGCGTTCTGTCATATTGAGTTCCTCTTTTCTTTCAGTGTTCCAATTCATTATATATGAGAATTCCAAGTGGTAAAAGGAAATATTTTCTAAAACAAATGTGAAACATCGCGCCTTCGAATCGCTCTTCTGCCAATGGAATAGTAATCAACAGCATACTTCTCTATCTTTTCTAAGTCATAACAATTTCTTCCATCAAATAAAATCGGTTCATTCATAAGCTGTACATACTTCGCAATAGGATACGTTCGAATACTTTCCCACTCCGTTACAATAAAGGCTGCATCTGCTTTCATAATGGCTGCATCTATATCTGTCGTATATTGTACTTGATGTGCCAATATACGCTTCGCATGTAAAATTGCCTTTGGATCGTACACGATAATATTAGCTCCTAAAGCTAGTAACTGTTCAATAATCATAAGAGAAGGTGCTTCCCTTATATCATCTGTATTTGGCTTAAACGAAAGACCGAGAACAGCAACTCGTTTCCCTCGTAAATTCATCACCTTTTCTGCCTTCTCCACGAGTGAAGCTTGTTGCTTATTATTTACTTCGATGACTGCTTTTAATAACCTGAAATCATGCGCCACATTCCCAGCAATTTGCACAAGTGCGTTTGTATCTTTCGGAAAACACGAGCCGCCGTATCCAATACCCGCCTGCAGAAAATGCGGGCCAATTCTTTTATCGATTCCCATACCAGCTGCCACTTCCGTCACATCAGCCTGTACTTTTTCACATATATTTGAAATTTCATTGATAAAGCTAATTTTCGTCGCTAAAAAAGCATTCGATGCATACTTAATCATCTCTGCACTGCGCACATCTGTTGTAAATATTTCAATTGGGAGCGATTTATACAGCTCACCAACTCTCTTTGCAATCTCTGTTGTTTCTGCTCCAATTATAATTCGATCACCATGAAAGAAATCATGTACGCCAGAGCCTTCTCGCAAAAACTCCGGGTTTGATACAAGATGTATACTTATATCTGTTCGCACTGACTCTCGAATCCATTCTTTCATAGCATCATTTGTCCCAACTGGAACCGTACTTTTCGTCACTACAGTCACATCACGCTTTGCATACATGCCAATGTCACGGCACACATTGACAATATGTGTTAAGTTTGCAGATCCATCTGAGTAGGACGGTGTACCAACCGCCACAAAAATAAAATCAGCTGCCTCGTAAGCTTCTTCTCGCTTTGAAGTAAACGATAATCTCCGTTTCAAAACAGCCTCTTCCAATAATTCTTGTAAGCCCGGTTCATATATCGGCAATTCATTTTTCTCTAACAACCGTATTTTTTGTTCATCAATATCAAAACAAATCACAGAGTGCCCAAGTGTCGCTAATCCAACCCCTGTCACTAACCCGACATATCCAGTACCTACTACTGTAATTTTCATAAACAACACCTCCTACTTATGGTTTGTTTCACTTTAATTTTATTATATGAAACATCCTTAGCCTCATTTTTTAAGCTTTTGTAAAGAAAAGCGCTGAAATTCTCGAAAGTGAAACTTTAATCAATGTAAGTATTCTTCATCTCCCACTAATTATTAGTTGAATTAATCAGGCACCTGCCAGCAGCTATCCCCCGCCTATCTTCTTTCATTTCTCACAATCTTGAAGTGGGAGTCCTACTACCAAAATATCTTGTAAAGAAACAAGTCAGCTGCTTTATCGGCAGCTGACTTGTTTTTACTTACTATATCCGTTCGGATGAGCTGTATGCCATTCCCAAGCCGTGTGAATCATTTCTTCAAGTGAATATTTTGCCTTCCAGCCTAATTCGTCATAGATCTTTGCTGAAGAAGCGATCAGTTGTGCTGGATCTCCAGCGCGGCGTTCCGTGTAAACGACATTCGCCTTCTTCTCAGTTACACGCTCACACGTTTCAATCACTTCTTTTACAGAAAAACCTTTGCCATTTCCTAAGTTATACACTTCATTTGTTTTTTGTTCATTTTGTAAGCTTTGCAGTGCTAAGATGTGCGCCTCTGCTAAGTCTGTTACATGGATATAATCACGAATACAAGTACCATCATTTGTTTCATAATCTGTGCCAAATACAGAAATTGTTTCACGTTTTCCTAATAAGTGCTGCAGCACAAGCGGAATTAAATGTGTCTCTGGTGTATGATCTTCTCCAATTGTTCCGGATACGTGAGCACCTGCTGCGTTAAAATAACGCAGTGCAACATATTTCATGCCATAAGCTGCATGAAAATCTTGTAAAATATGTTCAATCATTAATTTAGAACGTCCGTATGGATTGATTGGGTTTGTTGCATTCTTTTCTGTAATGATATCTGTATCTGGAATTCCGTACGTTGCTGCTGTTGAAGAGAAAATAAACGATTTCACATCATGCTCCATCATTTTTTCAAGCAACGTAATCGTTGCCGTTACGTTGTTTTTATAATATTTCAACGGATTCAAAACGGATTCTCCGACAAGGCTATTTGCCGCAAAATGCATAACAGCATCAATAGAATATTTGCCAAATACACGATCTAAATCCGCTGCATTGCTTAAATCTCCTATTTCTAGAAGTGCTCTTTTATCAACGCTCTCACGATGACCAGTCGATAAGTTATCTAATACGACCACTTCAAAATTTTTGTCTAACAATTGTTTTACTGTATGACTTCCAATATATCCTGCACCGCCAACTACTAAAATCATGCGTTCTCCCCCTGAAAAAAATTTATCATCAGATACCTTTGCTCCATATTATAAAGTGAAACTGCCATCAGTTGAGAGGCTTTCATTCTCCACAAATAGAAGTTTTCCTTTATTATACATTTTCCTCAACATTTATGCATGACACACTATGACGAAAAATAATTAAAAACCTCATCTCATTATATATGTATATTTAGACAATAAGATTATATTGTGATTCACACCCGCAATTTACCATATACTCCTGAAGTAGGAATCATACATATTTTCCTGTAAAACATCCATATTAAGATTAATTTGCATCTATAATTCACTAAAAAATGTCACATATTTTGGCCATTATTCATCAAAGTCAAGGGAAAAAAAGATTGAATTCTATTCTTTTTATGATACCATATGTTATGAGCCAAAAACACTTATCGAACTTTTAAGTAAAAGAAAGATTTGCATACGTTAAAATATAAAAGGTGGGGTATTAATGGACTCACGAACTATTTATGCAGTATTGGCATCTTTCATTACCGTACTAATTGCTACCCCTTTCGTGATTAAGTTAGCTTTTAAGATTGGGGCAACAGACAAGCCAAATGCTCGTAAAGTACATCAACAGATTATGCCTCGTCTTGGCGGACTGGCAATTTTTATCGGAGTTGCTGTAGGATGCTTCGTTAGCGGCTTGTATGAACAGCGTATCCTATCGATTAGTTTAGGTGCTGTCATAATCATCATCATTGGTATATTAGATGATGTGTATGAACTATCTGCAAAAGTAAAATTCGGCGGACAACTTGCAGTGGCATTGCTAATCGTGAAAAATTTACAAATATCGGTGCTTTATATTCCAATTTTAGGAGAAACTGAACTTGGATGGTTATCTTATCCGATTACAGTATTTTGGATTGTCGGTATTACAAATGCCATTAATTTAATTGACGGCCTTGACGGATTATCAGCTGGAATTTCGTCCATTGTTCTTGCAACGTTAGCTTACATGGCTGCTACTAGCGTTACTGGCGCTGGGAGTGCTATCATTTTGCCGCTTGCGTTAATTGCACTGGCAAGTACAATTGGATTTCTATTCTATAACTTCCATCCAGCGAAAATCTTTATGGGAGATACAGGGGCACTGTTCTTAGGATATTGTATTGCTGTACTATCACTACTTGGACTGTACAAAAGCGTAACACTGTTTAGCTTTATCGTTCCAGTCATTATTTTAGGAGTACCAATATTTGATACAACATTTGCGATCATTCGCCGTATTGTAAATAAAAAACCAATTTCGGCACCAGATAAATCACATTTACATCACCGCTTACTTGCACTAGGATTCTCTCATCGAACAACGGTGCTTATCATTTATGCCTTCGGGATTTTCTTTAGTGTCAACGCGATTATTTTTTCAAGCGCAACATTATGGTTATCCATTTTTCTTCTATTCGTTCTTATTTTAGTTACTGAAATTGTCGCAGAGATTATTGGTCTTGTACACGATCGCTATAAACCAATTATTTCAGTCTATAAAAAGGTAAAAAAACGTGAAGAATAACAGTAGTATAACCAATTCAATATAAAAATATACAAACCGGATGATTTCTTTAAAGAAATCATCCGGTTTTTTGTTTTCCAAAATATAGTTCGTTTGAGAATACCACTATTGGAGCAAAATAAAGGTACAATTTTCAAATTAGGGTGAGCATCATGATTAAGCGAACGCTTCTACTGATTTGTTTGTTTTATACTATCATCTCATGTTTTCTATCATCCAAGCAGGCTGCAGTTGTATCTTCACATGAGAATCGCTCTATCGCTCATCTTGAAACACAACTGCCTCATCAGAATACAGCTACTCCGCAAAGAAAAGTGGCTTATTTAACATTCGATGATGGACCAAACAAATATACATCACAAATTTTAAATATCTTAAAGCAAAAAAATGAAAAAGCAACCTTCTTCGTTATTGGCGGACGTGTCTCTCGTTATCCTCAAACAACAAAGCGATTGATTCAAGAAGGTCATTACCTAGGATTACATAGTATGTCTCATAATGCAAAATACCTTTATAACGGTGATCCCTCTATTTTAGTTTCTGAAATGGAACAAGCTCGGGCAATCGTTCAAACTATCACCGGACTCGATACGCATCTCGTTCGCGTTCCTTATGGCAGTATGCCCTATTTAAAGAAAAACTATCGTGATGCTCTTGTTGTAGCTCACTATAAAATGTGGGATTGGACAGTCGATACATATGATTGGAAAAGTGATCATAATCCTTCTGCTGTATTGGAACGGATAATGAGTCAAAGTAATAAACCAGTTGAAGTCATTTTAATGCATGACTCAAGTGTCACCGTGCAAGTTTTACCAAACATAATTGACTATCTTCGTTCACAAGGGTATACACTTCTTCCTTACAACCCTTCTTCTCATTTAGAAGTTAATTTTTGGAAGGATACGAGATTGTAACAACTTTAGCCTCTGCTAAATCTGTCCACTCCTTCCCCAATTCCTATTTTTGTGTAAACTTTAAAATAGTGATCAATAGCCGAGGGGAATGAAGCCCCCCACTTATGGAAGTTTCACTTTATAAAACAATACAAAAAGGAGTTGACTAAGTTAGGTCAGCTCCTTTTCCTTGTTAGCATACCTCTTGAATTTGTCCGCGAATTTCATCTTGAGGATATTGCTCTGTATGCACATTGACATACGCATTTCCCCCTGTATTTCTTTCATAAGATCTACTAAAGTCTTTCCTTGGAGTGGCTCAACAAGATTATCTTTTGTCAATACACCCTTTACAACGCCTTTATCAATACTAATCCCAGGATTCACTGGTCCATTTTTTCCTTCCTTCCCTAAATGAATGTGAGCGACAGTCATCTTCTAGTTAATTTATAATATAGCTTTGTAAAGTCTTCATTAAACATGAATTTCACCTTACTACAAGCAACAGTTTCTACAGGAGGGACTTCATTACGTCCTTTTAATCTAGCAAAAAAGCTTTTGTCACTCTTCTAACCACCTCCTTATATAAAGCTGATACGATACTCATTCCGTTCTAAATATGCTTGTTTCTTTGACTACCTCACCCAAATTTCCAATAGAGTGAAACTTCCATAAAACGATACTCGCAGTGTATGCAAATTTACATATTTATTACATTCTATCGATGTTCTCATTTACATATATTCGATATGATAGAAGAAAACGTTCATCAAAAAAGAAGGAGAATTTACTTCATTTTGAAAACAAAACAAACCATTACAAACTACTTACAAATATTAATAGAAATCTTTCTCGTTTCTACGAAACTTGGGCTCACTTCCTTTGGGGGGCCTGTTGCACATCTTGGCTATTTTCACCACGAATACGTTCAAAAACGAAAGTGGATAGATGAAAAAAGCTACGCTGATTTAGTAGCGCTTTGTCAATTTCTTCCTGGACCTGCTAGTAGCCAAGTCGGCATGGGCATTGGCTTATCTCGAGGCGGCATACTTGGGGCGATTATTTCTTGGCTTGGATTTACGTTACCTTCCGTTCTTGTGCTCGTATTGTTTGCTTCCGTATTACAGCAAATAGACATTGCCCATGCCGGATGGATTCACGGCTTAAAACTTGTAGCCGTAGCAATTGTCGCTCATGCATTATGGGGAATGGCACAGAAGTTAACACCAGACCGTGGCCGCGCAACGATCGCAGTCATCGCTGCAGCTGCCGTTCTATTATTCCAAGCAGCTTGGATACAAATCATCGTTATTTTATTCGCCGGTGTAATTGGGTGGCTCTTATACAGAGAGCATACAATAGCAACTGAAACAAAAATATTCATTCCGATTTCACGCAAAGTCGCAGTGCTATGCTTATCTCTGTTCTTTATCTTATTGATACTATTACCAATATTACGCCCTCTCTCGCACTGGATTGCCATGTTTGATAGCTTCTACCGATCAGGCTCTCTTGTCTTTGGCGGCGGTCATGTCGTTCTTCCGCTTTTAGAAAATGAGTTTGTGTCAAACGGCAGTATAACGAAAGAGCAGTTTCTCGCTGGCTATGGAATGACGCAAGCTGTCCCTGGACCATTATTTACATTTGCCGCTTATATCGGTGCGATTATGAACGGAGCTCTCGGAGCAACAATTGCGACGATTGCAATTTTCCTTCCAGCTTTCTTACTCGTAGTAGGCGTGTTACCCTTTTGGGATGCACTGCGCCGTAAACCGTACGTACAGGGTGCTCTGCTTGGTATAAATGCAGCTGTTGTCGGTATTTTACTTGCCGCCTTCTATCAACCGATTTGGACGAGCTCGGTTGAGAAGCCTGCTGATTTCGTTGTCGCATTACTCTTATTTGCAATGCTTGCCTTTTGGAAGCTGCCGCCGTGGGTAATTGTGATAGTTGGCGCGATAAGTGGAATCATTTTGTCAGTATTATAAGAAAGACGGCTATTCCGAGAAATAGCCGTCTTTCTTATATATTAAAACTTTACAAGCTCCACTCCACTTGGAAGCTTACTCTCTGTTAAAATCCGTAATTCTTCAACACGCTTCATGACATAAGATGAACATTTCATCAACTCCGCATCGACATAGCCCGGATGCACCATAATTTCAACTGTTGCCCCGTCCCGTACACGCTCTTGTAAATTTGTAAAATAATCATCCGTTACACCAACTCCGTAAAAATTACGGAGAAATACATCAGAAAATGGACTTACTGCACGGCCTTGTTTAAGGCGGCGTACTGGGATTTTATACTTCTCTGTTAATCTTTTTAATACACCATGTAAAATCGGCAGTGCATGTACGTGATGATGGCTATCAAAATGCGTCGGTGTTAAACCATAGGATAGAAACTTGTCAATTTGAGCGGTCCACTCTCGCTCGACGTCATGCGGATCTATATTTCCTTTCCGAATCGTATGTTGCGAATGAAACGAACCATCTTGTTTTATAAGAGAAGGCACATCAGAAAGCAATGGTTTTCCTGCGGTTAATACGAGGTGCACGCCAACTCCTAACGTCTTATATTCCTTCGCTAATTGCACTGCATGTTCTACTCCCGGCATATTCATTATCATCGTTGTAGAATTGACAAGTCCGTTAACATGCGCGTCAATAACACCGTAGTTTACACCTCGCGTTAAGCCAAAGTCATCTGCGTTTACGATTAATCGAATCATTCTATCCCCTCCCATTACGTAACAAGAAAAAAGCAGGCTTATATAGCGCTGCCTTTAGTTCTCCACCTTTTTGAAGAATTGCGGAAGATACTCTTTATGAGCTTCTAGCATTTCATCTAAAATTTGCTTTGCCACTTTATCGGATGGTACAAGTGGGTTAATCGTCATCGCAAGCAGCGCCTTATGATAATCACCTGTTACAGCAGCTTCAATTGTTACACGTTCAAACGATTTAATTTGCTGTACTAAACCGCGAACCGCTACCGGTAAGTCCCCAACTGCAATTGGTTTTGGACCATCCTTTGTAATGACACAGTTCACTTCAACAGCAGAATCAGCTGGCAGACTTGCAATTGTACCATTATTTCTTGTATTTACAGGCTGGATGTCACCTTTATTGTTATAAATAGAGGTAATTAAGCTACACGCTGCATCACTATAATATGCTCCGCCGCGTTTTTCTAATTGCGGTGGTTTAATGTCTAGATTGGGATCTTTATAAAGCTCAAATAAATCAGCTTCCAATTTTTTTACGACTTCTGCACGTGTACCCTTTTCCATGGATGCTTGTTTTTCTTCTTCTAACATTTCGCGTGTTTTGTAGTAGTAGCGATGATATGGGCACGGAATCGCACGAAGTGCACGAATGAAATCAGGCTCCCAATCAAGCGCTACAATATTCTGCACTGTAATTTGTTTTTCTGGGTCTGTCACTAATTCCAGCAAACGATCCATGACGCTCACACCATCTAAATACACATCCAATCCGTACACCATATGGTTTAAACCTGCAAAATCAACGTGTACACGGCTTGGATCTACATCGAGAATCTTCGCTAATCCCATACGAATCCCAATCGGAACGTTACATAACCCAACAACTTTTTGAATGTTTGTATAGCGAAGGATAGCTTCTGTTACCATACCTGCTGGATTTGTAAAGTTGATTAACCATGCATTTGGACAAATCTCCTCTATGTCTTTACAAATATCTAAAATAACAGGAATCGTTCTCAAAGCCTTAAATAAACCACCAGGACCATTTGTCTCTTGACCGATCACATCATATTTTAATGGAATTGCTTCATCTTTACTGCGCGCTGCTAATAATCCCACGCGAAACTGCGTTGTAACAAAATCTGCCCCTTTTAACGCTTCGCGGCGATCAAGCGTAAGATGAATATCAATTGGTACTCCTGCCTTTTTCACCATACGCTTTGCTAAGTTACCAACGATCTCTAACTTTTCTTTTCCTTCTTCTATATCAACTAACCAAATTTCACGAACAGGAATTTCATGATAGCGCTTAATAAAACCTTCAATTAATTCTGGCGTATAACTAGAGCCGCCGCCAATTGTTGTAATTTTTATTCCACGCATGCTGCATGTTCCCCTTTCGCATGAATTAACAGTACTGTAATCTCTGTTTTTTTCTCCTCCTGCTTCTGATTGTATGAGCTCGGTTTGAAAATGATGCGCTTCATTCAATTGCTTCTTTTGGCGTCGTCGGAGAATTCTATATGAACCTATTCTTTGCCTCAATATAAAGAATTGTCCAAGCCTTCTCTAGTAATGTACATATACTAACATGAACTTACAAAATCTATTTCTTATAAAAGAAAGGAGCTCAACATGGCGAGAAACTGCCGAAAAGATGATCAAAAGGAAGAATCTACTTCAGATTGTAAAAAATATTATAATAAAAAATCTAACAACAACAAGTCAAACTCAACATCATCTCAAAGTTACAGCCACGGGGATATATGGGACAAACTGAGTTTAGGAGAAATATTAGCAGACAAGCATACTGCTCTATTTCGAGGAAAGAGTCAATACCAGAAGATTGATGTGCTAAAGGTGAATGATGTCAGAATGTATCTTGATGAACAATTACAATTTAGCTCTGTAGACGAGCGACTGTATCATGAAGCACTTGTTCATCCTGCAATGGCATTAGTAGATTCCCCAGAATCTGTTCTCATTTTAGGAGGCGGAGATGGTCTTGCATTAAGAGAAGTTTTAAAATATAAAACAGTTCGCCGCGTCGATCTTGTCGATTTGGATGAAGAAATTATTAAAATTGCGACTCATGTGCCTGAAATTGTCGCGTTAAACGAAAGGGCTTTTTTCGATAAGCGTGTAAATATCCATGCATACGATGCTCGAAAATTTTTACGTACGAAATCTCGCAAATATGACGTGATTATTATCGACTTCCCAGACCCTGCAACCGAAACATTAAGTCAGCTATATACAAAAGAATTATTTTCTGTTGTATCTAGCTTCCTTACGAAAGGTGGAGCGTTCGTCTGTCAATCCAACTCACCAGAAGATGCACCACTTACCTATTGGAGCATCGGCCGAACAATTCGCAGCACTGGATTAACAGTTGCAAGCTATCATACAATCGTTCCTTCTTTCGGAAACGATTGGGGCTTTCATATCGCGACCAATTCTTCCTCCATTATGCGCAATAGAAACCCATTACCCGTAACCGTTCCTCATCGAACACTTCCGAAAAACCTCGCTTTATTATTTCGCTTTAGAGAAGACCTCTTAGAAGAACGGCAAAACGCAGTAATCAACACAGAGAACCAACTTATTCTACACCGTTGTTATCATGAAGATATGGAATATTAGTCTTATATATAAACAGGAGGTATCATGGAGTATTCAACTTTTGGAAGACATATAATGGTAGATATGTGGGAGGTAGACACTACCTTATTAAATGATCATGAATTCTTACAACAACATTTAGTCATGGCAGCCAATATGTGCGGTGCAACTGTATTATCAGTAGACTCCAAAACATTCGAACCATCTGGAGTTACAATATTAGTTTTACTATCGGAAAGCCATATCTCTATTCATACGTATCCAGAAAAACAGTTTGCAGCTATTGACTGCTATACGTGTGGAACAAAGGTAGACCCGCAACAAGCCATCGATTATATATTGCCTATACTCAATCCGAAGCAATTATATGTAAAACGGGTGATTCGCGGCTTAGGCGAAATCACCGTCATTAACTAAACGATCAACACGCCAAATGATTTTCACACCTGGCGTGTTTTGTCCCGCATTAACGAGCAGTAAGACCCCCACCTCAAGATTCAGAGAAAAGCGAAGAAGATAGGTGGGGGGTCACTGCCCATAAATACCCGATTGGTTCAACTAACCATTAGTGAAAAAATCGCTCACTGATGGAAGTTTCACTTTATATACTCCTTCTTATTTAATCTGGTTATTTAACCCCTCAATTTTTTTCTTCCAGTACATTGTCATTGCAAACCAAATAATGAAGTAAATAATCATAAAGCTTCCTACACATATGAAAATTGAACCTTCATGCCGTCCCCCCTTTTCCATTTCATTTTTACATAAATGTGGAAAAAATAAATGGATATGTACATAAGCGGTCCCGTTATTTGTTTAACTTGCTGTTTTCTACGCATAAAAAAGACCTTGCACATGCAAGGCCTATTTCCCATCTAGCATCTTCCTATATAAATCAACAAACTCACTCGCTAGTTCCTTTATTGTTATAGCATTCATCAAGTGATCCTGGGCGTGAACGAACAGTAAGCTGAGTTCGACCTTTTCGCCGCCTGCTTCTTGTTGAATCAACGTTGTTTGCAAGCGATGCGCTTCTTTTAACTCGCTGGCTGCTTCCTGCAGCTTTTCTTCCGCTTCGGGAAGCTTTCCTTCCTTCGCAAATTGAATTGCCTCCATCGCTGAGCTTCTGGCATTTCCCCCGTGTAAAATTAAATGAAAAGCCATTGTCTCTAATGTATCCATGTCTCTCTATTGCTCCCCCTTTTCTTCTGCTAGCTTTTGCTTATCCCATATTTTTAAGAATGGAAAGTAGATTAGAAACGCTAAGCAGAAGTTTACTAACTGCATAACAATTCCTGAAACCTTGCCGCCCGTTGCTAAATAACCGCTAAAAATAATCGGTGTTGTCCACGGTACAGCTGCTCCGCTTGGCCGCGCGGCAAGGCCCCATTCCATCGCAAAGTACGTCACAATCGTTAAGACAACAGGAACTAGAATAAATGGAATGAGAAGAAGCGGATTTAATACAATTGGCATCCCAAAAGTCACCATTTCATTAATATTAAAAATACCTGGTGCGATTGATAATCTGCCCAAGCTTTTTAGCTGCTGACTTTGTGCGAATAATAACATCGCGACAACGAGTGCCAGTGTTGCACCAGACCCTCCCATATAAATCCAAAGATCAAAAAATTGCTGTGTAACCGTATTTGGTAAAGTATGCCCAGCTTGAAAGGCAACGCGGTTTTGATCCATTAATGAGAGCCAAATTGGACCCATAACTCCGCCAACAATTGCCGCTCCGTGAATTCCGCATGCCCATAATACATGAACAAGAATAACAGCGACCACAGCCCCAAACAAACTAGCACCAATTTCACTAAGCGGCGCTTGTAATAATTGTCCAACAATATTATGAATACTTCCAAATGAAGTATGTTCCATCATTAATCGTAAAATCCAAACAACTGTTACGACAATAAAACCAGGAATAAGTGCAGTAAACGAACGAGACACAGCCGGCGGTACTGTTTCTGGCAGTTTAATAACAATATTCTTCTGTATAAAGACGCGATATATTTCTGTAGATATAAGTGCTAAAATCATTGCCACAAATAACCCTTGGCTTCCCATAAGTACAGCTGGAATAACGCCTTCTACTATAATACTTTCCTTTGTTCCTTCTATAATATGAGAAACTTGAAATGGCGTTGCGAGTAAGAAAGACACAAGCGATAACGCTCCTGCAGCTAATGCATCCACTTTATACTGCTCCGCCAATCTGTAAGCGATTCCAAAAACAGCAATTAAAGACATGATACTAAATGTTGCGCTAACTGGATACCCTAATGCTTTTTGCCAACCATCGCCAAACAAATTAGCCATAAATTCATGATATCCAGGGATCGGCAAAGCACTAATAATTAAGAAAAAAGAGCCGATAATTAAGAAAGGCATCGTTAAAATAATTCCGTCTCGAATAGCTTGTAAGTGGCGCTGCTCCGCAATTCTTCCAGCTATAGGCATAACGTATCTCTCTAAAAACCCCGTCATCTTCTCCACTCTCCTTATGACTTCATTGACAATGCTGCTTGTAACACCGCTTCCCCGTTACAAAGTCCGTAGTGTACAGATTGAATGACATCAACAGGTATTCCTTTCTCTTTACATAGTTCTTTCATTTTCGGTAGCAGATAACGCACTTGTGGACCGAGTAGTAATACATCAGCTTCATCGATATGATTACGCACTTCCGATCCAGATACAGCCCAAATTTTTGCCTCTATACCTTGTGCCTGTGCTGCTTTCTCCATCTTCGTAACTAGCAAACTCGTTGACATACCAGCAGCACAGCAAAGCAAAATGTTCATACGATGCCCCCTTTCTTAGCCCACTCTTTACAACTGTCCATAATCATTTTAGGCATCTCCCATGATTATTAGTTGAATTAATCGGGCACATGCCAATACTTATCTCCCACCTATTTTTTTAACCTCTCAAAATTTGAAGGCAGGAGTCTTACCGCATGCGGGCAGCGGAATAAGTTTAAGTTAACCTATGTATATGTCTAGGGTAATTTTCGTATGACGAGCATACCAACAAAAATCCTCTATTCACGCTATTCTCTCTATCAACGAGCGAGTCCACCTAATAGATGAAATTCCCATCAATTGGAGGATCTTCAAATCTCATTTCTTTCTACTAAACTTTAAGGTTGGAATTGAACATGAATTCCTTTAATATAGAAGCGATTCTCGTGATTTTCGCTAGAAGGATTTTTTCTATTACATATACAATGTATGCGCTGTCACTAAATTGTTACAAGTTTCACAAAGTGGCTATATTACAATCCTCTCTCCTGTACTATAATCATGTATGGAATAGGAGATGATAACAATGACACAAAATGCCCCTGAGTTTAAAGTACTACAAAGCATTGCCTTTCTAGCTGTTGTTTTGCAAAGTTCATTACTATATACAATGAATCAAGGAAATTTAGCGATTGAGCAGTCTATTATTATCGGCATGCTATTTAATCTAGCAAAATTTTCTGCTCCGGCATTTATTTTTATTGTCGGCTTTCATCTTATTAGTCAATATACAAAACAAATGTTATATACACAGTACATTTATGAAAAAACAACAAACTTACTTGCGCCATATTTCTTTTGGTCCATTGTCTACTTATTTACGGCGAAACAGATACCATCACTATGGGAAATTATTCGTAGCCTTCTACTCGGAACAGCAGCACCTCATCTTTGGTATGTTGTTATGATGTTTCAAATTCATTTATTGTTCCCGCTTCTTTGTCTCGTCTTTCATTGGTTTCATAAACGTAGCCATAACAAGAAAGATGTATATCGGTACACATTTGCCTTTGCTCTTATTTATTTTCTATTAATGTGGTTCTCTTCCCACTATATTTTTAACGGAGAGAAATTAACAAAATTCACTACATTGCATTATACAGATCGCTCTTTCTTATTCTATTCCTTCTACTTTGTTATGGGAGGAATTGCAGCAGTTGCTCTGCGTGCTTGGCGTATATTTGTGTTTAAACACATACCGCTTTTTACAGCTTTATTTTTCGCTTTATTTCTATTCATTAATTATCAACTCTTTAATTTTTACGGCGCAAATACGATTCGACTTACAGTTGTAACGTACTTAAAACCATCTATGTTTGTATACATCGTCTGTGAAATTATAATTTTATATGCGTTATCTGTAACAATTGCACAGTATCGTACTCTCTTATATAAAGGGCTTCGATTTATCGGGAATTTTACGTACGGGGCTTATTTAGCACACTTTTTCTTTTTAAATATAAGTGTCAAACTATTGTCTTTCTTTGCATTGCCAGCTAACTCTATTCTTTATAGCATATGCTTATTTAGCTGCACAGCAATTTTATCTTTAGGAACAATCATTGTGTTTAGCTATATTCCGTTTCATAAATGGATTACAGGTCCGACTCCTTCACTTTCTTTGCAGCGACCATTTTAAGCACTAAAAGATAAGGGTGGATTGTTATTTTCTATCTACTCTACTTGATAGATTCATTTCTTCTGTTCAATTATTGACTTTTGAGAATCAATCCAAAGCATTATAAATGAAAGCCATCTTAATAGGAGATTTTAAGATGGTTTTTATTTATCCCGTATTAACGAGCAGTAAGACCCCCACCTCAAGATTCAGAGAAAGCAAAGAAGATAGGTGGGGGATAACTGCCAGTAAAAGCCCGATTGGTTCAACTAACCATCATAATAAAAAAGCAATCTTTTCAGATTGCCTTCTTCACTAATATGAGATTCAGTTATCCAATCACTATGAATGGATATTTACACACTTTCTTTCGCTGGTCGATATAGTGCTTGTACGAGACGATCATATTCACGTCGCGTAATTTCCTTATTGTATAACTTCAACAATAAATCTTTATGCTCTTTCGAAAATGCCATCTTTTTAATGACTTCTGGATACATGAAAACTTTCCCTCCGTTTCATGAAAACGACTAAATCCAGTGCACATCCGCATTTTTCCCTTACAGTTTGTAAAGAAATCCCACAAACAGAACTTGCGTTCGCATAAAGCATTATAAAATATTTTCCCTCAAAGCACAATTCTAAAATAAAAATTTTTATTTTCAGAAGATTTCAACATTATAATATCATAATCTCTCCTAAAGTACATATATATTTTTTGTCACTTTTTTGAATAAAATTTCCATACCAGTAAGAAAATAATGGCAAAAACGAAGAGGAGTAGAAACATGGATACTGTTACACTATCGCGCGCTTTCTTTGGATCGTCGTTAGCCTTCCATATTATTTTTGCAACACTTGGAATCGGACTTTCCTTAATGATTTTTATAAGTGAAGTGTTATATCACTGGAAGAAGGACTCCGATTACTCTGTGATGGCAAAAAGATGGACGAAAGCATTTGCGATTCTTCTTGGTGTTGCCATTCCAACAGGAACAATTGTAGGCGTCCAAATTTCCTTGCTTTGGCCTGGCTTTGCGAAAATTGTTGGACAAGTCATTTCCGTTCCATTTCAAATTGAAATTTTCGCCTTCTTCCTAGAAGCATTGTTCATGTCCATTTACGTTTATGCTGCAGACAAATTACCACCATTCATGCGATTAATATCGCTCTTTTTTGTTATGCTCGGCGCGACTGCATCCGCTGTACTCATTACATCAGCAAATACGTGGATGAATACACCAGCCGGATTTTCAATGGCACCGGACGGCTCTGTCTATAACGTCAATCCTTGGAAAGCCTTTTTTAATCCAAGCTTTTTCACAAGCTCCGTTCATGTTGTCATTACCGCCTATGCAACAGGAGCTGCTGTCATTGCTTCTATCGCTGGCTTTAAATTATTAAAACGAAATAAAAGTGCACGGGAGATTGCTTATCATAAAAAAGGATTGTACTTAGGTCTTATGGTCACATTCATTACAGGCGCGATTATGTGGGTTTCTGGACATGAATCTGCGATTGGACTTCATGAGCACTCACCAGAGAAACTGGCAGCAGCAGAAGCATTATTTCATACACAGTCACATGCACCACTAGCCGTTGGAGGCGTTCTCGATCCAGAAACACACGAATTAAAATACGCCATTGAATTCCCAAACATGTTAAGTATGTTAGTTGGTTTTTCTCCAAATACGGTTGTAAAAGGATTAAATGAATTTTCACCAGACACGTGGCCTCCTTTTTACACCCATTTATTCTTTGACTTAATGGTTGGAGCAGCTACATTTTCATTCGCTGTCGCTGCAATTGCACTTGGATATTGGTACTTCATTTACCGAAAAAAAGGCGGGCAATTGCCAAAATGGCTGCTAGGGGCAATCGCTGCGGGCGGTCCGATTATGCTTCTCGGCATTGAATGTGGCTGGATTTTCAGCTGTAGCGGACGGCAGCCTTGGACGATTTACGGTTTTCAACGTACAACAGATGCTGCAACGCGCGCCGACTTTGTTGGGCCATTATTTGTCGTATTTGTCGTACTTTACATTGCACTTGGCATCTTAACTGTCTTCGTATTACGAACATTCTTTAGGCGCCATCCATTGAAGCAAGACTTACAACCGAACGGAGGGGACTCACATGCCTGAAGCAAGCATTGCTATTATCATTCTCTGGGCTGTCGTCTTTGTATACAGTATTTTAGGTTCAATTGATTTTGGGGCCGGCTTTTGGGGGATGGTGTATGCAAAGCATCCAACACTTGCCGGAAAACTTGCTAATCGCTATTTGTCCCCAACATGGGAAGTTACAAATACATTTCTAGTCTTTGTCGTTGTTGCGTTTCTCGGCTTCTTTCCAAAAGCTGCATTTACACTCGCAACCGCAATGTTTTTACCTGTTACCTTAATTCTCATACTCGTTACAATTCGTAGTACTTTTATGGTGTTTTCTTATTCCTTGCCAAAGTATGAGCGTATAATGCGCATTATTTCGGGCATTACCGGTCTATTAATTCCAGCTCTCTTAATTACAGTTCTTCCTGTAACAGAAGGAGCCTTCATTACCACTACTGGTGGCAAAGAAACATTATTATATGGAAAGTTATTATCAAGTCCAGTCGTATACTGGTACATGCTCTTTGGTTTAACATCAGAACTCTTTTTATCAGCGCTCTTTCTCGCTGATTTTGCTAGAGAACAAGGATCCGAAGATACATATCGTGTCTACCGGAGAAACGCCATCGTGCTCGGTCCTGCAACGCTTGTCACCGCCATCGTCGCACTTGTCGTAATGGAGCCAGAAACACATTGGCTCATGGAAGGATTAATTAAACAATTCAAATGGTTTACAATCTCGATCATCTTTTTTATCATTGGCTATTCCTCCCTTTGGTGGACAAACCAAAAACATGAAACACTCGGCTGGCCGCGCATTGCTGTTCTTTCTGTCGTTGCCCAGTATGGATTTGCAAGCTACGCTTACGGCGTTGCACACCTTCCATATATTATTTATCCAGAAGTGACTGTGTTCACAAGTTTTACAACGAAAGAAACGTTTTATGCGCTGCTCATTCTCTATGCAGTCGGTATCGCAATACTATTACCAGGCTTCATCTTCTTCTGGAACTTATTCTTGAAAGATCGAACTTTTTTAAAATAAAGTGAAACTTCCTATCGTGAGACGCTTTTCCTCACGATAGATTAGTTGAACCAATCGGGCTCTTACGGCTGGTTTGCTCCCCTTCTTGTAGTTACTTCTTACCAGCCGTTTGAGCGGGGTAAAGTGAAACTTTCCTCAACGAATGGTTTTCTCGTTGAGGATTAGTTGAACCAATCGGGCTCTTACGGCTGGTTTGCTCTTCTTCCTGCGTTCACTTCTTACCAGCCGTTTGAGCGGGGTAAAGTGAAACTTCCTTCTGGGAACGTTTTTTCCAGAAGGTTAGTTGAACCAATCAGGCTCTTACAGACAGTATTACAAATACCCATACTGATAACAAAATTCTTAGTCAAACATCATCTACCACGAAATAAGTAGCATATTTTCATCCACGTCTACCTACCAAAAGAAAACTAGGTAGATGCCTGTAATAACCTTTCTATTATAAATACCTAATAGGCACATACTGGATATGTGCCTATTTTCATTTAGAATTCCCTATATACTAGGTCTTTTCCTCAAAGTACCAAACGCACATATTTACAATAGTTAGTGTAATACCCCATACCTTCTTTTAAGAATATGAATATGATTAAATATAAGGTCGTGGACAAGTAGAAATATTCTTGTTCAAACTAAAGAATCAAGAAGGGCAGGCTAGCTATGGGTATTGAAATTTGGATTACACTTTTTGTTTTTGTCATCACCATGGTCGTTATATTTTGGCGGCCAGGAGGAATAAACGAAGCATGGCCAGCTGCAATTGGAGCGGGGATTATCATTATTACCGGTCTTGTAACACGCAGCAACATTGCCGATATTATTAGTAAAATCGGCGGCGCCTCTATCACCATCATCGCGACAATCGTTATGGCCGTTATATTAGAAAGTTTTGGTTTCTTCCACTGGGCAGCAGCCCGGCTCGCGAACTTAGCAAAAGGTTCCGGGCACCGTCTATATTGGTACATTCAATTACTCTGTTTTCTCATGACGCTATTATTTAATAACGATGGCAGTATTTTAATTACCACACCAATTTTAATTCTGCTTTTGAAAAACCTTCAATTAAAACCACAACAACAAATTCCATATTTATTAAGCGGTGCATTAATTGCAACTGCTTCTAGTGCTCCAATTGGCGTTAGTAATATTGTAAATTTAATCGCATTAAACATCGTTCATATGACACTCTATATGCATACAGCAATGATGTTCGTACCTGCAACGTTAGGGCTTATCTTTATGTCATGGCTCATGTACCTAGTTGTGAAAAAGAAATTACCGGAAAAACTACCAACATCCGCTTATGACATTGAAGAAGTCTTTTTCACAAAACACTTTCACCCATTAAAGGGGAAAGATTCTGTTGATACAAAAAGCAAACGCACAAAATTTATGTTAAAAGTGTTACTGTTTGTCTTCCTTATGCGTTGTCTTCTTTTCGTTGCCTCATTCTTTGCGATTCCGATTGAAATTGTTGCCGTAATTGGCTCTCTCGTTCTACTCATCTGGAGATGGTATTATTTACGAACAAATCCAGTCGATATATTAAAAAAGACACCGTGGCACATTCTCATATTTGCTTTTTCCATGTACGTCATTATTTACGGGCTTCATAACGCTGGATTAACAGCTTGGCTTGTACAAGTATGTGAGCCAATCGTAAATCAAAGTTTATTACATGCAAGCTTTATGATGGGTGGACTCGTTTCAATTCTATCCAACTTCTTTAATAACCATCCGGCCTTAATGATTGGAACCATTACTTTAACGGAAATGGGATTAGATCCTGTTACCCTCAAAACAATCTACCTCGCAAACATCATTGGTAGCGATATGGGATCATTATTACTACCAATTGGTACACTTGCTTCCCTTATTTGGATGTATATCTTGAAACAAAATAAAATCAAAGTAAAATGGAAAGATTACTTGAGTGTCTCCTTAATTGTCATTCCACTCACAACAATCGTAACACTCTTCCTCCTATACTACTGGGTGCAGCTCGTTTTTGCCCATTAATGCGGGATAAAACACCTTATAGGGACCCTCCAAAATATATACGGAAGGTTCCTATTTCTATTAATACTAACGCTCCGTAAATCGGTGACAGAGATAAGGCGGAATCCCCGCCTCGGGAAGAATAAAAGCCAAGATAAAATAAGCAAGCAACATGCATGATGTAATCATAAAGAAAAACGATAATTTCGGGTACCACTTCTTCGCAAATGAATATACAGAAAGGCCAAAACTACTAAACACAAGAAATAACGTGCTGACAGCTGTTATGATAATATCCATTTGTTTCTCATAATTCGGTGACAATAAAAAAACGAATGTAACAACAAAAAGAATCTGTAATATAAATGCAGTAGCAGGAACAATTTTCTGTTTCATTTTTACCCCTCTGATTTCCCTTGCTTTTTATGTAAAGTATAACAAAATCCCCCTGCTCTCGCTCAGCAGGGGGACTATCATCTATATTAGGTTAGGGTACACATGATCATAGATTAAGAGGTGTTCAGAAAGATGCTTTCTAATTATTGATATAATTGACTGCCTGTTTCTTTAAACTCTTCTGCTTTTTCTTTCATACCTTTTGAGATTGCTTCTGTCGTTTCTAAATCATTATCCTTTGCATACTCACGAATATCATGCGAAATTCTCATACTGCAAAACTTCGGACCACACATTGAGCAGAAATGCGCTGTCTTTGCTCCTTCTGCCGGTAATGTTTCATCGTGATATTCCATTGCGCGCTCAGGGTCTAATGATAAATTAAATTGATCACGCCAGCGGAATTCAAAACGCGCTTTAGAAAGAGCGTCATCACGCTGATGTGCTGTTTTATGACCTTTTGCAAGGTCAGCAGCATGCGCGGCAATTTTGTACGTAATAACCCCTTCACGAACATCATCTTTGTTTGGTAAGCCAAGATGTTCTTTTGGTGTTACATAGCAAAGCATTGCTGTACCGAACCAACCAATCATCGCTGCTCCAATCGCAGAAGTAATATGGTCATAACCCGGTGCAATGTCTGTCGTTAACGGTCCGAGCGTATAGAACGGTGCACCATGACAAATGTCGAGTTCTTTATCCATATTCTCTTTAATCAAATGCATCGGTACATGTCCTGGGCCTTCAATCATCACTTGTACATCATGCTTCCAAGCAATTTGCGTAAGTTCTCCTAATGTTTCCAGCTCAGAAAATTGAGCTTCGTCGTTTGCATCCGCAATTGAACCAGGGCGTAATCCATCTCCAAGAGAGAAGGAAACATCGTACTTCTTCATAATTTCACAAATCTCTTCAAAATGTGTATATAAGAAGTTTTCTTGATGGTGATATAAACACCACTGGGCCATAATCGAACCACCGCGTGATACAATTCCTGTTACACGCTTTGCTGTAAGCGGAATGTAACGAAGCAGTACACCAGCATGAATTGTAAAGTAATCTACTCCTTGCTCTGCTTGTTCAATTAGCGTATCACGGTATACTTCCCACGTTAAATCTTCCGCGATCCCATTTACTTTTTCAAGCGCTTGGTAAATCGGCACTGTTCCAACTGGTACAGGCGCATTACGAATAATCCATTCACGCGTCGTATGAATGTTTTTCCCAGTAGAAAGATCCATAATTGTATCTGCGCCCCAACGTGTTGCCCATGTCATCTTCTCTACTTCTTCTGCAATCGACGATGATACAGCTGAGTTCCCGATATTCGCATTTACTTTCACATGGAAGTTACGCCCGATAATCATTGGTTCTGCTTCCGGATGATTAATATTTGCCGGTAAAATGGCACGACCTTCAGCAATTTCCTTACGTACAAATTCTGGTTCCACGCCTTCACGAATCGCCACATATTCCATCTCTGCTGTGATAATACCTTTACGCGCATAATGCATTTGCGTAACATTTTCCCCAGTTTTTGCGCGAAGCGGATTACGTCCCATTTGCGGGAATACAGGCGTATGTTTAGCTGCTACTTTTACACCATCATCTTCCGGTTTCACTTCACGACCTTCATACTCTTCTACATCTCCACGTTCCACAATCCAGCAGCGGCGCGGCGTTGGAATCCCCTTTTCTAATTCCACTTTGTAATCCGGATCAGTATAAGGACCACTCGTATCATACACACGAATAGATGGATTTGTTACACCGTTTGTATCGCTTTGTGCAATCTCGCGCATCGGTACTTTCATATCTTCACGCGTACCCTCTACATATACCTTCTTACTTCCCGGTAAACTTGACTTCAACTCAATTTGCTCAGCTGAAACAGATTGTTTCATAAATGTGTTTCCTCCCCTGTGTCTTAGCGAAGTAACCTCCGCTTTTCTTTAGATTCAGTTTCGCCGCCTAGACCCTTGCGTCTAAACAGTTGGCTCCACTTTTCTTATGACCAGGATGAGAACTAGCGGCTAGTATATGCTCAAATAAAAAAGCCAGGTCCATAATAAAGAATAGGACCTGGCAACATAAGGCATTGTTATGTAAAGCCGTTAACTTCCCTCCGCTGGTACGAACCAGATCAGGTCCAAAGGGTTAAGAAGCTTCAACACGCTTCCCTCTCAGCCCAGCTCTTGGGCACCCCTAGTTTATCACTGATTAAATTTTCACTACGCTCTTATCATACATCATTGTCAAAAAAATGCAAAGGTATTTATATTATTTTTTTCCTTATTCAAAAAATGGGTATTTCACTCAGTACAAGCCGAATCCGCACTTCATACATATAGAATATAAGCCAGTGCAGGACGTATGTCTTATGTAAACTTTTCACGATAAGAACAGGGGTGAAAGAGTTGATAAACCTACAATCTACAATAACCATACTCGCTTTTCTCGGAACCACGCTCATCATCTTTTGGCGTCCCAAAGGGATGAATGAAGCAATTCCAGCAACAGTTGGTGCAGTAATTGTCATTTTAAGCGGTACAGTTTCTCTTACCGACTTGGGTGATATTAGCTCAAAAATTATTGGCGCCGCCATAACAATTATGGCTACCATTGTTATGGCAATCGTATTAGAGAGTTTCGGCTTTTTTTATTGGTGCGCCGTTCAACTTGCTAAAAAAGCAAAAAGCTCTGGTATTCGCCTCTTTTGGTATACAAATCTTCTTTGTTTTCTCATGACATTATTCTTCAATAACGATGGTAGCATCTTAATTACAACTCCCATTTTACTGCTTTTGTTACACCATTTGCGACTCACACATGATCAAAAAATACCTTACTTACTAAGTGGTGCACTCATCGCCACTGCCTCAAGCGCGCCGATTGGTGTAAGCAATATTGTGAATTTAATCGCCTTGAGAATTATTGATATGGACTTATACATGCACACAGCCATGATGTTTGTTCCCGCTACGTTAGGTCTCCTTTTTATGTCGTTTCTGTTATTCCTTGTGTTTCGGAAAAAAATCCCTAAAAAACTCCCGGTCTTGTCGACATACTTAGATGAAAATTTCGTTAAAAAATCCTTTCACCCACTGCAACCACGTCCCGCAATTGATGAAAATCGTAAGCGAACAAGGTTTATGCTTGGAATTCTATTATTTGTTTTATGCGTTCGTATCAGCTTATTTATCGCATCTTTCTTTCAGTTTTCTATCGCCATTGTAGCAGTCATTGGCTCCGTTATTTTACTCGGGTGGAGATGGTACAAACTGCGCCTTCCACCTCATGATATGATTAAAAAAACACCTTGGTATGTCTTAATTTTCGCATTTTCTATGTACGTGATTGTGTATGGACTTAATAACATCGGCTTAACCAACCTGCTCATCACTACATTTCAGCCAATCATCACTGGTAGTTTATTTCATGCCACTTTTGTTATGGGGGGCCTAGTCTCTATCCTCTCTAACATTTTTAATAACCATCCTGCCTTAATGATTGGCACAATTGAACTCACCGAAATGGGACTAGATCCTATTACATTGAAAACCATTTATCTTGCAAACATCATCGGTAGTGACATGGGCTCATTATTACTCCCGATTGGTACATTAGCAAGCTTAATGTGGATGTATATTGTGAAAAAAGGAAAAGTAACTATCGGTTGGGATACCTATATAAAAACTACACTTCTTGTCATTCCGCCAACCGTCATTTTTACACTGCTATGTTTATATTATTGGGTTAAATTAATCTTCACATCTTAAAACATCTCCCTCCTTCCACTATGTTAGAAGGAGGAGATTATGTAATTACGAGAAAGGTGATTATTATGCTTCATTTACAAAAATATATTAATCAGCCCATACAAGTGACATTGTCAAGGGAAATTATTCCATTTGAAGGAATTATGATTGATAAAGGCTCGGATATTATTGTATTGTATGATGGAGAAAAATACATGTATATCTCTAGTTTACACATTCAACATTTAACCCCAAGCATCGATTCTTCATTACTTGATAACCTAGCAATTCCAGAATCTTTACTACCGCCAGACATAATATCAAGTGAATCCACTATTTCACTGCGAAAAACATTGCAAGTGGCAAAAGGACAATTTATTGAACTTGCGCTATCACATGAACACTTCTTACATGGATATGTTACCCATATTATGAATGACTATTTTATCTTCCTCTCACCTGTCTATCAAATGTTATACATCCCCTTTCATCACGTAAAATATATCGTTCCGTATAAGGAAGCAGAAACGCCTTACGGACTAGAAAATACAAAACTCTTATCGCCAGCTTCAAAGATTACACTTGCACGTACATTTTCTGAGCAAATGAAAAAACTAAAACAACATATCGTTTTACTTGATCTAGGCATACAGAGTTATAAAATTGGCAAATTAGCTGAAGTAACCGACAACCAAATTGAACTCATTACAGCACGTAATCAGCGTTTTCATTTTAATTTACATCACGTTAAAACCGTACATCTTCCATCCTAAAATTAAAAATAACAAAAAGAGGTATCTCATCATAAGAGACACCCCTTTTTCTATTAAGGAATCATCCAAGTTAAATAATAAGCTTGAATATATGTGATAATACCAATGATTGTTACGAAGAATAAACTATGTTTCACTGTGAAACGGAATAAGTCAGATTCTTTTCCAGCAAGTCCAACTGCCGCACATGCGATTGCAATGGACTGCGGTGAAATCATTTTAGCAGTTACACCGCCCGTTGTATTCGCTGCAACAAGCAACACTTCGCTTACGCCTACTTGCTGCGCTGTAATTGCTTGTAGATTTGAGAACAATGCGTTTGCAGATGTATCTGATCCTGTTAAGAATACCCCAAGCCATCCAAGGAATGGCGAGAAGAATGGGAAGAATTTCCCCGTTCCTGCTAACGCTAATGCCAATGTCGATGAAAGTCCTGAGTAATTTGCGATAAACGCAAAACCAAGTACTAATCCAATTGACAAAATTGGCATTTTCAATTCTTTCAACGTTTCTTTAAATGTGACCACTGCTTGTTTTGGACTCATTTTCAAAACAAACATTGTAATAATACATGCAATCAAAATTGCTGTTCCTGTTGCCGATAAAATATCAATCTTTAATATAGCTTCATATGGTGTTGGTTTATTAACAATTGGCTCTGCCTTCATCACTAAATTATGCAGACCCGGAATTTGAATTTTAAACACTAAGCTTTCAAGTGCACCGCCTGGAGCAAATAAAGCTTTAAAGAATTTTTGGCTCCAGATTACAACCATTATCGTTAAAATAATAAATGGTGACCACGCTTTCAAAACTTTTCCTGCTGTTAAATTTATTGTAGAACCAGCATCTACCGTCGCCGCTGCTTCTGCTTGTCCTTTTCCAGAACGGTAAATTTCTTTTGGCTGCCATACTTTTAAGAATAGCGCCAAACTCACTAAACTCACTAGTGCTGATGTAATATCCGGGAGTTCAGGCCCAAGATATGTTGCTGTAATAAACTGCGTAATCCCGAACGAACCGCCTGCTACAAGTAATGCAGGCCACGTTTGTTTTACACCTTTTAATCCATCCATTAAGAATACAATAAAGAATGGAACAAATAATGATAGAAGCGGTAATTGATGCCCAGCCATTTCTCCTATTTTATGAGGATCAATACCTGTTACTTGACCAGCTACTAAAATTGGAATACCCATCGCTCCGAATGCTACCGGTGCTGTATTTGCAATTAAGCAAAGCCCCGCTGCGTATAACGGGTTTAAACCAAGCCCTGCAAGAAGCGCTGCTGTAATTGCTACTGGTGCTCCAAATCCAGCTGCTCCTTCCAAAAATGCACCGAATGAGAAGCCGATTAAAATGACAAGTAGACGATGATCATTTGTAATAGAAAGAACAGATGCACGAATGACATCGAACTGTCCCGTTTTTACTGAGATTTTGTATAAAAATACTGACATGATGATAATCCACGCAATTGGCCATAATCCATAAGCAAACCCATAACCCGTTGCTGCTATCGCCATCGTAAATGGCATTTTATAAACAAAAAGTGCAATTATAACTGTTAATAAAACTGTAATGAACCCTGCAACATAGCCTTTCATACGAAAAACTGTTAACGCTAAGAAGAAAAATATAATTGGAATCATTGCAACTGCTGCCGAAAGCCAAATGTTACCTAGCGGATCATAAACTTGTGTCCATGTGCTCATAGTTTCTCTTCCCTTCTAATGTCTCTTTTTCATGTACTTATAATCCTATAAGTAGACAACCAGGTCATCAGACCTTTAGGTCCAAAAAATAAAACGTTTACAGAAAACGTTTTCATGAATATTTGATAATTCTACTTTATCATATTTCCCTGTATTTACAATGCTATTTTCGAATTTTTTTCACATTTTCTTTGTTCATCCTTTCACAAAATGTGATATGATTACAGGTTTCTAAAATAAAGTGAAACTTTCCTCAACGAACGGTTTTCTCGTTGAGGATTAGTTAAACCAATCGGGTCCTTACAGACGGTTTGTCTCTCTTCCTTGCCTGACTTCTTACCGGCTGTTTGGGCGGGATAAAAAAGAGCTGCAACCGTAAATGATGAACGTGTTCCGACGGGATTTTTTGGTTACACACCCCAGATTATTGGCAGTTTTTCTAATGTATGAATAGGAAAATGACATTTTCTTATACTAAGGTCGAAAACTGATTTTAGGAGGACAAAAAATGACTGAGCAAAATCGAACTCAATCTGCCATTGATGCAGGGCGTAATAACACAAAACGCGGAATTGAAGCAGCAAGCGATGCAGTACAAAATGCAGTTGATGCTGTTGAAAATGCTGGAAAAGCAACAGTTGACCGTATTTCTGAAGCAGCTAAAGATGTCACAGCTCGTTAATACGAAATAATTTGTTTGGGTATTTGTTGGAGTCATGAATTAAAGAAAAATAAGAAGCAAGACCGTCAAAAGACGGTCTTGCTTTCATTCCATTATAATTCGCCCGATCTAAACTTAATTGATAGAACTGGAATGACATTTCATGTATGAAAATTCCCTTCACCTCTCTCTCGAATCTTGAAGCGGGAATTCACTTCCTAAGCTTTTGCAAATTATCCTACATTTTCCGTTGAAAATAGTTATCATAATTGTTAAATTTAATTTCGATAATGATAATCGTTATCAATATTTGAGGGCACTTCTTTTCCCCTTACAAGATTGGAGATGTTTAATGTTATGAATGTATTATCAAGGCGTCTGGAAAAGCAATTATTTCAATTATTAGTTACTTTAATGCGCGTTTTTTTTGGTATTGGATGGCTTTTGGCAGGAATAACAAAAATTACAGAAAAACATTGGTTTAGTGAACCGGGGATTTTTCTTAAAAATTACTTAATAATGGCACTAGAAAAACCAAATGTTCCAGAATTTTATCATGATTTCATTCAATACATAGCACTAAAACATATTATATTCTTTAACTATACGATTCCTATCGTCCAGATTGTAGTTGGTATATGTATGATAGTAGGATTAATGATTATTCCTTCTGTTTGTATTTGTCTTTTTATGCATATTAATTTTATTCTCTCAGGTAATATGAATTTAACAAGTCTTACACTATATACAAGTGCATTTGGAATATTATTCTTTTTAGAACGCAGTTACGTTTTAAGTTTAGACCGCTACCTTGGAATTGAAAAATGCTTTAACTCAAACAGGCAAAAATTCAAACAAACCATACATTATAATTCATCAAAGGTTTCTTAAGAAGAGCTTTTGATTGTGGTTTTCAGTGCAAAAACTATAAAGTGAAACTTCATTCTGGGAGCGTTTTTTCCCAGCATGCCAGTAGTTATCCCCCACCTATCTTCTTCGCTTGTCTCTCAATCTTGAGGTGGGGGTCTTACTGCCCGCGAATGGCGGGATAAAGGAAAATTTCACTATCCTTTATATAAGAAAAAAGTACTCGCAGCGTGCGAGTACTTTTTTCATCTTCTTTTTCTTCGTTTGCGGCGCATCATTTTTTTACGCCTTGTATTCACACCGTCCGCGATAATATGTAATGCACTAGCGGCAATAACGCCCAGTACAAACATAATAATTGCCACTTTATGCGCCTTTGCCATCTCTATCAGTTTTCCCTCTAGCACTGTTTTATTTAAAACATATAAAAACGGTGAGAAAACGAGCAGCATATAAAGAAGACGAATCAAATCACCAATAATAATCGTGTGCGTAAGTGGTGACCGATGCGGCATTACAACTTGATATGGATACCAAAAGATGCGAAATAACCCCCATTTTCGGTAAGCAGAACTATGAATATCCAGATCCGGTGTTAAAAAGTACGTCCCAATAATAAATCCAATCGTAAACGTAAGAAGAAAATCAAAATTCGTTAACCCGTAAGAACCGAGCATAAATAATACAATGGGAAGAGAAACTAAGTTTATCTTCGTGTGTGTTTTTCCTGATGGCATATCCAATTCCTTCCGTTCAATCCTAACTCGTTCGACTGCCCATTAATGGAAAAACACCAATAGACGTCTCACTACATTAATCTAATTTTTGATCAATAAGTGACGTATCCACATCAGAACCAAACCATTCTCCCAGCTTTGTACGCGCTTGTTCTTTCACTTCTTCATCTACATGCATAGCAGTTTGTACGAGCGCAGCTGTTAATGCGCCTAAGTCATCTGTATAACCGAGCCCAGCTATAAAATCCGGAATAGCATCAATCGGTGCAATAAAATACGCAAGAGCACCAATAATCGTAAGCTTCACTCGTTTTGGAACACCTGGTTTCTGCAATACATAAAACAGTAACAAACTAGCATAAATGACGGAATGCCCCGCCTTAATCGCTACATGTTTTACTTTATTCCAAAACGCTTCGACTGAAAATTTCTCCTTCATCATGAAATCTCCCCTCGTTATTCTTTTCCCCCGCTATTCACGGGCAGTAAGACCCCCTGCTAATAGAAGTTTCACTTTATTTCTATTATGCCGAATTTATTTACAACATAAGCAAACTTCACATACATACAATATTAATGTAGGTTCTGGCTTGGCAACGTTACTTATCATGCATTCTTATTATAACAAACAAGCGAAAAAGAACAAGTGTTTGGTGTTGATTTTTTAATTTTTCTCAATATAAAAAGTCCTCGTTTCTACGGACTCTTTCCCATATTTGTTATATTTTCTAGTTGACGAGCATATAAACCAATGTTAAAGTTTTCACTGTCAGCTATAATGGAAAAAAAGACAAAAAATGTAAGATGCGAGTGTGTTCCTAATAGCTAAATTTTGTTGTATAATACAAAATGGCTTTGTTCTTATGGAACAATACAAAATGACAGGAAAACAAAAGGGTATGCATAGTTCAAGTCATATATAGATGTATAAAGAAAAAACTCTATCCATGGCAAAGAAAACTATGTATTTTTTATTTTAGCGGGTTTCTCTCAAAAATCGACCAAGCCTGATAGAGAAAGGGTGAAAATGGATGAAGGAATCTTTGAAATTACAATTTCAAAACGTACGATTTACATTCTTTATTGCCATCACAGTGTGGCTAAAAACGTATATTATTACACGTACTAGCTTTGACTTAAAACTAGAATCTTTCATGCAAGAATTCATTTTATTTATTAGCCCATTAGCCTCATCATTATTTCTAGTGGGTCTTGCATTATTTGCAAAAGGGAAAAAACGAAACTATATTGCACTTGGCATTGACTTTCTCCTTACCATCATTCTTGTTGGTAACGTAATGTTCTACGGTTTCTATAACGACTTTGTAACATTACCTGTACTTGGACAAACGTCAAACTTCGGTAGTCTTGGCTCTAGTGTGAAGTCACTCCTTAACTACAAAATTGTTGTCGCTTTTGCCGATATTATCTTCTTCGCAGTCCTTTTAAAGAAAAAGAAAGACTATGCAAAAACAGAGCGTGTTTCACGTCCGATGCGATCACTATATTTCGTATCAACAATTGCCATTTTCTTTGCAAACTTAGGACTTGCAGAAGCAGAGCGTCCGGAATTATTAACACGCTCATTTGACCGTGTAATGCTTGTTAAAAACTTGGGTTTATACGTACACCAAGTGTACGACCTTGGCTTACAAGCAAAATCAAGTTCACAAAAAGCATTTGCAGATGGCAGTAAGCTGCAAGAAGCAGAGACCTATGTGAAAACAATGCAAGAAAAGCCAGATCCAAATATGTTCGGTGCAGCAAAAGGAAAAAACGTAATTGTTGTATCTCTTGAGTCCATGCAGCAATTCTTAATTGGTGCAAAAGTAAACGGACAAGAAGTAACACCATTCTTAAACCAGTTTGCGAAAGAAAGCTATTACTTTGAAAACTTCTATCACCAAACAGGTCAAGGTAAAACATCTGATGCAGAGTTTCTTGTAGATAACTCTTTATATCCATTAGATCGCGGCGCTGTATTCTTTACGCATGGTAATAATGAATTTGTTGCAACACCAGAAATCTTGCATGAGCAAGGCTATTACACAGCTGTATTCCATGCAAACAACGCAACGTTCTGGAACCGTAACATGGTGTACCCAGCACTTGGTTACGATCGTTACTTTAATGAATTAGACTACAAGGTTACCCCTGAAACAAAGCTAGGTTGGGGTTTAAAAGATATCGAGTACTTTGATCAATCAGTGGATATGTTAAAAAATATTGAGCAACCGTTCTATACACGTTTCCTTACGTTAACAAACCACTATCCATTTGACTATGATGAAGCAACGAAATTAATTGAGCCATATAACTCTGGTGACGATGTATTTGACAATTACGTAGTAACAGCTCGTTATTTAGATGAAGCGTTAAAACACTTTGTTGAAGATTTAAAGGCAGAGGGACTTTACGATAACTCTGTTATTGTATTCTATGGTGACCACTACGGTATTTCTGACAACCATAACCGTGCAATGGCACAATTCTTAGGAAAACAAGAAATTACAGAATTTGATCGTATGAACTTACAACGTACACCGTTCTTCATTCACGTTCCTGGTCAAACAGAAGGAAAAACAATTTCAGCACCTGCTGGAGAAATTGATGTAAAACCAACAATCCTTCATTTACTAGGTGTTGATACAACGAACGACATTAACTTTGGTCATGATTTATTCGCACCAGAGCGCAAACCATTTGTCGTACAACGTGATGGAAGCTTCGTTACAGATCAATACATTTACACAAATAATACGTTCTATAACCGTACGACAGGTCAAGTTGCAGAAGTGCCAAAAGCCGAAGCACAAGCAATGATCGACCGCGCACAAAATGAATTGCGCATGTCAGATCAAATCATTGAAGGTGACTTACTGCGTTTCTATGAAGGTAACAAAGTAAAAACAGGCACAATCAAAACAACCATTAAAGAAAACAATAAAGAAAAAGAAAAAGATAAAGATAAAGATAAAGAAAACAATAAAGAAAAAGACGCTGCGTAATCAGCGTCTTTTTTCTAGTTGTAACATCTATCGATGATTCTACAATATACAACTTAAATACATACCATGCAGAAACAGCTTTCAAGAAAAACGCTGAGCAATCATTACACAACCTTAACCAAAATTTTACATAAAATTTATGAAACATCTTTATAATAAAACATGTAAGCTTTGTCCCTATGATACAAGCTACCCTCCTTATACAACGTTCTGTAATAGAACGTTGTTTTTTTTTGCAAAGCAGGATTCTTTCTTCCAATCTTCGAATTTGTATGTGCAGACAATATTTGGGGAAGGAAGGAGAAAAACATGAAATATGAACGCTTTGTATTATGGAATGGAAAAATGATTGATACAACAAACGAACAACCTCATGTTGACTTAGAAGAGCGCGGTCTACAGTTTGGTGATGGCGTATATGAAGTCATTCGTGTTTATAAAGGGACCTTGCATTTGTTAGATCCACATATAACAAGATTATATCGCTCTATGGAAGAAATGGAGCTCACCCTTTCTCTCTCAAAAGCTGAGCTTATCGCATCCCTATACGAGCTGCTAGAAAAAAATCAATTTCAAGAAGACGGCATCATTTATCTCCAAATTTCACGAGGCGTCAAACCGCGTGTTCATGCCTTTTCCTTTGATGCAACTCCAACTATTTATGCGTACATACGCAAAAAAGAACGCCCCGCTTTATGGATTGAATATGGAATTCGCGCCATAACAGAGCCTGATATCCGCTGGCTGCGCTGCGATATTAAGTCACTAAATTTACTACCCAATGTATTAGCTAGTACAAAAGCAGAGCGAAAAGGCTGCAAAGAGGCTCTTCTCGTTCGTAACGGAATCGTCACTGAAGGAAGCCACTCTAACTTCTTTCTTGTGAAGAACGGAACGCTATATACACACCCTGCCAATCATCTCATTTTAAACGGTATTGTTCGGCAATATATTATATCGCTTGCTCATACATTACATATTCCCCTGAAAGAAGAATTGTTTAGTGTTCATGATGTATACAAAGCAGATGAATGTTTCTTTACAGGAACAACCTTTGAAGTGATGCCAGTGACACACCTCGATGGGACTGCTATTCAAAACGGACAAGTCGGGCCTATCACAAAATTGTTACAAAAAACATTTATGCAAAGTTTTTCTACTTCCAACGTCCTTTGGCCTTAAAAGCGGACAATTACACCTCAAAAAACAGGAATATATGGATATAAAACCAAAAAAAGGGTGCATTTTTGCACCTTTCTTTTTTTTGTTATCCCTTTTTAGGATATTCGGATTTCTTCATAAGTATTGACATCAATCGACAACCATCTTAGAATTTTTATAGTTGGTAAATTTTTCATTACCTTAAAATACAGGCAGAAAGGAATCGACAAACTATGAAAAAATATCTTGCCGGTCTTGCTGCGGTATCTGTTGCAGGTGCTGTAGCGCCGACAATGGATACGGTTCAAGCAGCTGAAACCGTACAACAACCTGCAGCAAAAACAGCTCAAACGGCTCAAGCAACATCACAAAACACAACAAAGTACACAGTAAACGCGGACGTATTACGCGTTCGTACAGGTCCTGGTACTTCTAATCACATCATGTCTCGCGTATACGAAGGACAAACACTAAACGTTATTGGACAAGAAAATGGCTGGTATAAAATTAATCACCATGGAAAAATCGGCTATGTTAGCGGTGAGTTTGTAAATGCGGGCAATACGAATACCGATTCTAAACCAAACGATAACACAACTGTTCGACCAGCAAGTGGAAACTATACAGTAAATGTATCCTCCCTTCGTGTTCGTACAGGCCCTAGCACATCACATACACAGTTAGGTTCTCTACATAAAGGACAAGTTGTACAAGTCGTTGGCGAAGTACAAGATTGGTTCAAAATTAACTACAGCGGACAAACAGCTTACATTAGCAAAGATTATGTAACAAAAGGCGGCTCTAATACAGATGCTGCACAGGATGACCAACAGCAAAATAATAACAACAATGTTACAGTTCAACCTGGCGGTACTTACGTTGTAAACGCAACATCTTTACGCGTTCGTACAGGCCCAGCTACATACAACAGTATCATTGGCGGCGTATTAAACGGACAAAAATTAAACGTTATTGGCGCTGAAAATGGCTGGTTCAAAGTGAAGCATAATGGACAAATTGGTTATGTTAGCAGCGAATTTGTGAAATTTGTAAAAGACGGCACTTCTACACCTACTCCGCCAGCAACAAACGATCAAACTCCATCGCAAGGAAGCGGAGAATATTACGTTAATGCAAGCGCACTAAATGTACGCAGCGGTGCTGGCTCAAACTACGGTGTAATCGGAGCCTTACCACAAGGACAAAAAGTACAAGTACTTGCAGACGAATACGGCTGGAGCAAAATTAACTATAATGGCCGCACTGGATATGTAGGCACTCGCTACTTATCTAAAACACCTGTAAGCGGCGGACAAGAAAATAAACCAGCTGAAAAACCGAATAATGAAAACAATAATAACAACAACAATAATAACAATAACAACAATACAAGCAATAACTCTGGTGATATGTCATCACTACTTTCATACGCAAGATCAATGGAAGGTGTTCCATACGTATGGGGCGGCACTTCTGCAAATGGTGTTGACTGCAGTGGTTTCATTTATCACGTATATAAGAAGTTTGGTTATTCAATCAGTCGTACAAGTGTAGCTGGATATTGGAGCAGCTTCCAACATACATCTAACCCACAGCCAGGCGACTTAATCTACTTCCAAAACACATATAAATCTGGTCCATCTCATATGGGTATTTACCTTGGCGGCGGTACGTTTATTCAAGCCGGTGACAATGGTGTTAAAGTAGCTTCATTAAACAACTCATATTGGAACAGTCATTTCTTAGGATATTCTAAGCCTTATTAATTGATAGTTTTAGAGCCTTCTAGATTACTAGAAGGCTCTTTTCATTATATATATAAATACAAATCGGAAAAATGACATAAAGTGAAACTTCCTTCTGGGAACGTTTTTTTCCCGGAAGGTTAGTTGAACCAATCGGGTCCTTACAGACGGTTTGTTTGTCTCTCTTCCTTACCTAACTTCTTACCGACTGTTTGGGCGGGATAAAGTGAAACTTCCTTCTGGGAACGTTTTTTTCCCGGAAGGTTAGTTGAACCAATCGAGCTTTTATGGGCAGTTATCCCTCTTATTGTTTTCCTATTCTGACTTTTCCGTAGACGTTTGACCTCTGATGTCTGGTGTGATAAGTTACATAAGATAATATTTTCAGAGAAACGTAGCAATTCTACTATTCGCAATGTTTCGTCAATTTAGAGAGGAGATTTTACAAGCATGAATGTTTTATGGGGAATTGGCGGCGTGCTTGGAATTTTGGCAATTGCAGTTTTATTGTCTTCCAACCGCAAAGCTATTAATTGGCGTACAATTTTAATTGCGCTAGCTATTCAGATCACTTTCTCCTTCATCGTATTAAGATGGGACGCTGGAAAAGCTGTTTTAAAACATGCTGCTGGTGGTGTACAAAGTCTTATTAATTTCTCATACGAAGGAATTAAATTCGTTGTGGGCGATCTAGCAAACACTAAAGGTCCTTGGGGCTTCGTCTTTATTATTCAAGCATTACTTCCAATTGTATTTATTAGTGCACTCGTAGCTATATTATATTATTTTGGTATCATGCAATGGTTTATTTCAATTATTGGCGGCGGGTTAAGCAAACTTCTTGGCACTTCAAAAACAGAAAGCTTAAATGCTGTTACAACTGTTTTCTTAGGACAATCGGAAGCACCAATTTTAATTAAACCTTACTTAGATCGCGTAACAAATAGTGAATTCTTCGCTATTATGGTTAGCGGTATGACGTCTGTTGCCGGTTCTGTTCTTGTTGGTTATGCAGCAATGGGAATTCCGCTTGAGCATTTACTTGCAGCTGCTATTATGGCTGCACCTTCAAGCTTACTGATTGCAAAATTAATCATGCCGGAAACGGAAAAAGTAAATAACGATGTGCAACTTTCTACAGAGCGTACAGATGCAAACGTTATTGATGCAGCAGCACGCGGTGCATCTGAAGGGATGCAGCTTGTTATTAACGTTGCAGCCATGCTTATGGCATTTATTGCGTTAATCGCTGTATTAAATGGTCTACTAGGATGGATTGGTTCTTGGTTTGATATAAAACTAAGCCTTGATCTAATTTTTGGTTACATCCTGTCTCCACTCGCTGTACTAATCGGGGTTCCGCCGCATGAAGCAATTCAAGCAGCTGGTTACATCGGACAGAAACTTGCAGTGAATGAATTCGTTGCATATGGAAATTTAGCTCAGCATATGGGAGACCTTTCCGAAAAAACAAACATTATTTTAGCATTTGCAATTTGCGGCTTCGCAAACTTCTCATCTATTGCAATTCAATTAGGTGTGACAGGTACACTTGCTCCTTCACGCCGTCAACAAATTGCACAATTGGGAATTAAAGCAGTAATTGCTGGTACATTAGCTAACTTCTTAAACGCTGCCGTAGCGGGCATGATGTTTTAATATACAAAGATCCCTCTTAAGTCTTTAACTTAAGAGGGATTTTTTATATACAATTCCCTTTTATCCCTCGCTCATCGTATAACAAGCTTTTAATCATGATGAAAAGTCGCACTCTACACTTCAAACATCCGGTGTGATTAAATCGCTTGACTCATCTTCCTTCTAATTACACATATTACAAATAACCTGTGATATTTACATTAGGGGGCGTTTACCATGAAAAGTGCATCCTATGAAGTATTATTAGTATGGATTGTACAAATTCTTTTTTATTTCAGTACAGTACAGATGACCGAATACAAATATGCTCTTATCTTTACAATTATGTATGTGGCTGTTCATTTGTTATTCCTATTTATTCCCAATAAACGAGCTTTTGTACTCTTTATTATCGGAACCATTCTTTCTGTTTTCTATTTATTTTATGAAGCATGGTTATACTTATGGAACACATCAGAACAACTCAGCTATATCATATTTCATTTTCTCGCAGCTTCTAACTTCTTCCTTATTTACATTTCAACTTATTTACTCAAACAAGTTGTTCACGAAAATAAACGTTTAACAGAACAGCTTACAAAATTAGAACAATATATAGCTGGTACAAAATTATTAACAAAACAAGAATTTGAAAATCGCGGCATATTACTTGAAGTTGCGATGAAGCGACGCGATGAAACAGGAATTATTATCTACTTTGACTTTTCATCTTTCAGTAAATATACGCGCGGCAGCGTGATGAATCGCGTTGCCTTTCTTCTATTAAAAACAGTACGCAATAATTTTGACCTAGTGGGAAAATATAATGATGAAAAACTCGTCATTCTCTTGCAAAACACAAATGCAGCAGGAACAGAGATTGTCATGAACCGATTACAAGAAAAGATGAAAACATGCCTAACCGACGATGCGATTAAACAAATTCAACTGAAACAAGAACAGATTGGAAAACAGGAGTCACCTTCACTATGATGGCGCTCATTCTTCTTATTTTATTTATGTTATTTTGTATACTTGTTTTTTGGATTAGCATCATCTTTTCGATCAAATATGTTCTTATTTTTACAGCATTTTTATTTTCCGGCTTGCTTGCTTATTACTCTCTCTTAACAATTGCCGGGTTAATTCATCGCAATCGGAAACGAAAAGATCGCACGCTTTCTCATTATCCGAGCGTTGATATTTTAATTCCTGCCTATAACGAAGGTATCGTAATAAAAGACACGTTAGAAGCGATGGCAAACATTGAATATCCAGGTCAACTAACGGTTTACTTATTAAATGATAACTCGCACGATGAAACAGGAGAAATTGTCGATAGTTTTGAACAAGCTTATACACATATTCGGCATATTCGTGTTCCGCCTGAAGAACCGAAAGGAAAATCACGCGTTCTAAACTATGGATTAAGCATTTCAGATGGTAAATACTTCTGTGTGTACGATGCAGATAACCAGCCAGAGCCTCATGCGCTTCGTATGCTTGTGGAATATGCAGAAACAGTAGAAGATGCCGTTGGAGCAGTCGGTCATGTACGAACGGTGAACGAAACACACAACTGGCTTACCCGCATGATTTCACTTGAATTTCAAGTTTTTCAACTGCTTATGCAATCTGGGCGCTGGCTCTTATTCCAAACAGGTTCTTTAACGGGGACAAATATGCTTCTTCGCCGCTCTGTTTTAGAAGAGCTCGGCGGCTATGACCCTTATGCAATTGCAGAAGATGCCGAACTCACACTTCGAATTACTCATAAAGGTTATCTCTTACCGATTGTACCTGAGTCTATTACACGGGAACAAGAGCCAGAACATTTGAAAGTATTGATTAAACAGCGCACACGATGGTTACAAGGAAATTTATATATTTTAGAGAACATGCTCTCTTCCTTTGATTTCTTCAAAGGAAAACTTCTTGTTCACTCCTTACAGCAAGTATCGGTCTATGTTGTCTTTTGGCTGTTTCTCATCATTTCAAACGTTTGGTTCATCATCGGCTTACTCGGTATCTTTCATATTCAATACCCAATTCCACTTATGTTTATGTGGTATGTTGCATACGTGACATATACATCTCAACTATTCAGTGCACAAAGCGTCGAAAAAACATTCACACCGATAAACATATTTATAAGTGTCATTATGTATTTCACATATGCCCAGCTCTTCACATACTTGTTTATCCGAAGTCTCATCCTATATTTACGTGCAAAAAGCAAAAAACAGGTCATCGGCTGGGACAAAACAGTACGATTTAAAAAGGATAAATAAAGTGAAACTTCCATCAGTGGTCCCCCACTGATGGTTAGTAGAACCAATCGGACTCATGCCAGCAGTTGTCCCCCACCTATCTTCTTCACTTTTCTCTAAATCTTGAGGTGAGGGTCTTACTTAGCGTGCCCAGAATCGCAGGGGCATGCCTTGCGATACGATTCAAACGAGTTTCTACTATATATATAGAAAAAAATAAGCGCAGAGCTGCCGTATGCTCTGCGCTTATTTTAACCGTAAACTTATATATTGAACTAATACCCCTTAGTTGAAAGTTACTTTACGCCCATCCCCCAACGAACGTAACACTTTCTTATATATACGACAAAAGTGGATCCTACTTTTGCGAGACCAATTGCTTTTCTGGTTCTTTTGTAGGTTTTTCTATCTTTCGCTCTTCGTTTTCATGTACTGCTCGGTGCGTAGCACGCTTTAAACAAATATGCTTCCACTTTCGTTCGTAACGTTTCATTACTCTGGATGTCCTCCCCTTAGTTGCCGTAAAACTTAAATTGAAATCGCTTACAGGAAATAATATAGCACATTTAGGAAGATGTGACAACACATTTTCGACATTTTTTTGTCAATATTACACAAAATAAAAAACATCCTAACTAGACGGTTTCTTTTTCCCCTCTTGCTGGAATAAATAATACGTATTTCATTCATTGTGATATGTTACAGAGATGAAAAAGAACAAATTTGTTCTATGACAACCCCTTCTTTTTGTAACAATTGTATGATGATTTTTCGTAAAATAGGGCTATAATTTGTGAAAAATAACACAAACTACTTATAATTAAATAACTATTTTGGAAATAAATTAATAAAATACTCAACGGAAGTAATCCTTTCATAACACTATTGTAATACTACTGAAACACGATTAACCCCCTTAAAATATTTACTCACCTCTCCTAAATCCTGCAACATGTAATGAAGTCCCGTAAAACTCAATAAAAAAGCGGTTTGTTTATGTATTTTTTTATATTACAAAGTATTAATGAAGTGTTACGAATGGTTTGTAATTGTGTGATTTCCCATTTTCGCTGAAAACCTGTTGCTATAATGAGGACACGAAAACAAAAGCATAGGAGGCTATTCATGAAAAAGTTACTTGGTATAGCAACAGCAGCAGTTTTTGGTCTTGGGATTTTCACTTCTTCTGCACAAGCAGAAACAGTTGTTAACGCAGACGTTCTAAACGTACGAGAAAACCCAACTATTGAATCAAAAGTTGTAGGTAAAGTATTAGATGGTTATAAATTAGATGTTAAAAATACAGAAAACGGTTGGCTAAAAGTGAACCTAAATGGTAAAGAAGGATTCGTAAGCTCCGAGTTTACGAAAAACATCTATTATGTAACAGCAAACGTATTAAATGTACGTGCTGATGCAAACACAAACTCAGAAATTCTGGGTACATTAAAGAAAGATGATGTCATTCAAACGACACATCAAGTTCAAAACGGTTGGTTACAATTTGAATATAACGGAAAGACAGCTTATGTAAATGTTCCTTATTTAACAGGTACTGCACCTGTTGTGACAGCACAAGAACAAGCACCTGCTCCTGCAAAAGCACAACCAGCTCAAGCTCAAGCAACGCAGACTGCTACACAAACAAAGGCTGCACCAACAAAAGCTGCACCAGCTGGCGGCCGTGAACTAACAGTTGAAGCAACTGCTTACACAGCTGACCCAAGCGAAAATGGCGGCACACATGGCGGTCATGTATTAACTGCAATGGGGCATGACCTAACAGCAAATCCAAACATGAAAATGGTTGCTGTTGACCCGAAAGTGATTCCACTTGGATCAAAGATCTGGGTAGAAGGATACGGAGAAGCAATTGCTGGTGATACTGGCGGTGCAATTAAAGGAAACCGTATCGACGTCCTAGTCGGCTCTGATGCCGCTGCAAACCAATGGGGACGCAAACATGTAAAAGTGAAAATTTTAGACTAAATGCTATTGCTATAAAAAAAACAAAGCCAGCTCTCATCAGTTGAGAGCTGGCTTTTATTTTGCTTATAATAAAGTGAAACTTCCTTCTGGGAGCGTTTTTTTCCCAGAAGGTTAGTTGAACCAATCGGGCTCTTACGGGCAGTTATCCCCCATCTATCTTCTTTGCTTTCTCTTACTCTTGAGGTGGGATATTACTGCCCGTTAGTGCGGGATAGAAGAAAAGGAGGCATCTATATGAATATAAACGCAAAAGTTGACTGGATTGGCACACCTACTCCGTATATATATAAAGACGATGTCACATACGATGCGACTGCAATTGATTTTTCATTAGAGCATGACGATAACCGTTATAGACTAATCGTATTACAACAAGATGAGGACGTGCAGTATAAAATTATACAATATGGCGTCAAACCTGGTGGACAAAAACCATTTCCGATTGATACCGGCCACCACTTCAAAAATAAAACCATTCCTTTAATCGAAATGATTTTGCAAGATCCTTACGTACAAAGCGTATTACAACAAAAGACTACCTCTTTTTAAAAGAGATAGTCTTTTTTGCATGAATTCTTTGTTTCTGGTGCGACTGTAATAATATGCTCATTACTAAAGTCTTTAAATTTCACAGATCCACCACCATAACGAATGTGATATTTTACCATAATTTTCAAATTTTTTGAGATTAAACTTGTTTTTTTCTATTTTTATACTCATTGTGTTTATAATGTAGAAGAAGGAAATTTTTTGCGCGGAGGAACGTTATGCTGCAACATTCAATTACGAAAGATGAGATTATGGAAATCGCCAATGAATTTTTGAAAGGACTGGATCCACAGCAAGCATCTGACAAAGAACAAGTTTCAGATGCACTTCAGCTCTACCGTAGCGGCCTCGTGTATAACGTTGATTTTGATGGATACACATTATCGGGGACAGTTGAAAACGATGGAAATATTTTTAGTGTAAACATCCCTATTCGAAACGTGTCGGAAAGTTATTGCGACTGCTTTTCACCGACGCAATGTAAACACATGCTCGCTGTATTGCTCTATGCAGCCGCAAGCTTTGGGAAAGTGGGAGACATTCTAACTTTATTTAAAAATAAAAGTAAACCTACTCTCCCGCCTATTCGCACAGCACGGCAAATGTTGCAAACAACATCTTTTAAAGATACAGATTACAAAAGCTGGCTTGCCTATTTTGAATCTGAATACGATACATTCGCAAAAGAACACAAGCGCCTATCATACAAACAAATGTATTTTCTGATGAACATTTTCATGGATTTTTATATGAAAATTGAACGAAAAGCACCGCGCATTGTTGCTGTTCACGAACTGTTTAGACTGAGTGCAGCTCTCTTTTCTTTTCAAAAGCTGCTTGAGGAAATACAAATATTTGAAGAAGATGAACTCTATTCCTATCATAAACCAATCAATATTGTACGGCTCTTTGTTGATAAAATAGAAAGCATTGTAAGGGATTTTAAAGCTGAGCCGCTTCCAGATGTACTTACGCCATTTTTGCAGCACACTGCCGAAGTGCTACATACAATCTTCTTCTCGTCCTCTTCCTATACACAAGAGCGATTTTTTATTTATCGCCACATATGGGGAGAGCTTTTCACAGAGCAAGCTTGGATACAAGAAGAGGAACTGCGGATTGCAACAAAGGTTCATCCCTTATCAAAAGCACTTGCATCCGCTCACCTTCTCTTTCTACAGAAAAAGGATGCAGAAGCAATGGATGTACTAAGAGCACAGCCACCACAAGTTGTTGGACTTTACTTTGACTGGTTGGAAGATTTATTAAGTTCCATGCAGTGGGAGCGAGCAGAACAATGGCTATCATTCACTTACAAACGAGTGAAAGAAACGATAACTGCCGAGCACGATTCATACTTTGTGAAAGATGTTGTCCGTTTATTTATGATGATGTATGAAACATATGCCACGCATACGAACGAACAAGCTGGCTATGAAATGGTTCTTCAAGAATTATTGCCATATAGTTTTGTAAGCTACGAGCAATATGTGCTCGCTAAAAAGCAATATCACACATGGACAGAGCTTCATTTACTATATGGATTTGAAGCAATTGAATTGTTAAAAGAACCGTTAAAAGAAATTGAAAAAGAAGCGCCAGAAGCTGCTCTTCCGCTCTATCATTATGCCGCAATGCAAGCCATTGAAGAAAAGAATCGAAAATCATATCGCAGAGCTATTCGCTACTTAAAAAAATTGAGAACACTTTACAAAAGGCTCAAACGGACAGACGAATGGGATTACTTCATTATAATGATTGCCTCCTCTCACTCACGGCTGCGGGCATTGCAAGAAGAACTGCGGAAAGGAAAGTTGATCCATGACAACACAAATTGACATTACCATTCGGCTCGAACGAATGAAAGAAAACTGGTTTCTTTGGGCAGAGGATGAAACAGGAAGCAGTTTGCCTCTAAGCAGTTGGAAACAACATGCGTTCACATGGCACTCCACTTCTTTCTACGGAACATTTTTGCAAGAAGGAACATATGAACAGCGAAGCGGTATCATTTTGAGCGCTACTCAAGCATTTGAATATATCGCCAAAAAGCCGGTGAATTCATTTACAAAGCTGCAAACAAGCGCAAACATTACTGAACTCAAGCCAGCCGCTCAGCAGGCTTGGGAGGCTTACACAACAGGAAACTTTCTTCCAGACATCAAACACTGGGGCCAGTATCCATCCTGGAAAACCGCTCATGAAGAGGAAATGGATGAAACGATGCAAAAGCTGTTTTCAGAAGCGATTAATGAAACACTTCGGCATCATACTCGCTCTGACGATGCATGGGAGGATGCGAAGCGCTTATATGAGCATTATGACTTCACGAAACGGCAACTTGAGACAGCCATTCATGAAAACGATTGGCTACGTAAAATTGGCTATATCGAGGATGATCTACCATTTGCAATTGGGCTTCGATTACAAGAACCAGAGAATGATTTTGAAGCATGGAAGCTTGAAACCATACTAACACCAAAACGCGGCAATCAGCGAATATCCGTATATACAGGCACCGATTCGCTGTCAAAAAGGTGGATAAACCATGAAGAACGTATTATCGAAACGCAAGAAGGTTTCGGCAAACTCGTACCTTGGTTAATGGAAGAGGATGTATTTCGGAGCGAATTATACGAAACGGAAGCATGGCGCTTTTTAACAGAAGCCAGCAATGAATTGCTAGCGGCCGGTGTTGATATTTTACTGCCATCATGGTGGCAAAACTTAAAAGCAAATAAACCAAAGCTGCGCGTCCAAGTGAAACATAATGCGAAAACAGGGCAGGCATTCTTTGGAATGAATACGCTCGTAGATTTTGACTGGCGCATTTCTACAAACGGCATCGATTTATCAGAGGCCGAGTTTCTTGCGCTCATTGAACAAAACAGACGTCTTATTCACATAAATGGACAATGGATGAGACTTGATCCAGCATTTATCGAAGAAGTGAAGAAGCTGATGAAGAAAGCAGACAAGTACGGCCTTGAAATGAAAGACGTCGTGCAGCAGCGGTTACTACGAAGTGCAGAAACTGAAGTAGTCGAAGAAGAAAATCCTTTTGCAGATATGGAATTTGAATTCGATGATTATTACGATAAACTGTTTGAAAGATTGCTGCACATTGGAGAAATTCCACCTGCCAAGGTGCCGGCTTCCTTACAAGCAACATTAAGACCATACCAGCAGCAAGGTGTCGAGTGGCTCCTCTACTTACGAGAGCTAGGATTTGGCGCGTTGCTAGCCGATGATATGGGACTCGGCAAAAGCATTCAAACCATTACTTACTTACTATACACAAAACAACACAACCTAAAAACAGGCCCGGCGCTTATTGTAGCGCCTACATCAGTCCTTGGTAACTGGCAAAAAGAATTTGAGCGTTTTGCACCGAGCTTACAAGTAAAGCTCCATTACGGCGGCAACCGGGCAAAGGGAGAAGACTTGCCTGTCTTCCTGCAAGATGCCGATGTGATTCTTACATCCTATGCGCTAGCACAGCTTGATGAAGAAGAGCTAAACACACAGCTGTGGGATGCGATTATTCTCGACGAAGCACAAAATATAAAAAACCCGCATACAAAGCAATCGCGTGCGGTTCGGAATTTACGAGCGAATCATAAGATCGCTTTAACAGGAACACCGATGGAAAATCGTCTATCAGAACTATGGTCTATTTTTGATTTTCTGAATCACGGCTATCTTGGCAGTTTGCCACAGTTCCAGCGCCGCTTCGTGACACCAATTGAAAAAGATCGCGATGAGACAAAGATTCAGCAAGTGCAACGTTTAATCGCACCATTCTTACTGCGCCGTACGAAGCAAGATAAGACAGTTGCCTTGAACTTACCAGATAAACAAGAGCAAAAAGCGTACTGCTCGTTAACGGCAGAGCAAGCATCGCTCTATGAACAACTCGTTCAAGATACATTGAAGAATGTAGAAGGATTAACGGGGATTGAGCGCCGCGGATTTATTTTGCTCATGTTAAATAAACTAAAACAAATTTGTAATCATCCTGCTCTCTATTTAAAAGAAGACACACCAGCAAACTTAATTGAGCGTTCTATGAAAACAGAAACATTATTAGAACTCGTGGAAAACATACGCGACCAGCAAGAAAGCTGTTTAATTTTCACGCAATATATTCGAATGGGGAATATGCTACAAACATTGTTAGAAGGGCATTTTGGAGAGCGCGTCATCTTCTTAAACGGCAGTGTGCCGAAGAAAGAACGCGATAAAATGATTGAGCAGTTCCAAAGCGGACAACACGGTATTTTTCTTCTCTCTCTAAAAGCAGGAGGAACAGGCCTGAACTTAACCGCAGCCAACCATGTTATTCATTACGACCGCTGGTGGAACCCTGCCGTTGAAAACCAAGCAACAGACCGTGCTTATCGAATCGGTCAAAAGCGGTTTGTTCATGTGCATAAACTCATTACAACAGGAACACTTGAGGAAAAAATTGATGAAATGCTAGAGCGGAAACAATCGCTCAATAATGCGATTATTACAAGTGAAAATTGGATCACAGAGCTATCAACAAACGAGCTGAAAGAATTACTAGGTGTATCCGTCAATTAGACAATAATAAAAAAGTACACATGCCACGGCCTCTCCCAACATTCTACCTGGGAGAGGCCGTGAAATTTTTCTTAGAATCGCTCCTGATTATACAATGCAATATAGCGTAATACATACGTTGTCAAAACAGTTTCCTCGCCTAGAATGACTCCTTTTTATATCTAATTGTTCTAGTTGTTTCACATAACTTTTAGATATCCATTGGAACCCTTGTTCAGAACGTAAACAGGTTTGCGATGGTCGTTTCATTCCCTTTAATTGTTCTAATATAGAAAGCACAAGATTTAAATTATTTTATAACTTACTTGGCATGCTCCCTATTTCATTCAACCCTTGATTTTGAACGTTAGATAACATTTTTCTCTTCATCTATAGAACTATGAGCAGTTTTACGTTTAGATACAAAATAAGAAATAATAACCAGAATAGTAATCATCATGGTTAAGAAAAACTGTGAACGCATAGAATCAATGAATGCCATGGCAATCAGAATAACGACCATAGCAATAATCGTTACGTATGTTAAGTAAGGAAATAGCCACATTTTTAGCTTCATTGCTTCTGGATTTTCTTTTTCCAACTTTCTTCGCATACGTAAATGCGAAACAGCAATAGCAAGATAAACAAGTAACGCAATAGCTCCAGACGCATTCACTAAAAAGAGAAATAATTTATCTGGAGACACAAAATTAAAAATAGAACAGATGTAGGCAAAAAATGTACTTGCTAAAACAGCTCTTACGGGTACACCATTCTTACTTACCTTTAAAAGTGCACGTGGCGCATTCCCATTTTGAGCAAGAGAAAACAGCATACGAGAGTTCGTATATAGAGCTGAATTTAAACAAGAAAGAACTGCGACTAGAACGACGACATTCATAATTTGAGCAGCAGCTGGAATACCAATCATATTAAGCATTGTTACATACGGACTTTCAAGCGACTCAGCGGAATTCCAAGGGAGAAGAATAACCAGTACACTCACTGAACCAATAAAAAAGAGTAGAATACGCCAAACAACACTATTGATTGCTACAACTACTGATTTTTCCGGATTAGATGATTCTCCGGCTGCAATTGCTGCGATCTCCGCACCAAAAAATGAGAAAATAACAGTAATAATACCAACAAAAACGGAACCAAATCCCTTCGGCATAAATCCTCCGTGTTCTGTAAGATTAGACAGCCCTGGTGATTCAACTCCTGGGATAAAACCAAAGATAATTGCTATCCCTATACATATGAATGCAATTATTGCCACAATTTTAATCATCGAAAACCAATATTCAAATTCACCAAACGATTTAACGGAGTAAATGTTTGTAAGCGTTAGCAAAAGGGTTAAAATTAAACTCACTAACCAAATCGGCATAGAAGGAATCCACCCATGAACAATCGCTCCTCCTGCTGTTGCCTCGATAGCAATAACAATTACCCAGAAAAACCAATATAACCATCCAATGGTATAACCTGCCCATGGTCCAATCGCTTGTCGTGCGTAGGTGGAAAAAGAACCGCTGTCTGGATTCACGACTGCCATCTCCCCAAGCATACGCATGAGTAAAACGATGAGCAAACCTGCTATTGCATAAGAGAGAATAGCACCAGGGCCTGTTTCGTGTATAACCGCCCCACTACCTACAAATAAACCTGCCCCGATAATTCCGCCAAGAGAAATCATTGTTACATGCCTTGATTTTAGCTGCTTCTGTAGTTTGTTCTGCTGTTGCTCCATTACTTTTATCGCCCCCAAATACTTATTCAACCTACTTGATGCAATTTTTATGCCAATTTTCAGTAAATTTAGAATACCTTACAACTACTGCATCCTATCATTATCGTTTTGACATTTTTCGTATTTTCGAAGTGTAAAATTAAGTCATATTAGCATTAATCAAGTCAATTGTGACTTATATTCTTTTGGGTACCGGACCTTAATCCTATTTTGACAGATTACTATCGTCAGCTGGCCAAAATATTAGCGTGCTATCCCCTATAAAAAGTCCAACGGGTCAGTAATTGAAAATAAAAAATCCCCCTAGATAAACAATAGAAAAGAGCCCATCATACCAGATGGACTCTTTTTTACTGTCTACCTAAAGGGGAAGGATTTAGCTCCTTTTTCTTTTCCAATAGAAACTGCTTATTAAAATCCCCGTGAAACCACCGCACGTATCTAATACAGAATCCTGCCACATCGGTGTACGGTCACCCGTAAAGGATTGATGAATTTCATCTATTCCCGCATAGGCAGCGACGAGTAGCAGCGCCAACTGGAAAGCTTCCTTTCTCCTAAATCCATATTGAAATAACGCGATATACAACAGTGCACCAAGAATACCAAACACAGTAAAATGAGCACCTTTACGAACAAAAAATTCGATAAAACCGCCTACCCCTTTGTTGGCAATGCTAACAGGTGTACCGCCTCCGTAATCAATGGATACCCATGAGAAATGTTCTTTCACCCACTCATCATTCACATGTTTTGTGATATCCGAACGCATATCTTGCTTCGTATACGGCTGAGAAGAAGAATAAAAAATGACTCCTATCCATAATAAAACGGGAATCCAGAATAACCACTTACGATTCATATTTGAAACTCCTTGTCCTATTTCTTTCAAGCGTACCAAAAAAAAGAAAAAAATTCACGCCAAAAGTATGACCTTACCTCCTATATATATGACGAAAAGGAGGTGAAAAACATGGCAATTCAAACGATTGTATCTGATATGAGCTTACGTCTTGTCCTAAACGGCGGTACAGACAAAAACGGTAAAGCCATCATGAAAAACAAACAATTTAAAAATGTAAAAACAAATGCAGACTTAAACAAAGTGCACGAAGTCGCAACTGCAATTGCATCTTTACAGCAGCATAAGCTTGATGCAGTTCAACTTGTAAGCACAACTGACGTATCTAATCAATAACAAAAGGAGGTTATAACAGATGGAAGTACTAGAACTCGTTTTCTTAAAAGAAGACGGTAAAACGACAACTTTTTCTATCGAGAATCCGATTACACCTGTAAACGAACAAATCGTAACTAGTGTCATGGATACAATTGTATCCTCTGATATTTTTCTCGCACTTGGGCAATCTGCGCGTAAAAAAGGAGCAAGGATCGTCGAAAAGACTATTTCTGAAGTAAACATCAACGCATAGTTAAAAAGAAAGAGGAGTTACCGCTTGGGCTACTCCTCTTTCTTTTTTGGCATGTCAATTGGTATAAAGATATTTGAAATACCAACTGAAACATATTTATAGTTTTCTTTCCCTATCGTAAACTCTGTTGTATATGTCGAAAAGAAAATATAATCATTACGCTTCGTATAGTGATCAATCAGTACGCCCACTTGTGGCTCTACATATTTCTTCGCTAGTTTCTTCCCCATTGTAGCTAACTCACCAAAAAGTCCTTCTTGGTCTTCTTTCTCTACTTCCGTTAATTTCTTATGAATATCATTGCGCGTCATCAACTGCTTCGCTGCCCAGTCCGTATATTCTCCTTTGCTCGGATTACTATTAGCTAAATATACGAGAAGCACTAGAGACAAAGCGAGGAGCACATATTTCCATTTCATATTTTTCACCGCCTATCTATTCTATTTTCATTTATATGGAATTTCATTGCAAATTAGACAACCTGAATGATAGAAATATCTTACAAATCCAATATTTAACATAAATTTACAAATATTTTAAATTATTTTTATATTATAGTTTTATAATTGAAAATATAATTCATAATAACAATATATAAGGAGGTTTTTACATTGACTGAATTAGCTGATCGGTATGAAATTTCAGCTCATACAATGTCACTGGAACCGTACGCTCATTCATTTTACCAGACAAAAATTTTGGACACACGAGGAACCTTCTTCTCAGCAAAAACACCATTACAGCTCATTCAGGAAAGTTGTCTTCTGAGAAACTACTCTACCTATGAAGGAAAACGATTAGCCATTCAAAAATGCTGTCATTTTAAACAAAACATTCCAATCCCTATCGATCATCAGCACTACATTTGCGCCATCCCTACAAAGTCACCTTCATCTTGGCCCTGCTCCTGGATATTTTACGCTTATATAGAAAAAGTTGAACGTCATGATTCCCGGCACACAAAAATACATTTCCGTAACGGTAAGGCACAAATTTTCCCGATCAGTTTCTACCAAATGGAACATCAGTGGATAAGAGCTGGCCATATTTTAGCGAAGCTCAATCTTCTAGATCGATACCATGACAAAAGTTAATACATATAGCAAAAGGAGACAACCTCATATGTTGCCTCCTTTTTATCCCGCTATTCGTGTGCAGTAAAATCCCCACTGATGGAAGTTTCACTTTCGTTCATTTTTTTGCTGCGTACACCCGCATTTCTTTCAGTGCTTGCCGATATAGCCAGCGCACTTGATGATAAGTCATGCCTAGCTCAGTTGCAATCTCATGCATTTTCTTTCCCCCGTAGAAATGCTCTAACAAAATAAGCCTTTCTTTCACCCCTAGCATACTCATATATTCAAACACTTCCGTCTGCTTCTCTTTACCGCCTATATTTTCTAATATATTTTGCTCCGTGCAAGTTTCCCGGTCTTGCAAACGGCGCTCCTTCTTTAACTGCGCTAGCAAATAACCGCGCACCGTTACAAGCGCATACGCCGGAAAACTTCCCTTCTCTTCATCGTATTTGTCATAAGCTCGCCAAAGCGCAATGAGTCCGCATTGATAATACTCTTCATAATCACGGTAAATACAAAGCTTCCTCATTTGATTTCTAATCATCCCCTCATACAGTGCTACTGTTTCTGCAAAGGTAACTGGCTTCATGTTTAGTCCATTTCTAAAAGGCATGCCTCTTTGTTATTCCGCGGTACCCTTACCTTATAAAAAAACAGTACAGCTTTCACCGCACTGCATTTCATGATAGACTAGCAGAATTTCAAATTTACCTATACAGCATTTGAAATTCTGCACAGGTAAATTTGAAATTTCATAGCAATTTTATCTTCAGCGCCAATATATCGGCGGAAACTCTCCATATATCGGCGCTTCGACACGATATAAAGTGAAACTTCCATCAGTGACGCTTTTCTCACTGATGGAAAGCTCTTACCAATCAGGCTTTTACGGGCAGTTTTCTTCCCCGCCCTTCTCCAGCCTTTACTGCCCGTTAATGCGGGATAAAGATACTTCGCCAACATACGACAAAAAAACGGCTCTATATGAGCCGTTTCTATAAATATGATCTTATATTATGCTTTTGGGAATAAACCACCAACTGCTCCAAATGCCATTGATAAAATAAAGAAAATAACAACAAGGATCGTTGCTTGTTTCTTGCTTAAGCCTGCTGTAATGTGCAATCCTAATCCTGTTACCACCAATCCCCAAATCGCGAAAACTTCAAATGATTTTGCAATGCCATGTACAACGCCGCCAGTAGAAGCAAATACCGGTCCTAATCCTGTATACATTTCTTGACCATTTCCGCCAAGAATCCATGCTAATCCCATATTAATAATGCCACCAATAACTGTAATAATACTAGAATAAACAGTAATTGCTAATAACTTCTTATAAGACGTATCATTGCTCATAAACATCATAAGTACTTTATACAGAGCTGCACCAATAAAGAATGTAACCATAACGCTAATTAATGCCATTACAAATCCAGTGCCTAATGTGATTGCTATAGGCAGTTCAAAACCAAGCTCTTTATTTTTTGCGACAACTGCAGGGTCTATAGAATATAAATATGTAGCTATAGCCCCGATAAGGCCACCTAATACAGCCATTAAGAAAAACGCGCCCCACACCGGTGCATTACTTCTCATTCTCTCAAACTGCAAACTAGGCGAGGTAATCATCCCAAATAATGAGGGCTTCTCTCCACTTACCTTCTGCGTGTTTACGTTCGATTCCATATGTAAAACCTCCTTTTATTTGATACCCGTTCTAACGGGTGGTTAATCCCTACTTTTTCAAATAGAGATTAACCACCCACAAGAACTGGGTGTTATCCCGCATTAACGGGCAGTAAGACCCCCACCTCAAGATTCAGAGAAAAGCAAAGAAGATGGGTGGGGGATAACTGCCCGTAAAAGCCCGATTAGTTCAACTAACCATCAGTGAGGGATAAAGCCCCCTTCACTGATGGAAGTTTCACTTTATAAAGAAATATACAAAAACCTTCTGTTATTCATAGCGTAGCGCTTCGATTGGATCGAGCTTCGCTGCTTTGTTTGCCGGAATTAATCCGAAAATAATACCGAGTGTCATTGAGAATAAAACGCCTCCAAGTACAACTTGCCACGAAACGAGCGGTGGCCATTTCGCAAAGGCAGAAACAATATAAGCGCCTCCATAACCAAGGCCGATTCCGATAAGACCGCCAAGAAGCGTTAACATCACTGCTTCAATTAAGAATTGAAGCAAGATTTTTCCGCGCGTTGCCCCGAGCGCTTTACGAACACCAATTTCACGCGTACGCTCTGTAACAGATACGAGCATAATATTCATAACGCCAATGCCGCCAACGACTAAAGAAATACCAGCAATACCGCCGATAATCATCGTCATAATACTTGTTACTTTCGAGATGCTTTCTTTCATTTTCTCAAGATCAATGATTTCATATTTACCTGGAATATCATTTGGTTTGCGGTCGTTTAAAACGCCAACTGCTTTTTTCCCTGCCTCTTGTAGTTGATCCACATTTTTCGCTTGCACCGCAATATTTTGAATTTCACTTTTTCCATATAACGTTGGCCAAAGTGAAATCGGAATTAACATTTCCGACATCCCCATGCCCATAAATTCATTATCAGATTTATACACCCCGATAATTTGCAGTGGCTGGCCCTTTAACTCAATAATTTTTCCAACAGGATTTTCTTTCGAATAAAACATATCCTTTGCTTTCGTACTAATCATCGCAACGTTATTACCATGCTCAACGTCACCTTCATTTAAAGAGCGGCCTTCAATCAATTTGATTTTATTGACCGCAAAATATTCACTGTCCAGCCCGATAATATTTGTCATATCCTTTTTATCATTAATATCGAGCGGCTCCATACTCGAATTTGTCGTCACAACATGAGAAATTTCTGGCACTTGTTTCAGTTCCAAAATATCTTCGTCTGTTAATTCAGGACGTTCTCCCATTCCCACCGCAAATGGATCATTGATATCCGCCTGAAATTGAATTGGAATGACATTATTACCTGCACCGGCAAATTGCGACTTCAGCATCGCTTCCCCGCCTTGTCCGATGGCAACGACAGTAATAATAGAACCAACACCGATAATAATCCCTAGCATCGTCAATGCCGAGCGTAATTTATGAGCTAGAATAGAAGAAAGTGCAATTTTCATACTATCTAGTAAACTCATACGGCCCACCTTCTATCTTCTGTAATTCTTCCATCTCTGAGCACAATGCGGCGAGACGAATACGCAGCAACTTCCTCTTCATGTGTAACCATGACAATTGTTGTACCTTCTTTATTAAGCTGAGTGAAAATATTCATAACTTGCTCACCGGATTTCGTGTCGAGCGCACCTGTTGGTTCATCAGCCATAATAAATGTTGGGTTGTTCGCAATTGCACGCGCAATCGCCACGCGCTGCTTTTGCCCGCCTGATAATTCATTTGGCAAGTGATGCACGCGATCTGCTAATCCAACTTTTTCTAACGCCTCTAATGCTCTTTGACGGCGCTCTGCTTTCTTTATACCGCCATAAATAAGCGGCAGCTCCACATTTTCCACCGCCGAAAGACGAGGCAATAAATTAAAATGCTGAAACACAAAGCCGATATATTCATTTCGAATGAGTGCCAATTTTGACTCGTCTGCTGTTAAAATATTCACGTCATTCAACATATATTCGCCTTCTGTTGGACGATCGAGACAACCGATAATATTCATAAGCGTCGATTTCCCCGATCCAGACGGTCCCATAATAGAAACGAACTCACCGCTATCAATCTTCAAACTAATATCATGTAAAATGGGCACAGCTAGGCTCCCTTGATAATACGTTTTATCAATATTGTTTAAGGTAATCATTTTTTCTTCACTTCCATTCCGTCAAACACTTTATCGGAAGGATTTTCAACCACCTTTTGTCCTACTGTTACGCCTTCAAGCACTTCCACCCAATCTCCGTCACTTGAACCTTTCTTCACCATTTGCTTGCGAAGCTTTCCTTTATCTTCTACATACACAAATGCATCATCTTTTTCCTCTACGATACTTTTACGAGGAACTGCAACCATTTTCCTATTCTCTAAATTCACCTGCAGTGATACATGATATCCCGGTGATAATCCATCTTGTGAGTCGAGCGTTGCTTTATATGTATAATAAGACATATTTTGTCCTGCTTCTGCGCCTGTCATAGCTTGTGTATTAACGTCGGCACTTGTTGGATATTCACTTACTTCTGTAATTTTTCCAGTCCACTTTTTCTTCGGTGCTGCTTTTGCTGTCACTGTAACAGTTTGATCTTTTTGAATTTGTGATTTTTGTAACTCCGTTAATGTTCCTTGAACTTGGAACGGATCTTTAGAGGCGATTTGTAAAAATGGCTTTCCTTGGCCACCCATTGCTTGCGTGGAACCTTGCGTTGCATCTTTATCAAGCTTTTGTACGACACCGGCAAAATTACTGTAAACCGTAAGTTCACCTTGTTTTTTCTTCAGCTCTTCCATGTGGAGATTTCCTTTTTCTTTTTCAAGTTCTGCTGTTTTTTGCGCCATTTCGAGTTCACTTAATTGTAATTCTAATGATTCAAGCGCCGCTTTCCCTGCTCCGCTATCTTTCGCTTTTTTAATATCTTGTTCCAATGAATCTATCTTTTTCTGTCCTTGATCATAGCGCATAGACGCCATTTCTTGATCAATTTCTGCTTGCTGCATTTGCAAATTAATTTCTTCATTATCATACGAGAACAGCTTGTCCCCTTTTTTCACTTCTTGCCCTTCTTTTACAGCAATATCTTTCACTTTTCCTTTTGTCATATCTGCATAGAAGCTTTCAATATTCCCTGGTTTCACTTGACCAGAAACTAACTTTGTATTATTCAGCTGACGTTCTGTTACTTCTACAAAATTCACGTTTACTTTTTTGTGTAGCCCCTTATTTTTCATGATAAAAATATTAATAGCAGCAACGATGACAATAAGAGCAATAATTCCTACCACAATCCACTTTTTCTTTTTATTCGGGGTATGAACGGTTTCTGGTAACATTTTTTATCTCCTTCTATTTAGAATTATTTATATAATAAAATTATATAAATTTTTCCAAAAAATCTCAACAGACATCTGATATTTCTCGCATTTATATTACATAGTTTGACATTTCTATTATTGATCGTAAAAAATAATGTAATATTTTGAATTTTTTAATTCTATCACAATCATATATAAAGCGAAACTTCCATCAGTCTTCCCTACACTTCCTTTCTGGTTTTCTTAAACAAACGTTTGATTAAGAAGCAACGATCAAATGAATACCTACTTCTTATTTAGGGATAGGTTAATGCTAGATACAAAAAGTGGATAAATCTGTATACAAATTGGATGTTTTCGAAATATATATTTCGAAAAATGGAGGGAATTGTCTTAGATGCGGTTAAAAAAGATCCGTTAAAACACACTCAGCACATCAAATTTCGTATTGGCTAACAGATGGAACACTGCTTGGATCAGCAAGACCCGTGGAATGATGATGCAGACATTACTATGCTTCGCGAAGACTATGAACGGTTTGTAAGCATCGCAGTTGCGAATACAACAGTTGGTGGCTATAAACTTGGTGCGAACGGTGCATGAATGTAATAGATTTATAGAAAAGGGTGCTTCTTTTAACGAAGCACCCTCTTCTTATCGTATAAACAAATGTTTCTTTATTGCCACATAGAACATTTTTTCGATATAATTACCATCGCATCTGGTAAATTCTCTCTCATAAATTTACATACTTTGAATTCATCAAGCTTCATTGCTCTTTGATATACGCGCACAAATTCCTCACCGCGCATTTATAAAGTCCAACCTATTTCACAAAAAGTTTATCGTGCTTCTTTATATACCCAAACGTCTCTTAAAATTTCTTTACAACTAACAGCTACCCGATTGTCACACCAAATAAAACTGCCTAATTTAAGCATTGCAATCATATTCGGATTATTTTGATACAAAAACATATCGCCATCTTTAAATTTTCCATTCTCATAATCATGTAAAACTTCAAATAGCTTCACATTAATCATCTCTCTTCTCTATTTTATATTTATATTAAAGTTTCTTAGTTAAAAAGTTGTGTTCTTATGATGAATTTACTGTGAACTTCTATAAGTGGTGAAATCACTTCCAGAAAATCAACACCTATTAACGTTTTACAGCTTCCCAAAGGATATTTGACGAAGCGTTTATTCAACAAATTCAATACTACACAGGCATGAAGGATAGAAAATGAATAGAAAAAGAGATTTATCTTTAATAAACAAGATAAATCTCTAAGAATATACAAACACAATTATTTCTTCACAATCGATAATGATTGGATTTCCTTATGTGTTGGATCGGAACGGGCTGCGATATAATAACTTTTTGTTTCATAGAAATAGTTTTTTTCTGAATCATTACTTATACTTTCTTTACCAAGTAATTCATGCAATTTAGCAGTAGACATTGAAATATCTTGGAATACAACTTCTACTACTTTATCTTGTAAAACACCAAATTGAATATTACCATCTTTAACAATCGTTTTACCTGCTACATTTTGTGGTGAAGTTAATGCATTAGGATATGTTGCTTTTAGTTCGTTTAATGTCTTTCCAATATAAGTAGGAGCACTCACAAATTCAGTCCCATACACACTACTTAACAAAGAGGTTACATCATCTAATTTTGTATCCTCCAGCACACTATTACTTGGTGTGAATGGCACGAAATATTGTGAGCTTATCCACCCCGCTTCACCACTCGGTAAAGTAATTTGTAACCATTCGTTATCAGTTTCCGTATCCTTTTTACGATCAGATATAGTGAATATGTCTCCAGAGTTTACTACAACCAGTCGCTCACTGCTTGTATTTGCTTCTTTGCGAACACTAATGCCATTGCTATTTACTATATATTTTTCATCTTTAGCATGATCTTGTGTATCCTGTTTATCTTTAGTCACACTCTTACTTAAAACGCTGTTTTCTGTATGCTTATTCCCCTTTTTTAATAGAAGCAAGTCTTTATAATAAGTCCCTGTTGTAATAATACCGGTGATAATAGCTAAACAAATACCAACTATCATAACACTTTTCTTTTTCACTTTACGGCGATGCGTTGCACCCTTACGACGATGCTTTTGAATTTTTGTTGGTTGTTCTTGCAATAAACCATGTTGAAACTGTGATGTTTGCTCTATCCGTAACTGCTTACGCTCTTCTGCATTCATTTGGTTATATTGCTTTAAAAATTCATTATAATGATCCACTACCTCATTTATATCCCCATATTCCTTTACTTGACCATAATGAAGCCACAGCGCTTTTGTACAGAAATTTCGTACTTGAGACAACGAATGACTAATAAAGAAAATCGTCTTTCCTTGTTCCTTAAATTCATTCATTTTGTCTAAACATCTTTGCGTAAATGTTTGATCACCAACAGAAAGGGCTTCATCAATTACTAAAATGTCCGGATCAATATGAACTGAAATAGCAAATCCAATTCGCGACTTCATCCCACTCGAGTACGTCTTAACAGGCTGATACATAAACTTTCCAATATCAGCAAATTCAATAACCTTTGGCGTAATTTCTTGAATCTGTTCTTTCGTAAGCCCCATCATTAAACCTTTTAACTCGATATTTTCAATTCCTGTTAATTGGCCATTTAATCCTGAAGAAATCGCAATTAGTGCTGCTGAACCTTTAACGCTCACTTCCCCTTTATTTGGAATCGTCACACCCGCAATTAAATTGGATAACGTACTCTTTCCCGATCCATTTAAACCTACAATTCCAACAATTTCTCCCTCTGGTACTTCAAACGATACATTATTTAAAGCGTAATGGTACTCTCCATCTTCACTCTTAAAAAATAAATCCTTTAGTTTATCAGAAGGCTTATTGTACATCTTATATTTTTTTGTAACATGTTCGAACTTTACTTTATAATTCATTGAATCATTCACCTTTTATAAGTAGTCAACAAACTGCTTGCGGAATCTTATATGAAACATTGATCCAATCACAAACAAAATGATTGCGATTCCCCAAAAGTATAATGTATATAGTGACCATATGAAACTAATATCATCATGTAATAATGAAAGTCTATACCCCTCTACCACATAGTAAAATGGGTTTAACTTCATTAAAAGTGTAAAAATACCGCTCATATGCTCACTTGGTTTCCATAATACCGGCGTTACGTAAAATAACATTCTTGTAATCGATTGAATAAATAAATGTACATCTCTTGAGATAGTAGAGATTGTAGAAGTAATAAAAGCTAATGCAAGCAAAAAACAAAAAGTAGAAAATATACAGTATATCAATCCAACTATACTCAAAAAACTTAACCCTTTAATAAATAATATAATCATTATTAACAAGGCAACTAAAATCATATGTGTATATAATTGTGACAATATGACGTATGTTGGGATAACACTCAATGGAAAATTCATTTTAGAAACTGCACTAAGCTTAGCATAAATAGAATTTGAACCTTGTATAATCGAACTGTTAATAAAAAACCACGGGATAATACCACATATCATCCAAACAAAGAAAGGAACCCCCTCTACGGGTGCTCCACCTCGAATACCTAGACCAAATACCAACCAGTACACTCCGATTTGTGTTAATGGATTTAAAAATATCCACATAACTCCTAACGTACTTGCTGCATATTGTTGTTTGAGCTCATATGAAGATAGTCTCCCCATTAAATAGATGTTATCTAATTGTTCCTGAATAACACTTCTAATTGCTTTCATATAGTAACCTCGTTCTCCTGCAACACTGTATATAAATCTCCAAAATTAATTATTTTCATATTACCTTCTATATCTTTTGGTACACAATTACGAGTATCAAAAAGGACAGGTCTTCTCATTCTAGAAGCTAGCTCATTATAATTCATTGTTTTAAATTCATTATGATCAGTCAACACAAGAATTAAATCTACATTCTCCACAGCTTCTTCTACCGATTGGATATTAAAGAAATCTCTTTGAACATATGGATCATAGACTGTAACTTTATATCCATGATGATGAAGTAAATCATAGACTTCTAATGCTGGACTTTTTCTCATATCATCCGTATTTCCCTTATATGCCAATCCAAACAAAGCAATTTTAGGATCTTTAATGTCCTTTAAGAGTTTATTAACATTTTCTACAACATATGTAGGCATAGATACGTTCGTATCTCGAGACATTCGGATAATACTGGTCAATTCTGGTGCCTTTGCCACAATAAAATATGGATCAACAGCTAAACAATGCCCCCCTACCCCAGGACCTGGTTGATGTAAATTGACACGTGGATGCTTATTTGCCATCTCAATCACATCTAATACATTTATATCTAATTTATTACACACTTTAGCTAACTCATTAGCCAATGCAATATTTACATCACGAAATGTATTTTCCATTAACTTAGACATCTCTGCTGTTTTTGCATCCGTTTCAACGATTTCACCTTGTACAAACACGTCATATACTTGCGCCCCCATCCGAGCACAAGCTGGGGTTATTCCTCCTACAATTCTATTATTCCAGACAATTTCTTCTATAATTCTCCCCGGAAGTACACGCTCTGGACAATGCACTAAATAAATATCTTTCCCTACTATAAAACCTGCCTCCTCAACTAAAGGCCTTACATAATCATCCATGCTACGTGGAGCAATTGTTGACTCCACAATTAGCACATTACCTTTTTTAACATGAGGAAGAATATTCTTAACTGCTGCTAACACACCAGTTAAGTCACACGATTTATATTGATTATCATGATTTGGAGTCGGAACAGAAATGATAAAAGCATCTGCTTCTTCCGGTGTAAGTGAAGCACGCAGTGTCCCTTGATTTACCGTTTCTTTTACGACTTCTCCAAGTCCCGGCTCTTCAATATGAATTTCTCCTCGGTTTAATTTGCCTACAACATCTGGATTAATATCAATTCCCACTACTTCAGCGCCATGTTTTGCAAACATGGCGGAAGTAGGGAGACCGATATAACCTAGGCCTATTACACAAACTTTCACAAATCATCGACTCCCACTAGCAAATTTTACAAGTCTATCACAGTTACGTCCATCATCATACTTAATATAATGTTTCTTATTAATTTTCTTAAGTCGTTTTTGTTTTACTAAACATGACTCCACAGCACGAATTACATCGTCTTCTGAATAAGACACATATCCTGGTAATACATTTTCAATATTTTCTTCAGAAATTGGTGTATTATTTTGGAACAAGTAATTAATGATTGGTTTCTCAAGATATACAAAATCAAAGGAGATACTTGAGTAGTCCGTCAACATCATAGAACTTCTTTCAATCAATTCTCTTACATCTGCTTTATTAAAATCATGAATTTCAATATTTGGTGATGTTTTTAAGCTATTTAAGATACCTGAATTATCCTCTTCTAGAAGCTGGCACGTCCTTGGATGTAAGCATACATCTAGCATAATATTATTTTTTTCTAATACTTTTATAAACTTACTATTATGCAATAAAGATTGGATCGCTGTAAAATACTTACTTTCTCTTAATTGCTCAAGATCTTGTATGTTTTTACGCCAAGTAAATGTCATCATGATGCGTTTTTCTGCCTCTTTATTTTGTAACGTATCAAACCGAGACAATCCACAATCCCAAATTTCTTCATTATTGTAACCAAAATGATTTTTAATAATTTGTGTTTCTAAATTACCACTTGTCAAAATATAGTCTGTTAAATCTTTGTTTGAATGGTATACATTCTCTACTCGCCCAGGAAGAATGACACCATGCTGGATAAATACACGTGTAGCATTTCTTAAATGCTTAATATTAGACGGTAATAGTATATTTACATTATCACTACTAAATATATATTTAGCATTCATAGAATAAATAATATGTTTTAAACTATAAAATGGAATAACACGTCCTAACTTTTTAACCTTAGCATAATCAGGAGATTTTTTATCAATTAAATAGTATACATTTTTTTCAGGATATTTTTCCCTACAATGCTTAAAAAACCAATATCCAGTATCGTTTGCAGAGCGACCTATTTTTTCCCCTACTAACCAAATCTCTTTTTTATGAAGTAATACATTTGAAATGTCTTCTGTTATTACACCTAAAAATAGCTTTAATTTCTTAGAATAACTAATATATTCATTATTTTTAATCTGTTTTATCGAATACTGTTTTTTTCTTAAATTAGAAACTACTTTTCTTTTTAAATACTCCCATTTATTATCAAACTTCTTGTAATTTAAAGCTAATTTGCTTCTAGTCTTAACAATAGGAACAACTTCAAATCTTCCTTCAGTATTTTCTATGAAGCTATTATTTGCTTTATAAATGAAATTATTATTCATACCTCCAAGCGGGATACTCTTTTGAACACCCAAAAAATCAGTCTCAATAAAGAAGTCATATCCACCTGGTTTAATATTTTCATCAAAGTGGATAGTAACTTCGTAACCCCCATGACCATACTTAAAACGAGAAGAAGAAAATTTATTGTTATATGAATAAGATGACGTAAAACGATATTCTTTTTTACTTTTTCTATGTTGCATTATAATAGTATGTTTAATATCTTTTTTACTTGTTATTGAAATATTGTTGAAATATGCTAACCCTCTTAAAATCATTTTGTTATCGATAAACTTGATATCAAGTAATCGATTTACTAGTTTAGCGGATTTAAAAAGATGCGTAATATCAATCAAGATTTCTTTCTTTTTATACATGAAAGAAAAATACCAAGTATCATTACGCTTTAGAGTTTTAAAAGGAAATTGATTTACATAATCATACATCGTTACCTTACTAAATAGTTGCGATAAGGTTATTAACTCACCATACTTTTCAGCTATTAAAAGTGCTAATTTCGCGTAATTCACAATAGAAAAGATTTTTATTCTTTCTTGATTAAATTCTTGACTAAATAATGTATTTTTAATTATCTTTAACGCTTGAATTTGTTCACTTTCCGGATAATCGAGAATATTAGCGATATGCTGATTTGCTTCTAACATTCTGTAATATTGAATATCACTATGGAACTTCTCTAACTTAGCAATGGAAAAACGCTTATTATCTATAATCGAGTCCACAGCCGTTAACGCTATTTGTAAGTCTGATAAATTTTTAAGTGTTTTTTGTTGGGTAGTGGATTCATTATCTGTTTCACGTCTACCACGATAATAATATACAAAATCCTCAATTAATATAGTCTTTCTAGAATCAAAAAAGGTTTCAATTGCAAATAAAAAATCTTCCCCATATTTAATACGCTTATTAAAACGGGTTCTTTGAATTAAACTTGATTTATAAAATTTAGCGCAAGAACTTGGAAATAAATATAGAACTGGATTATTTCTAATATGTGTTTCCTTATATCCCTCAATACTATTTTCATATTTATATCTTTCAGCAAATCTTGGATTTACCTTAGAAGATTCAAAGAATGATTCACCTACAAAGGACATCATTTTACCGACAACTAAATCTGCTTTTTGTTCTTCGGCATATGAATACATTTTCTCACAAGCATCAAGACCTAAATAGTCATCCCCATCTAAAAATGTAATGTATTTTGCATCAGCTAAACTAATACCTATATTTCTTGGCTCTGATGGACTTCCTGTATTTTCTAAAAAATGATATTTGATATTTGTATGTTTACTTGCCATATCTCTAATGATATCTTGTGTCTTATCTGTTGATCCATCATCAACTACTACAACTTGTACATTTTCAAGCGTTTGTTTTAGTACAGATTGAATAGCTTCCTCAATATAATTTTCAACATTATAGCTTGCGATAACAACTGCAGCATTATACGTATATTTCTTTTCTTGATATGAACATTGAATTTCTTTTACAAGCTTTTCAATGTACTTCTCATTCTTTTTTGCAGGATTTAAAACCTTGACTAAAGATATGTCAGAATAATTTTCTTCTTCAATACTAATTACTTTAGCATTTGAAATATTTTCTTTTAAATATTTGTAATACTGTTTTAGTTTCTCATTCCACGCTCTAATTTCATTGATATTTTTAAATTCCCTGAATTTCCCATCCTTCAAATATTGTTCTGATAGATACATTTCATGAATAATTATTCTATTAGCAAAATGACTATTTAAAAGCTTTATAAACTCATCACAATATTTTTTCCAAAGACTAAAATCAACGTTTGAAATCACACTAGAACCTTGCTGTATTTCTGAATATAAATTGCTGTCTTTTAATAACCAGCTTTCCACAATCATGGTATTTTTATATTTAAGTAAATTATATCGTTCATCTAATAAATCAATAACAATATAATCTTTTTTTCTTCCTAACTCTTCTATATCTCCTACAATTTTTTTATTGAGTTCATTAGCTAAAATAACTTGTTTGTTATATACCGCTGGTTGTATTTTTTTAGGGTCAACGTTTAATGGCGGAGACATTATATCTATAATAGAACCTAGTGTATAATCAATATCAACATATAATTTTTCATTGGCTACCATACTTAACATTGTGCCTGTTTCATAACCTAAAGAGATAATATTCATTCTGCTCACCTTTCTAACCGTTTTTAATCTATAAATCTTCCTATTTGTCTTTCTAACTCTAAGTAATATCTATCATTAAAGTGATATGGGAAACATCCCCATAAATGTTTTGAGTCGCAGTAGAAATAGTCCTCATCCTTCGGCTTAATTACATTTATCCCCTCAAAATTCTCTTTGAAGTATTGATGATAATGAACTAATAGTTTATTAAATTTACAAATATAATCTTGGTTTTCAAATAAATACATCTGGTTATCTTTTAAATAAGACTTTACCATTTGAATTTCATTTAAAATAATTTGCTCTGGACGAAAATATTTTTTTAATTCCTCGATAAACTTAGAACAATTTTCTTCCCAAATCTTTGTTACCTCCGAGTCAAATCTATCTAATATAGTCGCATTAAATTCATTTTGCAAATTTGATTCTCTATACTCCCAACTTCTTGTAAGATGTGTATTGTTATACCTTAAAATATCAAAACGTTCTTCCATGAAATCTATTACTAAATAATCTACTTTCTTAGCAATATCTTTTAAGTTCTTTATAAAAGCTTTGTCTAAGTCTCTATGCAATGATTTTCTTCTAAAATTACTACTCAAAGATATTTGCTCTTCTTTATATGGTATTGGTTTTGCTGTTACACTAGCCAAACTGCTCCGAGCATAATAATCTATTATTTCATATTTCGGATGTCCATTATGCTCCTCATATACTCTAAAAATATCCCTGGAATCACAGCTACCAAATATCAACATTTTAACTTTTTGATTTTGATCACTAATAATGTTCAAAAGTGTTTCTTTTGCCCAAGTTCCTAAATGCTTAGGTAAATCTTGATGACCTTTTCCTTGTCTTAAATCGTTATTATAAGTTATTCTACTATCTTCCAAAACACTGGAAAATTTTTCGAAATATCCTTCATAATAAATATCATTTGTAATACTTAAAAAGTGTAACTTTGTTTTTATGTTTCCTTTTCTAGCGACAGCTGGAATAATATCATCTATATACTCAACATCTCCCTGAGTAATTCCTCCTGCAACGCTATTTAGAAAACTAATATGGTGATTATAATATGTATTGAAAATCCCCAAATACAATGGTGGTCCCCCTGCTATAACATGGCCAATATTCATTCTTAAACCATAATAAGTAGCAGAACCTCCGCCTTTTGATCCCCCAAGGGTAATAATATTATCCTTAACTATTCCTTGTTCTTCAGCTAAGCGTTCTATTAATTGAATAATATTCTGTTGCAAGTTATCCTTACGATTTACATCTTGATAGAATCTACCGTTCAGACCGTAATCATCCAGTAAATATAGTTTATTTACTTTAACATCTTTTAAAACTCCTAAAAATTCATAAGCTGTATTATAGGGATTAAAACCATGAAAAACTACTACCAAGTAAGGACTATCGTGTTTTTCAAAAATATATTTAATATCTTCACTATCTTTATTTGCTAAAATATGATCAAATCCAGTAACATATCCTTGTCTGCGAAATCTTCTTATTTTCAAAAATTGGATATGAGCTTCTCCCATTCCTTCAGCTTGTAAATATATTTGATAAGAAGCAAATTCTTTTGGAGTTTTAACGACAAGATCTTTCTTTTGGCACACCATAGAATCCACTAACTTATCCTTGGAATCATAAAATTCTATTCTTAATTTTAAATCTACATTTGAAATCCCAACACACTCTAAGATATATTGAGCATTCTTTTTTAACTTTGGAAGAATTGTTTTCTCCTTTTTATTTATCCTGTCATAATAGTCAGTCCAACAGACAATTTCCTTATAGTTAATATCTAAATAGGTTTGTAATTCAGCTTCTCCACCTGGAAGAAAAGTAAATTTAATATTGGCAGGCAAATTTAATTGTATATTTTTATCTATAGGTATTTTATAAAGCTCTTGTGTTAAATCAAATGTATTATATAAATGATCATAAAACTTTTCATAATAACTATAATTTAATAAATGTGGACGTAACAAATACTTATGGTTAGCATCCGCATAATTTTCATCAATGCTAATAATATTAACACCTTTAAAATTTTGTTTAAAAAAAGTATACTTTTTCTTTAAAATTTCATTTGTTTTTTGAATATCTTTTACATTAGAAAACTGCAATAGTTCTCCATTATTTACATATTTTTCAGCTAAATACATTTCATGCAGAATAATCTTATTACTAGGAACAAACTGTTTAAGTCTATCTATGAATCGTAAGCAGGCATTACACCATTGTTCACTAAATTTATTCTGACGAACTTCTTTATCTTTTAAAATATCCATTAATGAACTTTGTTGCACATCATAATTTAAGGTAATGAAACTATCTTCTAACTGAGCATAATCATGCATCTCATCCAAAAAATCTAGAATAATATAGTCACAGTCTTTTACTTTCGCGGATAAATACTTAAAATAGTCTTTTTTTAACTGCCCAGATACAAAATGATTTATTCCTTCTGTATGTTGGCTTTGCAAATTTGTTATTGGATTAGAAATTAAACTTACTATATTGGTTTTGCATATGCTCCCGATTAAAGATACTTCTGATGCATCATACAAATCAAATAGCAACTGACTCCCTGTCCCAATAGTAAGAACCTTCATAAATTTATCTCCTCTAGTTTAGATATTTTTCCAAATATCCCCCTACAATGGGGCCCTGAATCTTGTATCAAATATTTGTTTTTTTTATTTTCAAATGAGCGAGAAAAACCACTTCCCTTAGAATATTGCAATATATTTTGGAGGACAGCACCTAAATCAGACACCACCGGTCCAAACAAATCTTTCTTATGATTAATCGGCCCCTCGTTATAATGCCTAGAATAAAACTCATCATAATCAAACTGATAAAAAATTACAGGTTTATCCATATAAGCAAAATCAAATGAAACAGTAGAATAATCCGTAATTAGTAAACGATGACGTTTTAATAAACTTTGGACAGTTTCTTCTCCTTGTTTAATGATTTTGATTCGCTCATGAAAAACAGGCATTTCTGCACATAATTTTTGTGTTTGATAGTGCGGGAAGAAGGTTAATGTTAAATCCTGTTCTTCTAATATCTGATGAAGGTCTTTACTTTGTAAAAACGACATATATGTTTGCCAATACTTCGATTCTTCCAATTGCTCTTTCGTTTTAATCCAACTTCTCCACGTTGGCATAAGTAAAATTTCATTTCCTTTGCTTTCATCTTGTAATGCATCCCAACGTGCAAGTCCTGTTACAATGACCTCATCTTCGTTATAGCCAAATTCCTTTACAACATGATTCTTTTCGAATTGAGAAGATACAACAAACAATGAGTATCCCATACGATTTTTGTTTAATACATGATTCACTCGGCTTACACCTATGACTCCATGTTGAATAAAAATTTTCTTATTTTTTTGCCATCCTGGATAATACTTTAAAATATCTTTATACTCATTCGTATACATATTTGCTGTTTCTGAATAACTATTAATCGTCTTATCACAAATTAATAAGTAAAACGTATGCTTAAAACTTCCATATTGAATAATATTACCTAGATGTTTAATATTCTTGTAATCATTCGATTGTTTATCGATAATATAATAAATTGGTGTACTAGCATGTTGTTTGCGAATATAAGTAAACAAATGATACGAATTATCTTGCGCTGTATCTGACCTTTCTCCAATTAACCATATTTTTTTTCTACGAAAATATGAACCAAGTAGCTTATACGCAAGGATTGCAAAAAATGCTGCATACTTTTTCCTTTTAAAAAGACCTATATCATAGCGCATTGCGCGTTTTATTTCACGATATTTATTCATGATTCGTCTTCTATAATTACACTTACGAATCTGAATTGTAGCTTCACTATTTTTATATGGCATTCTAATTTCTAACGGATTTAAATTTTGATACTTAGTATTGTTGCGTAGCTGTGCTAATAGTACCTTCATTGGTTCTTCAACAACAGTATTCCCTATGATGAGGCGTATTGATATTTTCCATTCTCCCTCTTCTAATAAATCTTTCACATTAACTTCTATTGTTTCAAAGCCCGCATCATTATAGTCAATGGTATTGTTAGAAAATAGGTATGTTATATCGGTACGTAAGGAGTTCTTTAATTGAATTATTTTAGTAGTTCCTTTTTTGCGAAATACCAATTCTTTTTTTATTCCCTTTGTAGACAAGTTTTCAATAAAAGCATATCCACTGATTATTAAAGTTGCTTGTCGAAGTCTTATACCTTCAATTCGATGATTTAATGTTAAATAATCTACTTGTAACAAGCTTTTATACTGAGGGAAAAATTGATAAAAATAATAATAATATTTCTCATTCTCACAAATAAGTTCTTTAGAAATAGATTCATCTTGAAGAATGACTAATAATTGTTTTAAAGCTGTACAATCATTCTGTTTAATTATCTCTGTTATTAATTGATCACGTACATTTAAATTTTCTGTAATGTTTGAACCATGCAAACTTAAGAGAAATTCATTCCCAAACTGAATAACTTGAGAGAGTTGTTCCTTGGAAAAGCTCGCACCTTTTAAAACAATAGAATCGACAAAGAATTTCCATTGTCTTTTCTCAATGTAATAAATATATGTTTTTTTTGCATACTTCTCATACAAAGCTTCTAATTTCTTTTGTAATGTAACTAATTGTTTAAAAAATGAGATGCTTGTTTTTTTGGATAAATTCTCTCCACCATCTAGTACCCTATAGTTAAGAAAAGGAATATCTTTTACAACAATACGTTCAGATACAAGAAAACATTGTTGTGTAAACAGTAAATCTTCTCCTACTTGCAAATCTTCAGCAAACTGAATGTTATGTTGTCTACATAATCCTCTTTTAAATATTTTGTTACTAGCAGATGGTGTCAAATGTAATTCTGAATGTACTGTAATATTTCTGACTGTAGGTAAACCCTTCTGAAATACCTTCTTCATATACGAAAGCGGCCATTGCTTATATTCATTAAAGCATTTAATATTTGCAATACCAATGTCTGCACCTTCTTTAATGACATGCTTATATAACTGTTCATAGGCTGTTGGGTTTACATAGTCATCAGCATCTAAAAATGTAACATATTCTCCTTTTGCATGTTGAAGCCCACTATTACGTGCAGCACTTACTCCAGCATTATCTTGAACGTACACTGTTATTTGCTCATATTGCTTTTCATACGTTCTCAAGATTTCTATACTATTATCCGTAGATCCATCATCTACAACAATAATCTGAATATCTTTCAATGTTTGATTTATGACAGAGTTAAGGCATTGTTCTAAATACTGTTCTTTATTATAATTTGCAATTACTACACTTAATTTCAGATTTCTCAACAACCACCAGTCCCATCTTCTAAACCGTACAATAACATATGAAATAGAAAATTATTTTCTATCTCTTGTGTTATTGCAAATCCTCATATATATCTATAAAAATCTTTTTTTCATTTTCCCAATTATAATTTTCCCTTGCAGAAAAACAATTTTGCTTCATTTTTTCCCGTTCTTCAGGATGATCAAGTAAATAGTTCACACCTTCTGCAATAGAAACAGGATCATGAGAATCTACACAAATCCCTGTATACTCCTTCTCAACAACACGTTGGATTTCAGGGAAACTACAGGCAATTACAGGTACACCGCTCATCATATACTCAAATAATTTGTTAGATGAAGCTGAATAGTGATTGAAACAAACATTATTTAATACCTGAAAACCTAAATAAGCATTTTTTGTATAATGTAACAATTCATTTACTGGTACTTTTGGAATAAATTTCACCTTGTTTTCTAAACCTAATTCGATGACCATTTTTTGCAAATCTGGTTTAATACGTCCATCACCAATGAATGCAACTGTTCCTCTCTTAAACATTGGAGCAGCTTGTACTAACTTATCTAAACCTCTACCGATTTGAATACCGCCTTGATATAGAAGAATTGGTTCATCTTTAGGAATGTTTAACATCTTATGTAAATTAATTGCATCACTTTCTTCTGGCTGTGTAACAAAAGGATAATTATGAATAACTTTTGGATAGAAGCCATATAAGTCTTCAGCATATTTTGCACGTGTATGGTTTTCCATAATCATTACATCTGTAAATTTAAGAAAGAATTTTTCCATAACCCCATAAATCTTGCTATTATACCCTGTACGACTTGTTTGCACTTCATGAGAGTCATAGATTAACTTTTTCTTTCTAAATACTTTAGCGCATAGCCAGCCCTGCGGTAACGTATTTAAGTCATTGGAATGATATAAATCATAGTTCTTTTTTAATCCACTTTTTACCATTTGCATTAAAATATATGAACGAATAATTAAAGTTCCTACTTTTTTTGCAGACAGTAAAATAGCAAATAGCAACAAAACTGATATTACTATAGGAAACTTCCACAATGTGAGAATAGTAAATATACCGCATAGTAGCATTGTAATTACATTTTTCATAGCAAACTTCTTTACACGATTCGCTGCTCCAAGCACTTTCTGTAAAGGTAGAAGACGATTATTTACGCGTGTTACTGTAAATCCTTCTTTTCGCATTTCCCACTTCGGTAGGTCACGTTGTTTCCAATCATGGATACATATTAAATCTACTTCATATCCAACTTCAGCTAATGCTGTACACTCCCTTAATACACGCGCATCATTTGTGAAGTGATTCCACACGAACATACATACTTTCTTCTGAGACATCCTGTTCCTCCATTAAGTTAGTTAGTACTCTGATGTTGTTTTTCCACCTTAAATGTTGAAAAGCATAACCATACCCATTGTTTCCCTTACCTCTTCTTAATACTTCGTCTTCAGCTAAAGTTAAAATATGTTTTCCTAACTCTTCAACTGTACGACTATGTGAAATAATACCGCATTCAGCTTCTGTAATAACTTTCTTAGCATATCCCGCTACATCTCCAACAATAGGCTTTTTCATGCACATGTAGTCAATAATTTTCCCTGGTAACACTGTTTGAAATACTTTTTTATCTACTAAACTAACATATGCAATATGCGCTTTTGCAACTTCTTTCAAAGTAGCACTACGGCTTTTAGCCTTAACGATTTCCATGTTGAGAAGCTTTTTTTTCTTAATAACTTCTGCTACTTCATAACTTTTAAATCCATAGCCAATTATTTTGAATTGAATATGTTCATATTTCTTCAAATACTCTGCAACATCAATTAATTTTTTTATATCTTGTGCTAAACCGATATTTCCCGTGTAAATTACTGTAATCCCTTCTTGTTTCTTATCATTCTCTTTCGGCTGATGTTTTATCATCTGCAATTCTTTCTCTGTAAGTGAGTTTGGCATAAAGGATATAATGTCTCTTGTAATCCCTTTCAGTTCGATATACGGAATAAAGCCCTCACTATTTACAATAATTTGATCCGCAGAACGATATAAAAACTTTTCTAAACTATACGCAATGAATAATACAAAACGATTCGCAAAAACCCCTACCCCCAATAAAGATTCCGGCCATAGGTCTCGAACATCTAAAATGAGCCTGGTATTCAATTTTTTTTCGCAAATATGCCCGCTAAACCAATGAAAATTGGAGGCGTTGAAACAAATACACAATCATATTTCCCTTTAATTTCAAAAATAGCCATAATAAATCGAAAAGTAATCTCTAAATATAAAAACAATCTTCTTATCATATTGTTCGTATACTTTTTAGTTTTCGGTGTAACACGGATTATTTTTCCGTCTTCCAAGAACTCTTCATCCCAGAACTCCTGATTCTTATATAAATTTTGATTCGGATAACGTGGATCTGTTGTAAGGATTGTTACATCATATCCTTCTTCTGTTAGTTCGGAATGAATATTTTTAATGCGATTCGCAGCGCTTCCTATTTCTGGGTAGAAATTTTGTGCTACTACCAAAACTTTCTTCATTTTGTTGCATCCCTCTTTTCCTCTATACTAACTGTATCTTTCATCCTTAATTTTTTTAAACTTGTTAATTTCATTAACTATAGACTGATAATAAAATTGAAGTTAAGTCCATAAACTTAACTTCAACTTTAAAAACTTTACCTTAAATTTACAAACTTAACTTTTAATTTACATAATCTAGAATATCACTAAATCTGACAAAATTGAACCTATTATGCAGATAAATTCTTTTTTTTCAACAGTAACGCAATACATCTCAGCAATCCATACTATATAACGATGCTATGACGCCTATTAAAATAACATCGTGGTCAATAATATCTGCGGATGATTAAGATAATGTACTTTCTAATACATCTTTTGTAGTTACCGAATACACCTTACCACTCACAAAAGAAACAACAAACAACACAAAAATCCAAAGCACGAACCAAACTTTCTTATTCATGCGTTTCATTCCATTAATAATCTTATACTACATAATATTAGTATAAGGGCATAAAAAAAATAAACCCAACTACCATAAGAGTAGTTGGGTTTGAAAGGTTATTTCTTCGGTAACTCAAGATGCTCTCTTAGTTTATTAGAGATATCTTTGCGTGTTTGATCTGTTACAAAGTAGTACCAAATACCATCCTCAGCCTTGTGACCATCACCAGGAATTTGGATTTCTTCAGTATTTTGCATGCAGTCTTTATAATTTTTTTGAATATCAAACATTTGCTCCTGCGTTAAGCTCGTCTTCACATTCTTTTGAATCGCAGCTAACACATCACCATAATTTGCTAGAGACGATACATTTGCACCTTTTTTAATTACAGCTTGGATAACTTGACGCTGACGCATTTGACGACCGAAATCACCTCGAGGATCTTCTTTACGCATACGTGTATATGCTAAAGCTTCATCACCTGTTAAATGAATATTCCCTTTTGCAAAATGCTTACCATCTGATGTGAAATCTAAGTCATTATTCACATCTACACCGCCAACAGCATCAACAATATCTTTAAAACCAGCCATATTTACTTCAATGTAATGATCAACTGGAACATCAAGGAAATTTTCAACTGTTTTCACAGCCATATCAACTCCACCAAATGCATACGCATGGTTAATCTTATCTTTCTTCCCTTTGCCAATGATTTCTGTATAAGAATCACGTGGAATACTGACAATTTTCGTCGACTTTGTCTTTGGATTTAAAGTAAATAACATTAAAGAATCGGAACGGCCAACCTCATCTTCTCGTTGGTCACTACCCATTAGTAGAATAGAAATAGGCTTTTGATCTGCTACATCTATTTTTTCTTCACGCTTTTCTGACTTATCACGGTCTAATGGTTTATGAACTGCATCTAATGTACTCGATACATTGGAGTAAATATGATACGCATAAGCTCCTCCTCCAACCACGAGAACACCTATGATACCAAGAATCCAGAATAAAATTTTCTTTTTCATCTCTCTAACCCTCTCTCTATTTATAAACTAATTCTTTATGCTTATACCCACTTGGAAACCGTTTATGCTACAGCCAAGCAGAATGAATCGCCTCGTCAATAGAGCATAACGCTTTCCATCCTAATTCTCGATGAATTTTATTTGCTGATGATACCACTATAGATAAATCAGTTGAACTAGAACTATTATACGATATATTCATCTTTTTATCAGTTGTAATTTCGCATTTTTCTATCAATTTGATTTCCTGCATTAAACTCGTGGCCTATCAACTATGTTCCTTGACAAACTTCTTGATAAATAAAAAACACTATTAAATAGAAGAAATGTCTCCTATATGATAGACGAAAATAGATCAAAGTATCCAAAACAGACAACTATCAAAAGAACTTGATTTCGTTTTTTCAGAACTTGAAATGAATAAGCATGTACGTCAAGCGGGTATAAAGAAATACTTTGATTTCAGTTATTCGTACTTATTCCAATTAATCTTTTCTTGATTTTACGTACAAGACGGAAGCATAAGTAATAAACTCCCTCAGATTTTTCAGTAATATTCCTTCTTTTACGTCTGGACATTTCATTATCCCACACAAGCTCCCTTCCTTACTGAACCTTCAATATCTACCTCTATTAAACGCAAGGCATGCTATACTTCTGGATACTTGTTAAAAATACCAAAAACAATGAAATTACATAGAAAAATGCCCTCATTATATAGTAAAATTATTTTATATACATGTAGCAAATTTGTTTTTAATTGTCTAGATAACAAGAAAATAATGGAGGCTTCTATGAAAAAAGGAAAGAAAATAGGTAAAATTATTGGGTTCAGCTTGCTGGCATTAATAATTATTGCTGGAGCGGCAGGCGCTTATGCATACCAACAATTAAAGCCTGAGAACCATTTCAAAAATGTCCCTGTAGTAAATTCTGATTCTACGAAAAAGGCAAAAGCAAGTGAGAACACAAAGGTACAAAACGGTGCCTTTAATATCTTATTAATCGGTTCAGATGAGCGAAAAGGTGAAAACATCGGCCATTCCGATTCTATGATGATTGTTCATGTAGACTTGAATAAAAAAGAATATCACGCGATGAGTATTCCTCGCGATACACGTGTACACCTTGACGGCTACGGCTATACAAAATTGACAAGCGTCCAATACATCAAACAAGCGACAGAAGGTCAGCAACAAGGTGTGGATGCTGCAATAAAAGCCATTACCGAATTAACAGGTGTAAATATTAACTACTACGTAGAAACAAACTATGAAGGCTTACAGGGAATGGTAGATGCAATCGGTGGCATTGAAATGAATGTACCATTTGATGTGAAGCTTACACATCCATGGTACCCAGAAAATAAAGATAAGGTAATAACTGCCGGCACACACTCTGTAGATGGAAAAATGGTAACAGAGCTTGTACATGAGCGCTATTCTCTTAAAAACGGTGAATATGACCGTCAAAGATTACAGGAAGAAGCATTAGTAGGAATTGCAAAGAAAGTGCTGCAACCATCAAACGTGACAAAGCTTCCAGAGCTTGCAAAACAAATTCCGAACTTCTTAATCGCAACTAATATGACGACATCTGATATGCTGAGCTTGGGAATGGCTGTAAAAGACTTTGATCCTACGAAACAATTACAATATCATCAAATTGGCGGAGAGTGGAAGACCATGTATGATGATATTTTAAAGAATAATAATGATCAATTGGTAATGGACAAGGCACAACTGGAGCAAGTTGTTTCACAGTATTTTATGAACTAAATAATAGAAAACAATACAAAAAAAGAGACTGTTCCAAAAGTTTCACTTCTAGAACAGTCTCTTGCAATTTTACCTCTTAGGTAGCTCAAGTTGTTCACTTAATTTATTAGACAATTCTTGGCGAGTCTGATCTGTTACATGGTAGCCACAAATGCATAAGCATGGTTAATTTTATCTTTCTTCCCTTTACTAGTGATTCCTGCATAAAATATCACATAGAATACTTACAATTTTCATAGATTTTGTCTAGGTATTTAAAGTAAACAACATTAAAAAATCTGAAAGGCTAATTTTATCTGTCCATTGGTCACTAATCATTAATAAAAAAATAGAGGTAATCACTATAAGACGTTACCCCTAATTTTAAATTTATACTCTTTCTTATACAAGGAATAAACATAGTTATCAATTTTTTATTTTCATTTATTCATAGCCAACAATTTAGTATATACAGAAGGTCTTCCAATAGAATGATATTCGATTTCTGCTTTCTGAATTTCATCTAATTGAAAACAATTTCGACCGTCAAATAAGACTGGTTCTTTTAGTAAGTTTTTTAATTGAGTTAAATCTAAGTTTTTAAACTCTTCCCATTCAGTTACAATCACTGCAAAATCCGATCCTTCTAATGCCTCTCTTGATGTTGTCGTGTAAGTAACTTGTAAAGGAAGATGCTTTTTAGCACTATCAATTGCTATAGGGTCATATGCTTTCACATTTACCCCTAATTTCACCAGTTCTTGTACTAGCACAATAGAAGCAGCTTCCCTCATATCATCGGTATTAGGTTTAAAAGCCAGCCCTAATACAGCCACTGTTTTCCCTTGTAAATTATCAAACCTTCTTTTAATTTTTTCTATCAATAAACGTTGTTGTATATTGTTTACCTTAATCACAGATTTTAACAACTCGAAATCATGTTGTGCCCCACCTGCAATCTGTACTAGCGCCCGTGTATCTTTTGGAAAACAAGAGCCACCATAGCCAATACCAGCATTTAAGAACGCCCTACCGATACGTCTATCCATTCCCATACCATTTGACACATCTTCAACATTCGCTCCTAATTTTTCGCAAATGTTAGAAATTTCATTTATAAAACTAATTTTTGTTGCCAAAAATGCATTAGAAGCATATTTAATCATTTCAGCACTATAAATATCTGTCTTAAAAATAGGTAGTTCAAACGCTTTGTACATGTTTTCTAAGATTTCTGCTGTAGTTTCATCTTCTGTTCCAATAATAATACGATCCCCATTAAATGTATCTTCAATAGCTGATCCTTCTTTTAAAAATTCTGGATTAGATGCTATGCTAACTTTTATATCATTTTTTAAATTGTTAAGAATTGTTTTCTTAACAAAATCATTAGTACCGACTGGAACTGTACTCTTTGTAACAACCACCACATCTTGAATTACATGTTCACCAATAGATTTAGCAACTGATTCTATATATTGTAAGTTAGCAGAGCCATCAGGCATTTGCGGTGTACCTACAGCTATAACAATTACTTGTGCATCTTTAAAACCTTCATTATAATTAGTTGTAAATTCCAAAGTTCCCTTTTGTATGTTCCGGATCATTAATTCTTCTAATCCTGGCTCATATATAGGGGAAACCCCTTTTCTCATTTTTTCTATTTTATTAATATCTATATCAATACACATTACGTGGTGCCCTATATCAGACAAACATACACCTGTTACAAGACCAACATAACCAGTACCTACAACCGATATATTCATTGACAACCTCAGTCCTTTCAAATCTTATATTTCTAACTCATATTTATTTAAATTAGCAGAATTTACCGAATCAAAATACATTTACTGTGATTAAACAAATATTTATTCCTTCATACGTAAAAAGAAGGTATTGAGTTCCCTGTTCGAAGTATAATTTTAAATACCGCTTTTTAGTTAATGAATAATTTTCTTAATATAAAGAAGCTAACTCATAGAAGTATGAGTTAGCCCTTTTAAAAACATACAGTTAGATTATTGTCACCTATACTATAAAAGCTTTCATTTTTATTTCTCTATAATTTAAGGAACCTTAAGCCCTAAATTTTTTTGTATTTTGGGCAATTACTATTTATCCTATTGTACCTTTACCGTTATAACACTTATAAATTCGCTCAACGCCGCTTTCCAATCTCTAGGTGTATTAAAACCATTAAGCCTTAAAGACATATGATCAAATACCGAATAGGATGGCCGAGGAGCTGGTCGAGGAAAATCCTTGGTAGTACAAGGGATTATTTGAATATTTATACCTGCCTCTTCAAAAATTGCCTTAGCAAACTCATACCAAGAGCATTGACCAGAATTAGATACATGATAAGTTCCATATTTTTCAGTATCAACTAATTGTAAGATGTAATTTGCTAAATCTACTGTATAGGTAGGGCACCCTACTTGATCATTTACAACAGAAATTTCTTCTTTTTCTTGGGCTATTCTTAACATAGTTTTTACAAAGTTATTACCATGCTGTCCATACACCCACGATGTTCTAACAATAAAGAATTTAGAATGTAAATCTCGAACAAATTGTTCTCCAGCAAGTTTTGACCTTCCATATACACCCAGAGGGCTAGTTGGAACGAATTCATTGTAAGGAGTCGTTCCGCTTCCATCAAATACATAATCAGTACTTACATATACCATTTTAGCTCCAATAGCCTCAGAGTAAACTGCCAAATTCCGTGTTCCGATACCGTTAACCAAGAATGCTTCACTTGGTTCAGACTCAGCTAAATCCACTTTCGTGTGAGCTGCCGTATGAATTACAATCGCTGGTCGAATCTCTAATATAACTTGCTTAACCTGACTAATGTTTGTAATGTCTAGTTCATCTCTTCCAAAACCATAGACTTCGTATCCATGATTAGTAAGTAAATGAACCATATCTTTTCCTAATTGTCCTTTTGCTCCTGTCACAAGTACCTTTTGATTTCCCATCATTTATCACCGTATTGTTTACGATAGTAATTCATGTAATTGCCTGATTTAATATTTTTCCACCATTCTTGATTATCAATGTACCACTGAATAGTTTCTACAATGCCTGTATCAAATGTATACTGGGGAGCCCACCCTAACTGCTCTGTAATTTTCGTAGGGTCAATTGCATAACGGCGGTCATGCCCTAAACGATCCTGTACATATTTAATCAATTCTTGTGAAGCATTTAACTTACTTACAATTAAATGTACAATTTCATTATTTGTACGTTCATTATGACCACCAATATTATATATTTCACCCGGTTCACCTTTATGAATTACTAAGTCAATAGCTGAACAATGATCTTTTACATGCAACCAGTCACGAATATTTTTGCCATCTCCATAGATAGGAAGCTCTTTTTCCTCTACTGCATTTGTTATCATTAGAGGAATTAATTTTTCTGGAAAATGATATGGTCCATAGTTATTTGAGCATCTAGTAATATTCACATTCATACCATATGTTTCAAAATATGCACGTACAAGTAAATCTCCCCCTGTTTTACTTGCAGAATAAGGGCTATTTGGTGCTAAAGGAGTTTCTTCAGTAAAGTAACCTTCCTCACCAAGCGAACCATATACTTCATCTGTAGAAATTTGAACATATTTCTTAATATTGTTATTTTTAGCCACATCTAACAATGTCTGTGTACCTAAAACATTCGTTCTTACAAATACGTCTGGCTCTGTGATACTTCGATCCACATGAGATTCTGCAGCAAAATTAACAATAACATCAATTTTATACGTTTTAACAAGAAAATCTACTAATTCATGATTATTAATATCACCTTTAACAAATGTGTAATTCGAATTGCTTTCAACATCTTTTAAATTCTCAAGATTTCCAGCATAAGTTAGCAAATCATAGTTTACAATTTTATATTCGGGATATGTTTCGAGTATATAGCGAACAAAATTACTACCAATAAAACCTGCGCCACCTGTAACTAAAAGATTCATTATTTTCTCTCCCATTCGAAATTATTTATCGCTTCTGCTAGTACTGGATGTTTCTCATCTTTTCCAGAAAGAATTGGTTCATTAACTGGCCAGTCAATCCCTAGGCTAGGATCATTCCAAAGAATTCCTTGATCATGTTCTGGGGAATAAAGCTCATCTACTTTATACTGAACCTCGGTATTTTCTACTAATGTACAAAAACCATGTGCAAAGCCTTTCGGAACAAGCAATTGATGTTTGTTTTCTGCTGTTAAAATAAAACCCTGCCACTGTCCATAAGTAGGAGAACCTTTTCGAATATCTACAATAACATCATAAATAGCACCCCTTGTTACACGTACTAATTTTGTTTGTGCTTTTGGGCTGAGTTGATAATGAAGACCACGCAGCGTACCTGCTTGCTGAGATAAAGAATGATTATCTTGAATAAAAACAACGTCAATACCATTCTTTTTAAATAATTCTTGATTATAACTCTCCATAAAAAAACCGCGATGATCCCCAAATACTTTAGGTACTATTAAAAAAGCATCTTCAAATTTAGTTTTAATTAGATTCATACTGCACCACCCACTAACATTTCTTCTAATGAATATCTCTCAGCTAACCGTAATAAGTATTGACCGTACTCATTTTTGCTAAGAGGTTTAGCCAAATCAATTAACTGTTGTTTTGTAATGTAACCCTTGCGAAAAGCAATTTCTTCTAAACAAGCAACTTTTAAGCTTTGTCTTCTTTCTACTGTTTCAATAAAAGTTGAAGCTTCAAGCAAAGATTCATGTGTCCCTGTATCTAACCAAGCAAAGCCACGTCCTAATAGTTCTACATTTAATTTTCCATGTTTTAAATAAGTTTCATTCACAGACGTAATCTCTAATTCACCACGTGCAGAAGGTTTAATAGATTTTGCAATATCTACTACATTATTATCATAGAAATATAAACCTGTTACAGCGTAAGAAGACTTAGGATACTCTGGTTTTTCTTCAATAGAAATAGCTTTTCCTCTTTCATCAAACTCCACTACACCGAAGCGCTCTGGATCTTTAACGTTATATCCAAATACCGTAGCTCCTTCAACTCTAGCTGCCGCTTTCTCTAGAAGACTAGTAAAACCATGTCCATAGAAAATATTATCACCCAAAATTAAAGCTACAGAATCATTTCCAATAAACTCTTCTCCAATAATAAATGCTTGTGCTAGACCATCAGGAGATGGCTGTACAGCATAACTTAAATTGATGCCTAACTCTGAACCATTACCCAATAATTGTTCAAACCTTGGTGTATCACTTGGCGTAGAAATAATAAGAATATCTCGAATACCTGCAAGCATTAAAACTGAAAGTGGATAATATATCATAGGTTTATCATATATAGGCAATAATTGTTTTGAAATAGAACGTGTCAGCGGATAAAGACGCGTTCCACTTCCCCCCGCTAAAATAATACCTTTCATTATAATAACCTCCTAAATCTATCTTATTTTTTAAAACAAAACATGTATTTAAATTACTTTAAAATATATTTCTTATGTGTACCTAACTTACCTCTCAATCCATCAAATATACCCAAAACTAGCGCATATATGCTTCCTGATTTGATTTTAGTTCTACATTTAACATTTTTGTAAATTACATACAACAAAAATAAAAACGCATTACTAAGATAAATAAAATAATTAGAAACCATATTACTCTTTTCTAAATATATTCTATTTCTCACACTATAATAAACTTTCAAAGGACTTCCGGTAACCACACTTACGGCAAAATTTTCATTTTCCTGATTCCAACTAACTTCTACATCATCAATAACACAGCAATCTATCATTTTTGTAACAATATTATTTTGTACTAAGCGAAAAGAATAGTCATAATCATCACAATACAAATAAAATTTTTCATTAGGGAATCCAATACTACGAATTATTTCCTTAGTTAGTAGCAGTCCACTATATGGCAATAATTCTAAAGTATCTATTTTACTAACAGGCTCACTCTTAAAACAATTGAAACTAAGAAATCCATTATACTTAATTGGTTGATAGTTACTGTAATACTTACTTCTACTGATTCTATTACAAAAATAAGCTTGTCTTTCTATACAACTATTAGACAAGAGTTTTTTTAAGGATTCTGTATCAACTTCTTTTATGTAATTATCATCATCCAAAAACAATACCCAATCTCTTAAGTTTTGATGCGAACCAGAGGTATCTTTTATTTCCATAAACTTTTTAACTCCATAACTAAAGCCCACTGCTGATCCACTATTCCTATTTAAATCAACTAACAAACATTTACGAAATTTATTTAACTTTTTATTAAGATCATAATTTACTCCATTATTTACAACAATAACGTTCTTTATTAAATCAATACTTTCTAAACTTAATAAATTTTTCTCTAAATAAGCCCATCTATCTCCATAGGTTACTGTAATAACAGTAATATTTATTTCAGATTCCACTCGCTAATCCTCCTTTCTCTTGCTTTTTTGTAAGCATTGAATATATTTTTACAATCCCAAGAATTAAAACCGTAAATTCGGAAAGCATATACCCCAATGAACTTCCTATATCTTCCAACGAACTAGTGAATACAAATACAAATACAATATTAACAATTCCTGCCAGGAGAGTTACTCTTCTTAAGTATTTAGATTCACCTAAGGGTACTAGAGTCTGTATAAACAACGCATTATTTACAAAACTGATTAATGGAATACAGCTCATAATTAACAATGTATATTTTATCCTACTATTAAATTCTCCATTAAAGAAATAACTAAGAATCAAGTCATTAAAGATATTAAGTACTAAAATAATTGAAACTCCTATGATTAAACTTAAAGAAAGCAATATTTTTAACTTCTTTAAACTAATACCTTTTTCCTCATTCAGAGCTTTAACCATATAGGGATAAGTTGCCTGATATAAAGGTGTTACAACACTCTTTATGGCTTGAATAATTTTTTCGCAAATAGAGTAATATGCTACAGATTGTGGACTAGAAAAAATCCCCAAAAAAACCGTATTTAAAGTAGTATATAATGTTACAGATATAGAAGATACGAATAAATCAGCACCTTCTTTAATTTCATATTTCATGAGATCCCAGCTAGGAAGTGATAAGCTAATTGCTTGCTTATATAGTAATAGCCAAGAAATTATTCCTGTTACAATCAAAGGAATTCCATTTATTATTGGAAGTAGAAAAATATCACTAGCATGTTTAACAAAGAAAAATGTAGCAACCATAGAAACTATGCGAGCAATTAAATTCAATATAGTAGGAATTTTTAATTGTTCTAGTCCTTGAAATAACCAAAAAGGCGTTAAAATTAAACCAAATAAATATAGAAACATTTCTAACATCAATAAATTAGGTATATGCAACAAATTATTAATGACATTGTTACATATACCTGCTATACATAAAATAATGGTGAAAAATAAAAATTTAACAAACATTACATTGGTAAAAAGTTGCTTTACCTTAGTATTATTGTCTTTTAAAATAGCCACTCTTCTAGTGGCAGATAGATTAAATCCGTAATCTATTAATATATTTAAGTATTGAGTAACACTAAGAACTAACATCCAAGCACCAAATGTTTTTGTTCCCAATGTATGCATAAGATATGGAAACAAAAAGAACGGCATAACATAATTAAATATTTGTAAAGCACTTAAAAAAGTAGTATTAACAACTATCCTTTTAATATCTTTTTTTAGTATCATTTAAATTCCTCTTGATTAGCTAATTATTTAAAATATGGTCCATCATTTTATCAGCAATTTTATTCCAAGAATGATTTTGAATTAGAAGTTGCCGTTCTACGTCATTCTTTAGTTCTGTTTCTCTGTTTACACTAAATTTTTCAAGAGCATCTAACCACTCCTCAATGGTGTTGGCAATACAAACTCCATTTAAATTATACACAGATTCTGCTGGTGGAACTTGTGTCATTATAATAGGTTTGTTAGCAGCAAGATACTCGTAAAATTTTAATGGGCTCATTGAACAGGTAAAAGTATTAATGACATGCGGTATCATACATATATCAAAGTCATTTACAATGGTAGCGACTTCCTCAAATGAAACCGGGCCAATAAATTTCACATTTTCTTGTTTATACAATTGTTTTATTTCTAAATCCTCATTATTTAAAACCGGACCAACTAATCGATATTCTATTTTAGGAGTCCTTCTCGCCAATTTTATTAATAAGTCGAAATTAACTCGGCTTTCAATTACTCCAATGTATCCACAAATAAGTTTTTTATTGTTTTTTCTCGATGAACATTCAGTAATATCAAATCTTTCTATATCAATGCCGTTTTCAACACAATACTTTTGATTCTTTTGATTTTTATATAAAACTTCTAGATTAGCTTTGGATACAGAAAATATAATGTCCACACTCTCATCAATTACTTGATATCTCTTTGCATTTTCCCTCCTTTGTTTCTCTGTATATGCTTTGTGCTGAGTCAAATTATCAATCGTGTCAAATATCTTTTTACACTTTAACTTTGTGTGACTTAATACCTTAAAAACAAATGCTCTAGACAAATCTGAAGACCATACCCAAGTTTTCTTTGAATTTAGATCTATATTTAAAAATTTTGCAGCTTTTTTAATGATTAGCATTAGATAGTATTGAAAAAATGAATATTTTTCCAAACTATTATCACCTTTATTGAAAAAATATCTAGGTAATTCTAAAGAAAACATATTATCTTGAATTTTATAAAGTTTACTACCCCAAAATGTATTAACTAATTCTTTATTTGGCCATATTTCTGCTGCTATTTCCATTCCAGTGCTACTCTTATTAATAACTGATTTTAGATTTCTAGCTCTGTTAACAATCAATATTTTATTAATATTTTTTTTCTCAGAAAAACTTTTTATAATATTTCCTTCTCGAACTCGAAAGCCTTCTTTTCTGTAGTTATGAATATCTCTCCACGGTAAAAATATTATATCTGTCATATAAAATTCAACTCACTGTCTCATTTTTTAACTTATAATTTATTTGCTTTCTCTTCCACAGCACTTTATTTAAATTCTTTAAAGTTCTCTTCCAACTCTTAACGTATACTACTGGTTCAAAAATAATTGAAAAAGTAAACTCCATAACAAACCTAGCAAGAATATGAAAGAAATTTGCAAATAAAAAACTGTAGCTCATGTTCTTTATAATCATTTTTCTTTGATTTGCCAACGAAAGCTCTCTTAAAAAAGCAGGCTGTCGTTTCCTCTTTTTTATTGTCCCTATAATAGTACCATCATTTATTTTTCCGAGTGCCCGACCATGGTAACCAGTTGCATGAGGTATATAAACAAACTTGTACGAAAATCTATTTATCCTCCAACTTAAATCTACATCTTCCTTATATGCAATGAAATCCTCATCAAAATACTCTCCATTAACACTTGAAAGTTCTAATACTTCCTTCTTAAAAATCGCTACCGCCCCACAAATACCGAAAATATCCAAATGACTATCGTACTGTCCTGAATCTTTTTCCCCTTGTCCCCTGTCAAAAGCTTTCAAATTGCGAGCTAAACTAATTCCTGTTGTATCAATTACGGTTGTTGAAATATCATTTTCGAAATCATATTTCAGTATTTTCCCTGTTCCTCCCGCTATCTTAGTGTCTTGATAAATGTTATCTAAGATTTTTTTACTATAATCTTTTGTTAAAATAATATCAGCATTAAGTATTGCTACATTTTTATATTCAGCCTTTTTGATTCCATAATTTGCTCCTCCACTGTATCCTAAGTTTTCTGGATGTGGATAATAGCTTACCTTCACATCATTGAACTTAGAGGATAAATCATTAACTATTTTGGCAGAGCCATCAGAAGGCTTATTATCTACTATAATTATTTCTTTTTTTTCTATGTTTTGTTCCACAATTGAAGGAAAAGAATACTTTAAAAGCTGTGAATCATTATAAATAACAAATATGAATGATAGCTCGTTTTGCATTTCAAATGTCCCCCTTTCTCAATTTTTTATTCCTGTACCTTCATTTATAAATCCCTAGAATTTATATTATTAACGTAAATAAATTGATGAGGAAAATATGTCTTTTAATATGGTAACCAGGTTACAAAAAACTAATTTTCATATTTAGATATGGTACTTATCACCAAAATCATTAGTATTACACTAAATTGTATAGATGTTAAATACGGATTAGTAAAAGGAAGCATAAATAAGACAACTAGATGCATCAAAGCTACCTTATTTTTTCTTAATAAAATAAACAACGAAAGGATAATACTTCCGAAAAATAAGATAAACTTTATTAACCCAAATTTCATAAATGCTGCATACCATTGGTTTTCATAAGAATACGGAACATTTTCTATCCCCGGAAATTCTATAGAATAACCTCCTAATCCAATTCCATTGACTGCATGTTGATTAATTTCTTGTATTAAAGCCCTTTTTTGAATACCCCTATATTCATCTGAAAAATCATTCGCAACAGAATTACTACTAAATCTATCAACGAAACTATCCGTTAAATTTAGATAGTTACAAACAAGGATGATACTAACTAAAAATATACATAAAGAAAAAATCACCTTTATCTTTTTGGTTGAAGAAACTAAAAAACTACTAAAAAGCAATAAAATAAAATAAGAAGCTATTAAAGCTCTAGAATAGCTTAATAATATTCCTATACATGATAAAACTAATATTATCGAATCTAATTTGCTAACCTTATTATTATGTTTCAACCAAAAATATAAATAAGGCACTACGAGTAACATTAAATCATTTATTAGGTATAACCTATATAAATTTAGCTGATCATTAATTAAATAAGTAACAATTTTATAATCAAATACCGCCTTAACTAAGTCTATAAATTGGAATATATCTATAAAACCAACCATAACCAATATACACAAAAATATTTTAATAACTAAATATAAACCAATTGCATTATATAAATGTTTTAATAATACTTCTTTTTTCAATTTAGTGTTGAACCCTATCCAGGCAACCATAATTGCGCCTAAATAACTAAAAAATTCTTCCTTGCTATAAGTATTAAAACCATTTTGTAAGCCTTGAGCAAAGGTAAAAAGTAATACAGTTGCCAAGAAAAGTATCAACAAAAAAGTATATACATTTATTTTTTTTACAACAAAGATACTTAAAATTAATAATATGCCTATAATTAATTTAAAATATATTTTAGTAGTAGGTAATATACATATTAAATACATAAGTAGGATATAAAAAAAGTTATATATAGAATTCACACTGATTGTTTTTTCTAAATTATCCGTCGGAATATTTATTGAATTTCGCATTTTCAGCTCCATGGGTAACAGTGATTATTTTTAATAGAAACTTTTACAACTAAAACGCCTTTATTTTAAGACTATTGATCTTATTACTACATTTCTTATTTTCAACTATCTATTTCATATATGCTGAAAATCTTTTTTTTACCTTGTATGGGAAGTACATATGCTTTTTACCTAAAAAATAGCCTACATATTTACAAAAATTCTCAAGAATAGCTATTGGTAAAGTTAAAAACTCCCTATTGCAAACTAAATATTTCATTTGCTGAAATATCATCTTCTTCCCTTCTTTTTCATTAGAAGCATATTCAAGTAAATAGCTTGTTTGATTGAAAGCCATACCAATATCAAAATAACGTTTAAATTGTTGTTTCAGATTATAATTATGAGAATGATAAACTTTTGCATCAGCTGTATATGAAACGCTAAAATCAGCTAATATTAATTTGGATGATAGTATCATATCTTCATTCAATATAATCTTTTCAGGAAAGCCATTATGGCGCTCAAAAACTTCTCGTTTATACATGCTACATACATTCGAATTAAAAAATGTTTTTATCCCTAATTCCTTTAAGCTGGCTTTACTCTTTATTATTTGATGTTCAGGATAATTAAAATTGCGTGCAAATACTTCTAAAGGCTTTGCATCAGCTTTTGGTACCTGTCTTGCATAACTTATCATTATTTCTTTCTCTTCTAATGGGCGCAATAGATTCTGAACTAAATACTCATCATATGGAATGGCATCTTGTGTCATAAATAATAGATAATTCCCCTTAGCTAACGAAGCTAAATAATTCCTCGTACCACCATGGTCAAAACTATTATTAGAAATAGTTTCGACTCTTACACGAGGATACATTTCATTAATTATAGCAACCGTATTATCAGTAGATGATGAATCAATCACTATTATTTCTATACTTTGATTTTTTCCCACTACTTGATTATATAACCCTTTAAATAAATCATTTATATACTTTTCTGCGTTATAAGTGGGAATTAATATTGAGATTGTTTCCATAATTATTAGTATGCTCCTTTTCTTAACAACACCATAGTAACTATCTGTAAAAGTTTTTAATTTATTACCAATGATTAATTATATATATCAAAAGGTTGAACATGTTTATAAGGACAAGTTTTATAGCCTCTCGACTGTTTAATTCCTCCTTAAATTAACTGTCCATACCAAACCACGATAACCTACTATACTATATAAAATTTTGAGTCTTCATCTACTATTATCTATTAATATGCATTGTTTGAGCCGAACATCACTTTAATAGTTTTTAAGATTATTTTCATATCAAAAACAAAACTTCTTTTTTGTATATATTCTAAGTCTAATTGAACCATTTCGTTAAAACCAACATCATTTCTTCCTGTGACTTGCCATAAACCAGTGCATCCAGGTGTAACCATTAATCTTTGCTTATCATACTCCGTATATTCTTTCACTTCTCTCAGCAGCGGTGGCCTCGGCCCAACAAGGCTCATCTCACCTTTTAACACATTCAATAACTGTGGCAGTTCATCAATGCTCGTTTTACGAATAAATCTTCCAATCTTCGTAACACGAGGATCTTCTTTCATTTTAAACATTGCACCTGATACTTCATTATGTTGTAATAAATCATTTAATCGCTCTTCCGCATCCGTAACCATAGAGCGAAACTTGTACATATAAAATTCTTTTCCATCTTTGCCAACACGAATTTGCTTGAAAAATACAGGGCCTTTTGAATCTTCATATTTAATAAGTAAGGCTACAATTAAAAAGACAGGAGATAATAAAATAAGACCACATAAAGCCCCGATAAAATCGATGCAACGTTTTGCTGCTAAATACCCTTTACGACCATTCACATCTTCCAAAATAGGCTCTCTATTATGTTCTTTACCTACATCTTCACTTGATACTTTTACCAAGTTCAACGTTCTCCCACCTCACTTTTATATATGTACATTTTGTTTTTGTACAAGTTCATTCATATACTTCATCAATTCTTCTTTCAGTTCATCATGCTGAAGTGCCATCTCAATCGTCGTCTTAATAAATCCAAACTTCTCCCCAACGTCATAACGTGTTCCTTCGAAGTCATACGCAAACACTCGTTGAATTTCATTTAAACGTTGAATTGCATCTGTTAACTGAATTTCTCCGCCCGCACCTGTTTGCTGATTTTCTAGGAACATGAAGATTTCTGGTGTTAAGACGTAACGGCCCATAATCGCTAAGTTCGATGGTGCTGTTCCTTGTGCTGGTTTTTCTACAAATTGACTCACTTGATAACGGCGGCCATTTTGTTCAATTGGATCGATAATACCATAGCGATGTGTTTCATTGTCTGGTACTGTTTGCACCCCAATGACAGAAGCTTTTGTTGCTTCATATTCATTCATTAATTGACGTAAGCATGGTGTTTCTGCTTGGACAATGTCATCTCCAAGTAATACAGCAAATGGTTCGTTTCCAATAAATTTACGCGCACACCATACTGCGTGACCTAATCCTTGTGGTTCTTTTTGTCTTATGTAGTGAATGTTAATTTTGGAAGATGCTTGTACTTTTTCAAGCATGTCATACTTCCCTTTTTCTAATAAGTTTTGTTCCAATTCAAAGGAATGATCGAAGTGATCTTCAATTGCACGTTTTCCTTTTCCTGTTACGATAATAATGTCTTCAATCCCTGATTCGATTGCTTCTTCTACGATGTACTGAATTGTCGGTTTGTCGACAATTGGTAACATTTCCTTTGGCATTGCTTTCGTTGCTGGTAAAAATCTTGTTCCAAGTCCAGCTGCTGGAATAATTGCTTTTTTTACTTGTTTCATTGTCAGCCCCCTAAACGTATTTTATTTGTATGTATATTTATAAATATAATCAAATAATAAAAACCCTAGCTATAGCGTCCTTAAGCACAACTCTATAGCTAGAGTTTTTAAAATAATTCTGGGCATCTAACCCATCCTCACGCCCTGCTCCTGACGACACGCGTCTAAGGTAGGTTGAAATGAAATTTCTACCCACAGCAAGGCCGAGTGCCTCCATTGATAACGGTTAGGAGACATTACCATATACATATTAAAAGATACCGAATATTTTCTTACGGCGAATTTGTTCTGGATCTTCTTTATAAACACTTTTTCCGTTTATTAATAGATATGGATTTTCTTTAAAATCCATAAGTATGCTAGTACCAAATTCTTTTTCAATGACATCATAACCAGCTTGTAAGTGAAATCCGCGTGTTGTTGTGTTATGCGCATCAGATGCGATCATATGTGTTAAGTTATGTTCGATGAGTTGCAGTGAGAATTTTTTAATTTTTTTACCGAAATTGCCAAGTAAACTTCCTGCTGTTACTTGAGTAAGTGCTCCTTTGCTAACAAAGTTGTATAGCTTATCAGGGTGCTCGATTAACTCTGCATTGCGCTCTGGGTGAACGATAATTGGGATTAATCCCTTTACTCGTAATTCGTACAGCATTTGTTCTGCATAGCGCGGTACATGATTAGACGAGAATTCAATGAGTATGTATGTGCTTGTTTCGTTTAATGTAACGATTTTGTTCGCTTCATAGTCTGTTAGTAAGTCGCCGTATAATCGAACTTCTTGACCTGGTAAAACCGTCAAATTTATATCATTTTCGTTTAATAAACCATTTAATTGTTTTACCTGATGAAGAATATGCGTGCGCTCATTGACATATTTTCCATTCTGATGATGGGGAGTTGCTACAATTGTATGTATTCCTTCTGCTACTGCTGCTTTAGCCATTGCGATGCTATCTGTTATTGTTTGTGCCCCGTCATCAACACCGGGTAAAATATGACAATGCAGGTCAATCACGTTTTCCATCCTTTCATACATATACGTTTAATAAGAGAGAGCCAGGTGTGCGTATTCCACACACCTCTTCTCTTTAATTTGTGCCGTAATAGTAATATAAGCTTTGCTCACGTTCACGGTCGTTCAGAACAACACCTAATAATTTACCTTTTGCTGCTTCTAGTAACCTTTTTGCTTTTAATGCTGCTTCTTTTTCCGTGTGCGCGCTGCGTACAACAAGCAGAGATGCGTCACATTGATTTGCCATAATTTGTGCATCTGATACTGGCAAAATCGGTGGTAAGTCAAAGATGACTAAATCATACATGCTGTAAGCTTGTCCGAGAAATCCTTTCATAGCCTTAGAACCAAGCAGCTCTGCTGGGTTTGGCGGAATCGGTCCGCACGGAAGAAAATATAGATTTTCAACATTCGTTGTTTGCACACATTTTTCAAATCTTTCACTATGTGTCAAAATGTTTGTTAAACCAAAAATATTATCGACTTGGAACATTTGGTGCAGAGCTGGTTTCCGTAAGTCTGTATCGACAAGTAGTACTCTCTTTCCTTGCTGGGCAAATACAACAGCGAGGTTCCCTATTATTGTTGTTTTTCCTTCGCTTGGGTTTGGAGATGTTACCATTAAAGAATGAATATTCGTATCTATCGCCGCAAATTCAATATTTGTGCGAATGTTACGAAATTGTTCTGCTACCGAAGACTTCGGCTGATTATATGCGATTAATTGACGACGTTGACGATGATTGTTATTTTTCCGGAATAAACCTTTAAGAGCCAATGGTATGTCCCCCTACTCTCTTTGCTGATGCTGCATGTTTTCTAGATCCTTTTTCTTCTTCATCCATCCGCGCTACAACCCCTAATACAGGTAAACCAAGTAACGCTTCGATATCTTCTTCTTTTTTCACTGTGTTGTCTAAGTATTCTAGTAAGAATGCAAGACCGATAGAAGCCATTAATCCAACAACAAATGCAATTGCAATATTTTGCGTCGGACGCGGTTTAATTGGTGATTGATGTTCTGCTACTTCCGCTTTCGAAAGAACGGTTACGTTATCTACGTTCATAATCTTCGCAACTTCACCTTTAAACACTTCTGCTGTTGTGTTTGCAATATCACGTGCTAACTTTGGATCATTATCTTTGACAGTTACCGAGATAACTTGAGAATCTTTCTCATTCACAACATCAATCTTCTGTGTTAAAGCTTGTGTTGTCATGTCTAAATTTAGTTTTTCTTTTACTTGATCTAAAACAACTGGGCTTTTAATAATTTCTTTATATGTATTTGCTAATTGAATATTGGTTTGAATTTCACCATTTTGAAATGTTGCTCCTTCTTGTTTCTTTTGATTCACAAGAATTTGCGTAGAAGTTTGATAGATTGGCGTTATAAAGAAAAAACTTACCACTGCACTAATAATAGCGGCGCCAAATGTAATTGAAAGGATCATTGCTAGGCGTTTTCGTAAAATGTGAAATAACTCTTTTAAACTAATTGTTTCCTCCATAACTTCCTCCAGCTTTCAGTTTTTTACATAAAAAACAAATTGCAACATGATAATATAACATTTTAATATAGGAATGTTAATTTTTTATGTCATTTCGATATAGAAATGTTAATTTTTTGTATCATCTTAATATAGATATGTAAATTTTTTATGTCATTGTAATAAGACCAACGCATATAATCTTACATAAAATTATTAAGTTTTACAACATTCGCCATGAAATTTCCACAAAATCGCTTTTCCATAAAGTGAAGCTTCAATCAGTGGGGGTTTTCTTCATCCCCCACTGATTGTTAGTTGAACCAATCGGGCTTTTACGGGCTGTTTATCTCCCACTTAAACTTCTTTGTATTCTCTTAAGTTTTGAGGTAGGAGTATTACAGCCCGTTAATGCGGGATAAAAAACTATTACTCGTGAAACATTGAATAGATAGAGAAAGCCTAGGATTTTTCTATCATAGGTTTTCTCTATTAATAGCATCCCTATTAGTCCGTTTGTCGCTTTTTGTCATTTAAAACAGCTCCTAGCAATTTACCAGAAGCGTTGTGTGATCACTGATTTCCAACAAAATAAACTTATATTTCTTCTTATATAAAGATATTGTTCTTTGTGATTAATAAGATATACAAATAATACATAAAATACATTTGTTTAACAATATGTTTATTCTATATTTTCAGTCTATTATGCGTGTTGTTAAGAAAGCGGATTAAGATGTTATGCGCAGCAGGTTTTATTACACAAACTATTCTTACTCAAAAATATACATATAGTGAAATTTCTTCATAAAAAAAGAACACTCTGCCCGAGTGTTCTTTTTAAAATTATTCCTTCTTATCTCCAAGCGCAAATGTAATTTCTGCTTCACAAGCAACTTCACCATTTACTGTTGCAACTGCTTTTCCTTTACCAATCGGACCGCGTACACGCGTCATTTCTACTTCTAAACGAAGCTGATCGCCCGGACGTACTTGTCTTTTGAAACGGCAGTTGTCAATACCTGCAAAGAAAGCAAGGCGGCCGCGGTTTTCTTCTTTCTTTAAAACAGCAATTGCTCCGACTTGTGCAAGTGCCTCAACGATTAATACTCCAGGCATTACCGCGTAGTCAGGGAAATGGCCGTTAAAGTATTCTTCATTTGCCGATACGTTTTTAATACCAACCGCACGTTTTCCTTCTTCTACTTCAAGAACTTGATCAACAAGTAGGAATGGATAACGATGCGGGATAATTTCTTTAATTTGCTCTATGTTCAACATATGTATATCGCTCCTTTTTTAGAAATTAGTCTTAGTACTTGGTTATATATTATTATCCCACTTTATTTATTATTTGTCATTATGAAAAAAACGAAGCAGTCTTTCCTGCTTCGTATCGCTTCAAAAAAATGCATACACTCTTTCTTTCCTACAAACTTTGGTATAACAGAAATAAATACAGTTGACACGGAGGTAGAAGAGAGTGCATGCCCAAGTTAGGGGAAGGCAATATGCGAGGAGGCATATTGCCTTATGTGTCGTATTCGGATTCATTATAGTATAACCATTTCTAATATGAAAAATGGCAAATTTGCTAAAATATATAAGTAAAGGTTTATTTTTCTCTGTTTTCCTTTATATTTCTACATTTTTCGCAAAAACTATATATTTTTAAAAATAAATATAAAAAAGAACATTAGGCAATATACCTAACGTTCTTTCTTACTTATAGTAAAGCGCGGCGTGGTAATTTGTCGATGTTCTCAAGCATGATACCTGTTCCAACTGCTACACAGTGCATTGGATTTTCCGCGATCAATACAGGTACTTTTAATTCTTCTGCAAGAAGCATGTCAATGCCGTGCAGTAGCGCTCCGCCGCCCGTTAAAATAACGCCGCGGTCGATAATATCAGCAGATAATTCAGGCGGTGTACGTTCTAATACACCTTTTGCAGCTTGTACAATAACAGCTGCGTTTTCTTTCAATGCCTCTGTGATTTCTTCAGAGCATACTGAAATTGTGCGAGGCAGACCTGTTACCATGTCACGGCCGCGAATTTCAAGTTCTTCACTGCGTGCACCTGGGAATACTGTACCTGCTTTAATTTTAATATCTTCTGCTGTACGTTCCCCGATTAATAGCTTATACTTACGTTTAATATAGTTTAAGATCTCCATATCAAACTTATCGCCCGCCATTTTAATGGAAGAGGAGGTAACGATATCGCCCATTGAAAGTACTGCAATATCCGTTGTACCTCCGCCAATATCTACAACCATATTTCCGCTTGGTTGGAAGATTTCCATACCAGCACCAACAGCAGCTACTTTTGGTTCTTCTTCTAAGTATACTTTCTTACCGCCAGATCTCTCAGCAGCTTCACGAATAGCTTTTTGTTCTACAGATGTGATGTTTGTTGGACAGCAAATTAAAATGCGAGGTTTTGATAAGAAGCCTTTTACGTCTAGTTTGTTGATGAAATGTTTTAACATCGCTTCTGTAATTTCGAAATCAGCAATTACACCATCTTTTAGCGGACGAATCGCTACAATGTTTCCAGGTGTACGCCCTACCATGCGTCTTGCTTCTTCACCTACCGCTAATACTTTTCCCGTATTGCGGTCAATCGCCACAACAGACGGTTCATTTAATACAATCCCTTTACCTTTTACATGAATCAATACGTTGGCCGTGCCAAGGTCAATTCCGATATCTCTCGCAAACATTCCTGTGTTTTCCTCCTCAATATATAAATCAGGCTTAACCCGAATACTTTACACCTAATTTCTAATTTTAGCATATTCTTTGTAGAAACGTAATATTGAAGAAATAGATTCTACCGAATTTTTTTACCTTTCATTAGGAATGTTTGCTGATTGTCAGATTATTGACGCACGATTTTTTCTGTATCCTCTTTTTGGTACTTTTGTTTCGTTGCTTCGCCGCCGCGGAGGTGACGAATTGACTTATGATAATCAAGAATTTCCTTCACTTCATTCGCGAGCTCTGGATTAATTTCTGGTAAGCGTTCTGTTAAATCTTTATGCACAGTACTTTTTGATACACCAAATTCCTTTGCAATCACACGAACTGTTTTTCTTGTCTCCACGATATACTTGCCAATCTTGATTGTTCTCTCTTTGATGTAATCGTGCACACCACTCGCCTCCCTAAATTGGATGTGAGAAGGGTGAAATGAGACTCGCTGCATATGACTAGGCTGTACGTTCGAATGCTGTTTGTAAGCGTTATACTTCCTGGGATTTATAATAAAATGATCCACGATTTCTCACCTCAAACACTCTCTTTGCTTTGGTTTATACCATTCTATTGCCCGCATTGTATTAATATGCTACAAGTTCTGTATTTTTGCGGACTAAATTAAGAAAATTTATGCTTTTTTGGTGAGAAATTGTAAAAAAAAAGTGTGTAAAGATAATTTTTAAATATTATCCCTACATACTCTTTTTTACAACCATTATTTAATTAATACTATATTATTTTTTCACAGCTTCATACTTACCAGAAACTATTTCAGAAAATGTATGCATATTCATTTGTGGTTTCATCACAAAACTATTAACTTCTAACGGTTTACTATTTGGCGTAGCATACCCAGCATTTGTAGTGAAAGCTAAATGAAAATCTAATTCCTTTAGTACCTTAATTGAATTCTCATTGTACGCTCCAAATGGATAACAGAAATATTTGGTATTTAAAATTTTATTACTTAATTCAATATCTTTCTTCACATCAGCAATAGGTTTCGTTACAAAATCAACTTTACCATTACTAAGTGTATTATGAAGATTATATGAATGACTTCCAAATTCAAAAGTATCCTTCATTTTCTCGATATCAGATTTACTAAGGAATTGTAATTGTTTAGGATCAAATTTTTCTTGATCATCTTTTAATTTAGATGTAATTGGGAAGGACGCAGCATGCATTTTATATTTTTTTAAAATCGGATATGCATACACATAATTTGATTTCCAACCATCGTCAAAGATAATTAAAACACTTTTCTTAGGTAATTTTTTCTCACCTTTTACAAATCCCTCAAACTCCTCTAACGTTAAAGTATTATATCCATTATCCGCCAAATATTTCATCTGTTTTTCAAATTGCTCTACTGATAAAATCGAATCCATATTTTTGAATTTAGGATTTTCATTTTTTTCTTGTTCCTTAAGTAAATGATGGTACATTAAAACGGGCACTTTCTCCGCTTGACTAACTTTGTCGTAAACCACAAATCCACTTACACCAATTAACCCAATTACCACCGCTATGATGAAAATAAATAGTTTCTTTGACCCCTTACCCTCTCTAGCTTTCACCAAAAAACTCCCCCTCAAACACAACAAAAGAACACAGTACTTTCTATACCATACTGCATCTCAACATTGCTTCTTTATGTAAAAAACACAATTAGTATTATACTTGTAAAAATTAGAAATTCCAATAGATGCCCTTTGATTTTTCTTCTTAGAGCGTGTCGCAAAACGTATCTTCATACAAAAAATTCGCATAAAAAAGCCCGCTTCCTTACACCCTATGATAGACTCGACCCAACCATAGAAAGGAAAACGGACTATCATTATGGTTTCCCATATTACAGATTCTCATTCATCTACACATGCACTACAAGCATTTTTTCATTATATTGATGGAATGCAGGTTTTGGAAGTTCCTAGCGGCAAAACGGGACGTCCTCCACCTTGTCGGAAATCGTTTCTCAAAAGTCTCTTTTTGAAAACGTGGTTTCGCTTGGATTTCTTGCGAAAACTTAGGACGTTTCTACAGGAATTTCCATACTTTTCTCATTTGTGCGGCTTCCATACACTTCCGCATCTCGCTACATTTGCCCGTGTTGCCGCATGGTTTCGGGAAGAAGGATACGAGTCAATCAGCTTGAAAACCTTACAACGAATGGGGCTTCGTCATACGCTGGTCGCCGTCATTGACAGTACTGCATTACGAAGCAGTTTGTATGATTCACAAGCCGTAAAGGGAAAATCTACGCCATTCTCATGGTATACAGGCTATAAACTTTACCTTTGTATGTCCAGGCGATGCTTCTTATGCATAATATTAGATTTTTATTATAGTTTTGCGACACACTCTTCTAAAAAAATTGCATTAACATTACAAAAAGAAAAACACTCCTTATTTAAGAGCGTCATTCTTCTTGATCTATTTTTTCTTCCCAAAGGCTTTGACGGGGGACTTCCCTTTTGCTTGTAATCAAATAATATAATGAAGATAAAACAAACAATAAAATAAGTGCAATCAACAAAACGAATAGCAATGACATAGTAAAGTAATCCCCTCCTTTTAGTAATATATATTCGAGAATTCTGTCCAATTTCCTTGCTATTACAGGTTTTTTTAGAAATATTAATTATTTTTATATAAAAATAAAACCATCAATCCTCGTATAGAGGGCTGATGGTTTCGTATATTACTCTGTTTGTTCAGCAGAAGAGCTATCATCTTGACCTGCTGAGCCATTTGTAGACTTCTCTTCTTTTTTCTTTTCATCAGCTGGGCTGTTTGTTGATTTTTCTTCTTTTTGCTTCTCATCATTTGTGCCACTTGTTGATTTCTCTTCTTTTTGCTTGTCGTCAGCTGGGCTGTTTGTTGATTTTTCTTCTTTTTGCTTATCGTCAGCTGGGCTGTTTGTTGATTTTTCTTCTTTTTGTTTCTCGTCAGTTGCGCCGTTTGTTGATTTTTCCTCTTTTTGCTTTTCTTGCTTTTCTTGCTTTTCAACTTTAATATCTGCAACAGACTTGTCGAAGTAAAGCTCTGGGTTTACTGCAACGTTATCTTTACGAACTTCGAAATGAACGTGATAGCCTGCTTCTTTGTTCATTTCACTTAGTCCTGCTTTTCCTAACATTTCACCTTGGTTGATTTTCGCACCTTTTTCCACTTTTGCACTGCCTAAGCTTTGATAAAACGTTGTAACGCCATTGCCGTTGTCAACTGTTACAACATAGCCAAGAAGTGGATCTTTTTCTGCTTTTGTAACCGTACCGCTTAATGCCGCTGTGACATCAAACTCTTTACCATTTTTTGCTGCGATATCAATTCCTGTATTCGCAGAGTATGTGTTGTTATAAAAGACAAGTGCTTGTTCTTGCTCCTCGGCTGCTGCTTTATCTTCGTAAAACTTCTTCTTTACAACAACGTCTGCTGCATTTGCAGTTGGCATCTTCACGACTTCTGAAAATTTTGTAACTGGCATTGTAGGAATTTCACTTACGCTTTGCGGTGTTGCTTCATTTTTCTCAGGCGTCTTTTTCGTATTCGCTGCCTGATACCATAATGCAACTGTTAAAATCACCGCTGCACACACAATGTATAGTGTCGGGAATACCCAACGCTTTTGGAATAAATGCACTACTTTTCGAGAAGACTTCTTGTTTTCCCTCTCTCTCATTCTATCATCACCTCAGCAATCATTTTGAACAAGATTCATTCATCCTATACAATCAACAACTAATTACTTTTCGACAAAATTTGTAAAAATATGCATAGGAATTACAAGATTTCCGAGGAAATGATAAAAAAAGAAAAAAACTGAGCGTTATGGCTCAGTTTTTTAGTCTAATTGTTTCTTTTTATAGACAAAGAAACAAATCACAATCAGAAATGCAGCCCAAATTGCATTATTGAAAATATGCTCTTGAATGGCAGAGAAACCTTTTCCCTGCATTACTTTTCCCATACCTTCTATAATATGGGTTGTTGGAAGAAAACCTACTGCTTTTTTTACAACTTCATTTTTCACAAACTCTTGCAGCATTGGTCCCAATGTAAACAATAAGAAAATTGGCATCCCTACAATAGATGTCTGTGCCATGTTTTGTGACAATAGCCCAACAATTGTACCTAATATAATACAAAGTAATGTGCCCACAAGGAGAATGACAATTAGCATTCCGATGTTCCCTTTTAAAGTTCCTAAAATCACTAAGCTAGCAAAACTTGCTGCAATGACAAAGAAGATCGTTAGCACACTTTTTCCTAAAATAACTTCTATCGGATTTGCCGGAGATAACATTAAGACACGTAATGTATGTTTTTCTTTTTCTTCAGCAATCATAATCGCTTGCACGAAACTTCCTACCATTGTGAGCGTCATCGCAACCGTAAAGCCAGCAAAAAATTCTTTCTGTGAATCAATATTGCTATAAAAGAAAGCGAGTAGAACTGGCAACAAAGCCATAATTAAAATTTGTGAATTTTTCCCTGCATCATACATTTCCTTCCGAACAATTGCCGAAAATCTCTTCATTGAAAACGTCATTATAATCCCCTCCCAGTTACCTCAATGAAAATATCACCTAACGTTGGCTCATAAGAATGAATCGATAGGAGTTCACCATTTTTCATCCACTCCGAAATTTGTTTCGCCCCGAGTTCATCTTTTTGTACCGTTTCTTTCCGTCTGTCTTTTAGCACAACTTCAATTTTATCTTTTGCATATCGAAGCCTTAAATTTCCCGGTGTGTCCAGCGCCACAATTTCTCCGCCGCATAAGAACGCGATGCGGTCGCAAAGTGTTTCTGCTTCATCCATATTGTGAGTCGTTAAGAAGATTGTCGTTCCTTCTTTATTTAAATCCCTTAAGATATTATGAATATTTTGTACATTGGCTGGATCAAGCGCTGATGTTGGTTCATCTAAGAACAGAATGTCCGGTTTATGCAGAATGGCTCTCGCTAACGTCACACGCTGCTTCATTCCTTTTGAGAGCTTTTTCACCTGTGTTGTTTTATCGTCTAATAAGTTCACTTGTGCTAACACTTCATCAATTCGTTCTTTTTTACAATCGTATAAGTCGCAAAATAATAGCAAATTATCATAAATACTAAGTCTTTCATATAAACCGCTATTATCTGTTAAAATACCAATTCGTTTATAATCAATGCTGCCTGGTCCTGTAATATCTTGACTTAGTACTCTCACCTTTCCTACACTATGAAGCAACTGCGCAGTTAAAATTTTTACAGTTGTTGTTTTCCCCGACCCGCTCGGTCCGAGAAACCCGAAGATTTCTCCTTCCTTCACTTCAATATTTACATTGCGAAGCGCTGTTTTACTATCGAAGGTTTTCATTACATCTTTCATTTCAATTGCCAACGTCATTTCGTCATCCCCTTTGCTCTGCGTCAGGAGCCCTATGTCCTCCATTCTAAGCGAGCTGCTTCCGCTTTTCGTTTTCTTATTGACTTCATCATATGAAAAATAAAAGGAATGCGCAGTAAAATACCGGTAAAAGGAGTATTTTTACCGGTGAATGGAGCATAGTTTCAGTCCGCCGAAACAGCATACGGATGATTGGAGCAAATATAGGGTTGAACGACACATAACATTTACAATCCGATTACACCCTTCAATTCATCCATTCTTCCTTTTGAAAGCGGAATAGAGGTTTTTCGTTCATCATCAAGGATTAAACTGTAACTGTTTCGTGTCCACGTAATAACTTCGCGTACACGTTGTAAGTTTACGAGGTAAGAGCGGTGACAACGGAAGAATCCGAATCCTTTTAGGCGTTCTTCTAATTCACTTAATGTAAGCACGCAAATAAAATCACCATCACGCACATGAATATGCGTTGTGCCATTTTGCGTTTCAATAAATTGAATTTCCATCGGGTCCAGTAAAATGATTTTATCGTTTACCTTAGCGGGGATGCGCTCTAGTTTCATTTGCGGAATCATTTCGATAACCTTTTCCTCTTCTGCTTCTATCCTTCCTTCTTGCTCAATTTCAACTTTTTTCACACCATCTTGGTGCAGCACGTACACATCTTCCGTTAAAGATAAGGCATCTGAAAGAAATGCAGAAGTTATAAAAATGGCTTTCCCTTGCTCTCTTACCTTTGTAATAACATTCCGAATAATAATTGTACTTTCAATATCTACGTTTTGTTCCGGCTCTTCCAAAATAACAAGCTCCGGATTATGCAGAATACTCCTGCCAATATGAAGACGACGTTTTTCAGAAAAGGTTAACTCCCTTATCTTTACTTCTTTCTTATCCAAAAGGCCAATAAGCTGAACGACTTCATCTACTGATAATCCATTACCATATAACCCTCGCAAGAAAATAAAGTAATCTTTTACCGTTAATCGTTCGTATGCTTCATCTGCTAAAAAACAAAAACCAATCCGCGAAAAAGAATGTTTCCCAAGCGGCTGCCCATCAAATAACACAGTCCCAGTCGATGCCTCTTCCACTCCCATGATAATCCGGTGCAATGTTTTGCCGATATGATTATTGCATTGCAATACAACACACTGCCCTTTTTCAATTTCTAACTGAATAGATGGCAACACATTTGTCTTTGCTAATTGGTTTAGCTCTAATAACGCCATCCTCTCACCCCTATGTTGGTTTTTTATTCCATTATATCAAATGTTATATAGGAATTTATTTCATAATTATACAATCTATTCCTACGATAAAAATAGGCTATCCCCTATAGGGATAGCCCTCTCTATTATTTCTACTTCACCATATAACTCTTCAACTGATCACGAAGTGCTCGCTTCAAAAACTTCCCGACGGATGTTTTTGGAATTTCCTCCACAAATAAAATATCATCTGGCATCCACCATTTTGGAAATTGATTTTCTAATAGCTCGTATAGCTCTTCTTGGCTGACCACTTCTCCTTCTTTTAAAACGACACAGGCAACCGGACGCTCTTGCCATTTTTCATGCGGAACAGCAACGACAGATGCCTCTAATACTTTTTCATGTGTCATTAAAGCGTTTTCTAAATCAACAGAAGAAATCCATTCCCCGCCGCTTTTAATTAAATCTTTTGTGCGATCGGCAATTTTAACAAAACCTTCTGGGTCTACTGTTACGATATCGCCTGTGTGCAACCAGCCATCTTTCATCGATTCTTCAGTGCGTTCATCATTATAATAACTGCCGGCAATCCATGGTCCGCGGAGGCAAAGTTCTCCCATTTTTTCACCGTCCCATTTTACTTCACCATCTTGACCGATGACTTTCATTTCAAGACCTGGGAGTAAACAACCTTGGCGGGAGCGTAACTCATAATACTCTTCTTTCGGTAAATCGTGTTGATACGACTTCGGACGGTTTATCAAAACTGCTGGACTCGTTTCTGTCATTCCGTAGATTTGTCTGAAAGAAATATTATATTTTTCTTCATATGTGCGAATCATACCTTTTGGCGCTGCCGATCCGCCTGACCATATGCTGCGAACACTACTAATATCATATGGATATTTTTCAATCTCTTGTAATAAACCAATCCAAATTGTCGGCACGCCAGCAGTAATCGTTACTTTCTCCCGTTCAATTAACTGCGCTAAAATTTTCGGAGTAAAGTGCGGGCCTGGTAAGACAAGCTTTGTACCGAACCATGTACCTGCAAACGGAAGTCCCCACGCATTCACATGAAACATTGGAACGACCGGCATACATGTATCTCCTTCTGATATACTACCGCCGTCCACAAGTCCAAGCGTGTAACTGTGAAGTGCAATACTACGATGCGTATACACGACACCTTTTGGTTTTCCTGTCGTTGCGGAAGTATAGCACATGCCCGCAGGTGCTTTCTCATCTAGATCTGTTACAAATGGAAATGTTTCATCGCCTTCTTCGAGTAGTTTATCATAGTGATATGCTGGTGATAGTGTTGTATGAGGTAGTGTGTTGTCATCTGTCATAATGATAAATGCTTTTACATGAGGAATTTCGTGTTGAATGCTTTCTAATACCGGAACCATATCTTCATCCACAAGAATGATTTTGTCTTCGGCATGGTTAATAATGTAGGAAATATGGTCTTCTGAAAGTCGTAAGTTAATCGTATGTAATACAGCTCCGATTCCTGGAATCGCAAAGTATGCTTCTAAATGACGGTGATGATTCCAAGCGATTGTTCCCACTTTATCTCCCGTCTCAACCCCCATTTTACTTAATACACTCGCAAGTCGTCTTGTCCGCTTCGCAATCTCTCCGTATGTTAATGTTTGAATACGTGATGCAGTACGCGAAACAACTTCCTTTTTTGAAAAGTACTTCTCTGCCCGTTCCAGCATTGATGGAATGAGAAGTGGTACATCCATCATCATCTTACATTCCCCCTGTTATCATTGTATATCTAAAGGTACAACTGTATTATAACATGACATCACCTGGCAAAAACTAGCAACATTTCTTTCCTTTTCTACAAAAGCTGACACAGAACTTATACATCAGGGGCCGCTGTTTATCGGCGCTTCGACACAATCAGACACCCTCGACTCACCCATATAAAAAAGCATAGCGCCAATGCGCTATGCTTTCACTTCTCCGCCGTCAATTTTCCCTCATACTGATTCAGTGCTGAAATTGCCACGCCTTTATAATAATGTGCGACAATATCTGTATACGCCTTACCTTCCCTCGCCATTCCATTAGCGCCGTATTGGCTCATCCCAACGCCGTGACCAAAACCTTTCGTTGTCACAACAATTTGATCGCCTTGCTGCTTCCACGTAAAATCAGACGAGCGTAAACCTAACTTGTCCCGTACGTCTTTTCCCGTTAATTTTTTCCCTTGAAATTCAACTTCCTTCACGCGCTTTCCTTCTGTTCGTTCTTTAATGTTGCCAACATTACCGTTTGCTAACACTTTCACGCCAAGACGCTTTTGAAAATCAGCAACAGTAAAGGTTTGTTCGCTCGTAAATTTTGGTGACTGCTGATCCCACGGACTATTTACACTTTTTAAGTACGGATAGTCGCTGCCCCAATAATCTGCGGCATTTTCTGTATAGCCATTACTTGTCGAGAAAAACGATGCTGTAATTGGACTTCCCTCGTACGTTAAAACTTGCCCGGCTGTTTTCGATACAGCTTCTTCAATACGATTCATTCTGCCTTCATACTCTTTTCCCCACTGTCTTTTTAGCTCTTCTTTACTTTTGTACACTTGATTTTCCACTGTATCTGTTACGTCTGCTTTATTCTGAAGCTTTTGCCCGCTTAACATGCGCTTCACAACGAATGTACGCGCTGTTAATGCCTGTGCTTTTAATGCTTCCATTTCAAAATTTGCTGGCATCTCTGCAGCGACAACCCCAGCAACATAATCTTCAATTGAAACAGTTTCGATCTTCTTTTGTTCGCTGCGATACACAGATACTTGCACATTGGTTTTCGTAGGAGAAGGAGCTGGCGCATTTTGCGCTGCTGGAGGAGCAGAAGGCGTATGATGCTTTTCCTCTTTCGCTTTTGTAAACGGAAAAACAAGCATGCTTGGTACGATAATCACTAACGCTACTAATAGCGTTACGATGACCATAATTGGCTTCGTAGTTTTCATTGCTTTCCTCCATATGAAATTAGACTCATTTCATTCTTATGGAGTAAGACAAGCATTTAGAACAAGTTCTTTTCTTCTTTCTAACAGGACACAAAATTAAATTTTTAGAATATTTTTAATGAAACAGGCATAAAGATTATGTTTCCTGACTATAACAATAATAGTACATAAAAAAATAGCTTCCATGCCAAAGCATAGAAGCTATCTCTATTAAGCGTGAAGATCAGATACTTGTTGTTCTGCTACTTCTTCCACTCTTTCAGTTACACGTTCAATATCTGCACCTAATGCAGCTAACTTGCCGTGGAAGTTTACATATCCGCGGTCAAGATGTTTTAATTCTGTTACGCGCGTATGACCTTCAGATACTAAACCAGCTAAGATTAATGCCGCTGCAGCACGTAAATCTGTTGCCGCTACTTCAGCACCTTGCAGGTTACCTGGTCCGTTCATAATTACAGAACGGCCTTCGATTTTAATATCTGCATTCATACGGCGGAATTCTTCCACATGCATGAAACGGTTCTCGAATACTGTTTCTGTAATCATGCTTGTGCCGTTTGCTTTTAATAATAATGCCATCATTTGTGACTGCATATCTGTCGGGAATCCTGGGTGTGGCATCGTTTTAATATCAGCCGCTTTTAACTCCTCTGGGCCAATAACGCGTACACCTTCGTTTTCCTCAATAATTGTAACGCCCATTTCTTCCATCTTCGCTGTAATAGAACGCAAGTGTTCTGGTACAGCATTTTCAATTAACACGTTTCCGCCTGTAATTGCTGCTGCAACCATAAATGTCCCTGCTTCAACACGGTCAGGAATAATTGAATGGTTTGCACCATATAATTTATCGACACCTTCAATACGAATTGTGCCAGTTCCAGCACCGCGTACTTTTGCGCCCATTGCGTTTAAGAAGTTCGCTAAGTCTACGATTTCTGGCTCTTTTGCTGCGTTTTCAAGCACTGTTGTCCCCTCTGCTAATACAGCAGCAGACATAATGTTTTCTGTTGCCCCTACGCTCGGGAAATCTAAGTAAATTTTTGCACCTGTTAGTTTACCGTCTACATACGCTTCAACAAATCCGTTACCAACTTTTACTTTTGCTCCCATTGCTTCAAAGCCTTTTAAATGTTGGTCAATTGGACGTGAACCGATTGCACAACCACCAGGAAGCGCAATGCGTGCACGACCATTGCGTGCTAAAAGCGGTCCCATTACAAGAACGGACGCGCGCATTTTACGTACATATTCAAATGGTGCCTCGATTTTTAGTTCTTTTGATGCATCGATTGTTACCTCATTGTTTGCAAAAGAAACCTCTGCATTCAAATGACGTAATACTTCATTAATTGTGTATACATCTGATAGTTCTGGTACTTCAGATAGTACATTCTTTCCATCACTCGCTAATAGGGCTGCAGCGATTATAGGTAATACAGCGTTTTTTGCGCCCTCTACGCGCACTGTGCCGTTCAACCGCTTTCCGCCACGGACGATGATCTTTTCCAAGTTATTCCCCTCCGTGTCCTTTTTTCACATATATTCAATACTCAGAAGTTATGATCGGTGTGCCAACCACAATTGAATTCTTGTTGTTTGTAGAACGTATTGCTATTTGCACATTGATTTTCTCTTTATTTGTTGAAAGAGCGTCATTCCATTTTTTATTATATGCGGAGACTGACACAAATGCTCTTTCTTCTACTCTTTCAATCGCTTTTGCTGAAAGATCTTTCAAAACTTCATTGGCTTTATCTTGCAAAACACCTTCAATCTTATCACTGAGCGTACCTTGAACACAAGTATAAATTTTTGGTTTTGTACTAAAAACTTTATTCATTTTATCCGTATATTTAGAATCCCATTTTGCTCCGCTCACTTCATATATAATGAAAGTGTTTTCTTTAGTATTTTCCATTGTCCATGTAACTACTAGCCTTTCTTCATAAGAAGAAAAACTTTTTTGTGCTGTTGCTTTATAACCGTCCCTAGACTTCTCAATTTCCCATTTTTCTACATTTGCACGTTGCTTAATTTGACCAAGTAACTTTTCAAACGTATGTATATTTGAAATTGTCTTTGTTTCCCGCGCTAACCAAGACCAATGCTGAACATCTGCACCATGTTTCTCTAAAGCAGCAATCATACTTTCCATTTTTTCCTGATCGCTCACAGGTTTCATTTCTCTATATCCGACTAAAAATATAACAGCACTGACAACAATCAATAGCATGGCTTGCATCTTTTTCACGTTCATCCCCTCCTAGTCCCCATTGTTGACTGAGAAGGATGGTTCTATACGTTATACTTTTTTACTTTACAAGGTATGTTAAGCTCTTTGAATACCCTAAGTAATCAAGGAAAAAGTTACTTACCGATGCACCGATGGCAATCGTTACAAGAATCATGAACACTCTCGTTTGCAATACTTTCCCTGGTTTCATCAGGCGTTCTACATGAAGGCCCTGAAGCGTCCACCACGTAATGGTAATAAACAGTAAATGCGACACAATCGCAATGAGTGCTTGTTGCCCTAAAATTTGTGCCATAAAAAATCGACCCCTTTATCCCGCTCTAACAGGCAGTAACTTTCGTATATCTTGGTGCACAACTGCCCGTATGAGCTCGATTAGTTCAACTAACCTTTTCGAAAAAATCGTTCCCAAAACGTAGTTTCACTTTATCTTACTCTAATAGACAACTGCCCGCATGAGCCCGATTGGTTCAACCCATTTACTACTTTTGTAGTAAACAAAAAATAACCAAAATAAAAAGTGTAGAGTACATGCTCTACACTTTCAATTTTTACTATTGTACCACGTTCCCGACAAAGAAGAAATCCTTCATAAGCGGAAAATAATCATAAAAGAAATTGTAACCGATTGCCGGTAATATACCGAGCACAACTGTTGCAATCGCGCAAAGGCTCACAACTATTTTCAAGTTAACCGGAAGAACGATACGTTCTTCACTTTCTGCACGGCGGAAAAATATTTGCTGCAAAATGCGGAAATAATAGACGAATGAAATGACCGTTGTTCCCATCATGATTGATGCTAGTACGTAATGAGCTGGCTGGACGATAAAGGCTCCTAAAAAGATGTTAATCTTTCCGATAAATCCTGCTGTCCCCGGGATACCAGCAAGTGACAACATAAAAATTGTCATCATGACCGCTGCAAATGGTGATCGTTTATATAAACCTGCAAAAGCAGATATATTTTCTTGTCCCGTTTGTAAGATTATGCCGTGGATAATCGCAAATGCTCCGATATTCATCAGTACGTAAGCAAGCATGTAAAACCACATACTATCCATCAGAAATGGTGACAACGCTACGAGCGGTACAAGTAAATAACCAGCATGCGCCACTCCTGAATACGCAAGCATTCGTTTTATATTGTACTGCTTTAAGGCAACGCTATTTCCAACAATCATTGTTACACCAGCAAGAACTGCAATATAGATGCTCATATTTCTTAATAGTGATGTTGTTTCATTTTGAACAGGAACTAATGCGAAGATGACTAAGAAAATACGAATAATCATCACAAATCCAGCAATTTTCGATACTGTTCCTAACAATGCTGTAACAGGCGTCGCTGCTCCTTCGTATACGTCAGGTGCCCACATATGAAATGGGACAGTCGCAATTTTAAAAGACAAACCGACAAAGAGCAGGATAAACGCAAGTGCCAATAAAAGTTCTATATCACCGCTCACTCCTTGTATAAACAAGCCCTGCATATCCAAAATATTCGTTGTACCCGTCAGTCCGTACAAATAACTCATTCCAAACAGTGTGATTGCTGTAGAAATACCGCCATTAATTACGTACTTCATTGCCGCCTCATTCGAAGCTTTATTGTTCTTACGAATGCCGACTAAAATGTACGAAGACAATGATAATAATTCAAGACCGATGAATAATGTAATAAAATCACTGCTAGACGCCATAACCATCGCACCAAGAAGCGCCGTTAAAAATAAGTAATAATATTCTCCTCGATCTTCAATTGGCTGCTTGGCATCGTCGCTCATCGCAATGAATAATACAAGAATACCGCCCAGCAATAAGAGCGTTTTAAATGCTTTGGAAAATCCGTCTAATATAAATGATCCATCTAAAATCTCTCCAGCCGGTGCACCGTACAATGTAACGAGCGCAACAAGTGCAAGTATGACCGTTCCAATTGCCCCGTACGCTAAATTCCGGCGATGAAACGTTTGTTTTGCGAACAGATCAAGAAGAGATAGAAGAATAGCGCCGCCAATAAGGATGAACTCCGGCGTCATTAAATACCACGATAAGCCTAGTAATGTTTTCATATCCATCTTCTATCTCCCCCCTAAAGATTGTAGTGTGTCACGAAGCGGTTCACCAAGTACATCTGGCACGATACCGATAATTAGAATACACGCCAGCAAAATCACAACGGGGATGTATTCCAATCCGCGCATATCGCTTTTTGCTTCGCATTCCCTTTGTCCAAACGTAACTTGCATAACTGCCCGGAGTACATACACCGCTGTTAAAATAATACCGATTGCTCCGACCGCCGCTAAGATTGGGTGCGCTTGAAACAAGCCAAGAAACGCTAGAAATTCACTCACAAAACCAGACATTCCAGGAAGACCGAGCGAAGCCATGCTTCCAGCTAATAAGAAACCACTGAGGATTGGTACTTGCTTCGCTAAGCCGCCAAGCTTTGTAATGTCAGAAGTGCCAAAGCGCTGCTCGATGACGCCAAGAAGGAAAAATAACAGCGCCGCGATTAAACCGTGGGAAACAACTTGGAACAATGCGCCCTTCATCCCTGCCTCGTTCAGCGCAGCTAAACCGATTAGCACAATTCCCATATGCGAAATACTTGAATATGCGAGCACTTTTCGAAAATCTGTTTGAACAAACGCTAACAATGCACCGTACAGTAAGTTGATAACCCCTAAAATCCCTAAGATAAACGCAAACTTTTCAAATTGCGCTGGGAAGAGCCCTATTCCAAAACGGACAATCCCGTACGCCCCAATCTTTAAGAGAACACCCGCGTGCAGCATAACAATTGCCGGGTGCGCTTGCACGTGAACGTTTACCATCCAGCGGTGAAGCGGAAAGACCGGAAGCTTAATCATAAACGCAACCATAATCGCTAAAAATAAACCAAGCTGCAACGAATCAGACAATTCACCGACTGTTGTCATTTCTTTTCCTGCTAAAACGGCTTGCAGCTCCGCTATATTCGTTGTACCCGCTCTCGCAAATAAAATCGAAAAGGCAATAAGTAAAATCGCAGAACCAATGCCGTTATAAATCAAATAGCTGTATGCTGCTTTTTCACTGCTAAATTTCCCCCATTTGCCAACGAGTAAAAACATAGCTGGCAATGTAATTTCAAAGAAAACGAAGAACAGCAGCAAGTTTTCAGCAGCGAAGACACCAAGCATTCCGATTTCAAGCATAAGCAGTAACATATAGAAACCTTTTACATGCTTTGTAACGGAAAACGCCGTAATAGCTGCTAATGTTGCTAACAATGCTGTCAGAAGCATCATAACGAGCGAGAAACCATCAATGCCAAGCTCATAATAAATCGTAAACAATTCTTTCTCCATACCTGGAAAGCGGCCAAATTGAATCCACTTTACCTTCTCAGCAAAGATCGCTAAGCTTGTTCCCGATGCATATGTAATCGCAATAAAGAGTGCGGACCCGAGGGGAAGGAATGTGCTAAGCAGACCAACAATCCGCGCCGCTCTCTCCTCTTTCCGCGGTATAAATGCCAACAGTATGATACCTAACAGCGGGGAGAAAATGAAGAAAGATAATAGAAAGGAACTCATTGTCCATGCCCCCCTGTCAATAGCAGAATCATTACTAATGCAGCTAAACAAATAGCTGTAACTGTGCCGTACATTTGTACTTGCCCGTTTTGCAATTTCGATAAGGCCGCGCTCACACCTCTTACAATGCCAGCAACTAGCTTCGCCATTCCTTCGACAACATACGTTTCAAAAAAGTGCAACACATATGCAGTTCCTTTCACGAGCGGAAGCACTGTTACGCTATACAATTCATCAATATAATATTTCTCCTTCAGCAAGCTGTACATTGCGGTCCTCTCGCCGCCAATCCAATCACGGGAAATTGTGCGTTTTCCATATATCAAATACGCTAAGAAAATCCCTGCTAATGAAACGAGCGTTGCCACAATCATGATCCAGGCCGGGCCATGGACTTGCTTCACCTGAAACGCTACGTCTTTTGTAAGCCAATCGCCAAGAAATGTTCCGAACCAAGGCGTATTCACATACCCTGCTACAACCGCCAAGATGCCAAGAACCATCATTGGTACTGTCATCACGCCCGGAGATTCATGCACATTCTTCTGTTCCCCGCGCGCTTCTCCCGTAAAGACAAGGAAGTAAAGGCGGAACATATAGAAGGCCGTGAAGAAAGCTGCAATCACCGCAAGGACGAATAAACCGTAATTGCCGCGCTCCCACGTCGCCGCCAAAATTTCATCCTTACTAAAGAATCCGGAAAATAGCGGAACACCGCTAATTGCAAGCGTACCAATTAAAAACAACGAGCCGGTTATTTTCATCTTCTTAAACAAGCCGCCCATTTCTTCGATGTTTTGCGTATGTACGGCATGAATGACGCTTCCGGCTGCTAAGAATAACAATGCCTTAAAGAACGCGTGCGTCGTTAAATGAAAAACACCAGCCACGTACCCTGCCGAACCTAGTGCAAGCATCATATAACCAAGCTGACTTACTGTGGAGTACGCTAACACACGCTTAATGTCTGTTTGCACTAAACCAATGGATGCCGCAAAGATTGCCGTAACGCCGCCAACGATGGCAACAGTTTGCATCGCCGCTTCGCTCGCTGAGAAAAGCGGGAACATGGTAGCAACTAAATATACCCCAGCTGCAACCATTGTCGCTGCGTGGATAAGCGCTGATACTGGCGTCGGGCCCTCCATCGCATCCGGAAGCCACGTGTGCAGCGGAAACTGACCGGACTTCCCCATTGCGCCGACAAAGATTAAAATCGCCGTTAGTGTAATCATCGTCCCTGAAATCTCTCCAGCTTGTACCGCCTGGAAGATTGCATCATAGTCAAAGCTGCCAACTTGCCAGAATAATAGAATCATCCCGATAAATAAGCCGACATCTCCAATACGCGTCATAATAAACGCCTTTTTTGCAGCTGCCTTTGCTTCTTCTTTAAAGAAATAGAAACCAATTAGCAAGAAGGAACCGAGTCCGACTAACTCCCAGAATATATAAAGCTGCAATAAGTTAGTTGAAATCACAAGCCCAAGCATCGCAAACGTAAATAGCCCTAAGTATGCATAAAAAATATGGAACCTTTCATCGCCGTGCATATACCCTTTCGAATACATATGAACGAGCAAGCTCACAAGTGTGACAATAAAGAGCATCAATGCGTTTAACGCATTTACTTCAAAGCCGAAGGAAATATTCACATCTCCGATTTGCAGCCATGTCCATTGCTGTTTTACCGTTTCTGCCGATAGCCGTTCTATTAATACAAGTACCGCACCCGCAAATGAAAGAAAAGCGAGAAAGGTGCCAAGCCAACTACTTCCTTCTTTCAGCTTCTTACCAAACATCAAGAGTACAACGAAAGATACAAGCGGGAAAAGCGGTATTAGCCATGCATAGTCCATCATTAGTTTCTCCCCCCTTTTCGGTCACAACATTAATGCTTTAACGAATCCATTTCATCTGTATTAACCGTTGCGCGGTTTCTGTATAAAGCGATTAAAATTGCCAAGCCAACCGCAGCTTCTGCTGCAGCGACGGACATTGTAAACAGTGCGAAAATTTGTCCCTTTAAATTTGGAAACATCCCTAATTTGCTAAAGGCAACTAAATTTAAATTCGCCGCGTTCAGCATCAGTTCAATACAAACCAATACAATTACTGTATTACGCTTCGTTAATGCTCCAAATAAACCGATGCAAAACAGTATAATCGCAAGCGTCAGGCAAGCAGAAGCTGGAATGCTATTCATGCGAATCCCCCTCTTTCTCATCCTTCTTCGCAAGTACAATTGCGCCAATAAGAGCAACAAGTAACAAAACAGATGTTAACTCAAACGGTATTATATATTTCGAATACAACAATTCTCCAATCTGAAGTGTATTTTGCTCATGAAGCAGTACCCCATCTTGAACGCTTCGATTCTCAAAACCTACGTTATTCACCGCAAAATACATCACCGCACCGAATGCTGTAACTGCAAGAAAGACAAATAATTTCCGCCAACCAAAACGCGTTTCTTCCTCATCATTATGCTTCGTTAACATAATGCCAAAAATCATAATAATCGTAATCGCACCGGAGTAAATCAAAATTTGGACAACCCCGACAAACTCTGCTGATAACATAAAATAAAGCCCAGCAATACTAAGGAACGTAAACACTAGAGCGAGCATCATATGCATCACTTTCTTTAAGTTCAGCATAAGTACACCGCCCATCATCGCAAGCAGGGCTAATGCTAAAAATGCTACTAACTCGCCATTCATGCTTTATTCTCCCTTCTCACATTTTGATCATTTTCATCCAGCCACTGTAAATTTTTAAATAAATCATCACGTGTATATTCCGCTAGCTCAAAGTTATTTGTCATCACAATCGCTTCTGTCGGGCAAACTTCTGTACAAAGATCGCAAAGAATACAAATTTCGAAGTTAATATCATACGTATCAATGATCTTCCCTTTCTTCTCTGGATCCGGATGCTTTTTCCCTGTTAGTTGAATACAGTCTGTCGGACAAATATTTGCGCATTGATTGCAAACAATACATTTTTCTGGATAAAACTTTTGAATACCGCGAAAGCGATCTGGAAGTGGTAGCGGCTGATTTGGATAGTCATACGTTACTTTCTTCTTACTTAAGTTACTAAGTGTATACTTTAAACCTTTAAATAATCCTTTCATTGTACTCCTACCCCCTTTTTAGATTAGAAGAACAATTCTTTTATGAGTGCAGCTAAGAAAATATTCGCAAGCGCTACTGGCAATAGTACTTTCCAGCCAAACTCCATCAATTGATCGCCTCGTATACGCGGAAACGTAACGCGGAACCAAATTAATAGAAACACAACAGCACTAAATTTCAGCGCAAACCAAACGGCACCTGGAATAAACGATAGAAACGGAATTGGCTGCCATCCCCCTAAAAATAGTACCGTCATAAGCGATGCCATTCCAAAGAAATACACGTACTCAGAAAGCATGAAGAACGCCCAGCGGAATCCCGAGTATTCTGTATGGTATCCAGAAACAAGCTCCGATTCAGCTTCTGGTAAATCAAACGGCGTCCGGTTCAATTCGGCAACAGCTGCGATTAAGAATACGACAAAACCAACTGGCTGCACGAAAATGAACCAAACCCCTTTTTGCGCCTCGACAATTTCATTTAAATTCAAGCTGCCCGTTAGAAGAATTATTCCAATTACGCTCATAACAAGTGGAATTTCATAGGAAATCATTTGCGCTGCGGCGCGCATTCCTCCTAGTAAGGAGTATTTATTGTTAGACGCCCAGCCTCCAGTTACAACGCCAATTGTTGTAATACCAGAGATTGCAATGTAATACAGTAAACCAACACCAATATCAGCAAACTGCAATTTATCTGTAAATGGAATCACTGCTAATACCATAAATGCCGGCGCAAACGCAATGACAGGTGCTAATATGAAGAGGGGTTTATCAGCAGCTTTCGGAATCGTATCTTCTTTTAACAGAAGCTTTAACACGTCCGCTACTGTTTGCAGGAGTCCAAAACGACCTCCCACTTGGTTTGGTCCTATGCGCCCTTGCATAAATCCCATTACTTTTCGCTCTGCTAAAATCCCATATGTAACAAAACCAAGAACGACAAACAATAACAACGTTGCTAATCCGAAAAAGATAAGAAAATTCGTCCAGCTTGCGGGTGACTCTAAGAGGTTTTGTATCATCATCCATCAACCTCCCCAAGTACAATATCAACGCCGCCTAAGATTGTAATTAAGTTTGCGATATTCTCGCCTTTCAAAATCTTTGGTAATATTTGTAGATTATAAAAAGATGGACGGCGGAACTTTAAGCGGTACGGCTCTTTCTTTCCATCGCTCGCAATGTAGCAGCCAATCTCTCCGCGCGGTGATTCAATTCGAACGAACGCCTCACCTTTTGGTGCTTTAATAATCTTCGGTACCTTCGCTAAAATAGCTCCTTCTTTTGGAAACTGCTCTACCGCTTGCTCAATGATTTTCAGCGACTCTTCAATTTCCTCCATCCTGCAAACGTAACGGTCCCAAGCGTCGCCTACTTTACCGACCGGAACATCAAAGTCAAAACGGTCATAAATCGAGTACGGTTCGTCTTTACGAAGATCCCATTTCACACCTGTGCAGCGCAAGTTCGCTCCGCTTAATGAATATTGCAGCGCATCCTCTGCCGAATAAACACCGACTCCCTTTACACGGTTTAAGAAAATTTCATTGCCGCTCACAAGGTCGTGATATCCCTTTAGCTGCTCCCTCATATACGGAACAAACTCGCGCACTTTTTCAATCCAGTCGTCCGGCGCATCCCACTTCACCCCGCCAACACGCATATAGTTAAATGTTAAACGTGCTCCGCATAATTCGTTCAGTAGGTTAATAATCATCTCGCGTTCACGAAATGCATATAAGAACGGACTCACCGCTCCGATATCAAGCAAATTTGTCCCCCACCAAACGAGGTGACTCGCCACGCGCCCAAGTTCCATTGCAAGTACGCGCAAATACTCAGCACGCTCTGGTATTTCCAGCCCCATCATCGTCTCAACCGCGTGACAAATGACATAATTATTTGTCATCGCTGATAAATAATCCATTCGGTCCGTGTACGGAATAATTTGCGTATACTGCAAGCTTTCCGCAATTTTCTCTGTGCCGCGGTGCAAATATCCAATGACAGGCGTAGCTTCTTTAATTATTTCTCCGTCAATTTTAATAACGAGCCGAAATACACCGTGCGTACTCGGATGCTGCGGCCCTACATTTAAAAGCATTTCTTCTGTACGAATCATATTTGCTACACCTCCACATCAAAAGGCTCGTAATCTTTTCGCAGCGGATAACCAATCCAATCATCCGGCATCAAAATACGCTTTAAATTTGGATGCCCTTCAAACACAACGCCAAGTAAATCATACGCCTCGCGCTCCGGCCAATCTGCCCCGCTCCATAACGGTACAATGGAAGACACTTTCGGCTCGTCCCGGTCAAGCTTTACTTTTACCGCTACAGGTTGCCTCTTGCCGTAAGAAAATAAATGCACGTAAACTTCCATATGCGTTACAAAATCTGTCGCATGCAATTCTGACATATAATCGAATGCAAATTCGGGATCCACCTTTAAAAGTTCCATCACTTCATAGTAATGCTTTGGCTTCACAATAAGCGTTGGCACATCCTTGGACAATCTATTAATATAGAAATCTTCTAACACACCTTCACCAAATTTTGCTGCAACTGTCTGAACGTACGCATCTAAATACGGCTGATTTCGTGACGGCTCTTCTACTTTCTGTTCTTCTTCCTCTTTCTTCTCTCCAGCCGCCCGAGCCTTTGCCGCGGCCGCTGCTTTGGCCTTCGCTGCCGCAATTGCTTTGGCCTTCTCATCCTCTTCCGGGGCTTCTTCTGTTCCCATTTGCTTCGCTAGCGCTGCTGCCTTTGCTTTCGCCGCGGCCGCTGCTTTAGCCTTCGCTGCCGCAATTGCTTTCGCTTTCTCGTTATCCTCTGACGATTCTTCTTCCTTTTCTTTTTGCTTCGCTAGCGCTGCCGCCTTCGCTTTTGCCGCTGCTGCTGCTTTTGCTTTTGCTTCTGCAATTGCTTTCGCTTTCTCGTCACCCTCTGGCGATTCTTCTTCTCCTTTTTCTTTTTGCTTCGCTAGTGCTGCCGCCTTCGCTTTTGCTGCTGCCGCTGCCTTTGCTTTCGCCTCCGCAATTGCATTGGCCTTCTCATCCTCTTCCGGCGATTCTTCTTCTTTTTCTTTTTGCTTCGCTAGTGCTGCCGCTGCCTTTGCTTTCGCTTCCGCAATTGCTTTGGCCTTCTCATCCTCTTCCGGCGATCCTTCTTCCTTTTCCTTCTGCTCCGCTAGCGCTGCCGCCTTCGCTTTTGCTTCCTCTGCTGCCCGGCGTTTTACTTCTGCTACATCTATTTCATTCTCATTTGATAGCGCTTTCTCTTTTTCTTCTACAAGTTGAATCTCATTTTCCTGACGTGCCGCCAGTCGCTTCTGCGCTTCTTCCTTTGCACGTCTTGCCGCCTCTTTTTTCGCATCATCTATATTTTTATCTTGGTCGCTCATTTATTCGTCACCTGCTTCCCTGTCTTTGCTTCGTAACGAATTTTCTCTTTTAATTTATTAATACCGTAAATTAAAGCTGCTGGATTTGGTGGACAGCCAGGAATGTATACATCCACTGGTACGATTTGATCCACCCCTTTTACAACAGCATACGAATTCACATATGGTCCTCCTGCCGTTGCACAAGATCCCATTGCAATGACCCACTTCGGTTCTGGCATTTGATCATATAAACGACGAACGATTGGTGCCATTTTCTTCGTTACTGTTCCAGATACAATCATGACATCTGATTGACGGGGTGATGTACGGAAGAAAGAGCCAAATCGATCTAAATCATAGTGCGAAGAGCCGACTCCCATCATCTCAATCGCACAGCATGCCAGTCCAAATGTCATCGGCCATAGCGAATTACTGCGAGCCCAGCCCTTTACTTGCTCAAGTGTCGTAAAAAATATATTTCTTTCTAATTCAGCGCGTTCTTGCGGATGAATATCTCCAAAATTTATAGCCATTGTAACACCTTCTTTTTCCAAGCATATGCAAGACCAATGAGTAACATAATAACAAAAATGAGCATCTCCACTAATGCAAATAGACCCAGCTTGTCATACGCTACCGCCCAAGGATATAAAAATACAGTTTCTACATCAAAAATGACAAAAAGCAATGCAAAAATATAATAACGGGCATGGAAGCGGACGTTTGCATCATGAAACGGCTCAATTCCACTTTCATATGTTGTTTTCTTCGCTGTACTCGGTTTATGTGGACGCAGCAACTTTCCCAATGTGAGTGCTACAATCGGCAGTAATATACCTAATAGCAAAAAAATGACGACAATCATATAACTATTTTCATATACATTTTCCATTGTGAAACTCTCTCCCCCCTCACAAATACAAGTGCACTCAGTAAACGTTATGATTGATTTGCACCATTTATTATTTTTTAATTTTTCTAAATAATGCAATTATGGTTATTATATCAAATTTTAAATTCCTATGTCGATATATTGGGAAAAAGGAACAAAAACTTAAAAGCACATGGTATTCATACTTCTGCGGGATAACTATAAAAAAAGCCGTAAAGGTTCATCCCTTTACGGCTTTTTTCATTACTTCATATTTGAAACGTTCAAACGGTTCACTGCACGTTGTAGTGCCATTTCTGCACGTTTGAAGTCAACATGTGCTTGTTTATCTTGCAGACGTTGCTCAGCGCGGCGCTTCGCTTCATTTGCACGATGAACGTCGATATGACTTGCTGTTTCAGCAGATGGTGCTAATACTGTTACTTTCTCAGGGCGAACTTCAATAAAGCCACCGCTAACTGCTACGTAATCTGTATGTCCACCATTTTTCAAGCGAATTGCACTAACCTTAAGTGGTGCAACAGTTGGAATGTGACCTGGCAAGATCCCCATTTCCCCGCTCTCTGCTTTTACGCTTACCATTTCAACTTCATTTTCGTAAACCGGTCCATCAGGAGTTACAATACTGACTGGAAATGTCTTCATAATTCGTCCCTCCTAAGGCCTTACGCCATCATTTTCTTCGCGTTTTCAACAACTTCTTCAATACCACCAACAAGACGGAATGCGTCCTCTGGAAGGTCATCATGTTTTCCTTCTAGAATTTCTTTGAATCCACGAACTGTGTCTTTTACAGGTACATAAGATCCTTTTTGACCTGTAAATTGCTCTGCTACGTGGAAGTTCTGTGATAAGAAGAACTGAACGCGACGAGCACGATGTACAACTAATTTATCTTCTTCAGATAACTCGTCCATACCTAAGATAGCGATGATATCTTGAAGCTCTTTATAACGTTGTAATGTTTGCTGAATTTGACGAGCAACTGCATAATGCTCTTCTCCAACGATTTCTGGAGAAAGTGCACGAGATGTAGACGCTAATGGGTCTACCGCTGGGTAAATACCCATTTGTGTTAAACGACGCTCTAAGTTTGTTGTTGCATCTAAGTGAGCGAACGTTGTTGCTGGTGCTGGGTCAGTGTAGTCATCGGCTGGTACATATACCGCTTGGATAGACGTGATAGACCCTTTATTTGTTGATGTAATACGCTCTTGTAATTGACCCATTTCAGTTGCAAGTGTTGGTTGGTAACCTACCGCAGATGGCATACGACCAAGAAGGGCAGATACTTCAGAACCAGCTTGCGTGAAACGGAAGATGTTATCGATGAACAGAAGTACGTCTTGTCCTTGCTCATCACGGAAATGTTCAGCCATTGTTAAACCTGTTAATGCAACACGTTGACGTGCTCCAGGTGGCTCGTTCATTTGTCCGAATACCATCGCTGTTTTCTTGATTACGCCAGAATCACTCATTTCATGGTATAAGTCGTTACCTTCACGAGTACGCTCACCTACACCAGCGAATACAGAGATACCGCCATGCTCTTGTGCGATGTTGTTAATTAATTCTTGGATTAATACTGTTTTACCTACACCGGCACCACCGAATAGACCGATTTTACCACCTTTAATATAAGGAGCTAATAAGTCTACTACTTTAATACCAGTTTCAAGAATTTCTACTTTTGTAGATAACTCTTCAAATGCAGGTGCTTGACGGTGAATTGGATCACGGCGTACATCCGCTGCTACTGCTTCACCTAAGTCAATTGCATCACCTAATACGTTAAATACACGGCCAAGTGTTGCATTACCAACTGGAACTGAGATTGCTTTACCAGTATCTTCTACTTCAACGCCACGAACAAGTCCGTCTGTAGAAGACATTGCTACTGTACGAACTGTATTATCACCAAGATGAATCGCAACTTCTAAAGTTAAGTTAATTGCATCTTGTTTAATTTTAAGGGCATTGTAGATTTCAGGTAGCTTTCCGCCGTCAAACTTAACGTCTACAACCGGACCCATGATTTGCGTAACGCGCCCTTTATTCATCGGGTTCCCTCCTAGCTTTCTTTAAATTAGCCAGCTTTTCTACGAACAGTCGGCTTTGAATTTTTTTATATTTCATTTCGCTTTGAGATTATCGGCTCCGCTTTTTATTCCTATTCTAACGCTGCTGCACCGCCGACGATTTCCGTAATTTCTTGCGTAATCGCTGCTTGACGAGCGCGGTTGAAAGAAAGTGTAAGTGTATCGATAACTTCCATTGCGTTGTCTGTAGCACTTTTCATTGCTGTCATACGCGCTGCGTGCTCGCTTGCTTTACCGTCTAGCAATGCACCGTACACTAAGCTTTCTGCGTATTGAGGCAATAATACTTTTAAAATATCTTCTTCAGACGGTTCAAACTCATATGAAGTTTTTGCTTTTTCAGATGCCACATCAGTAAGCGGTAAAATTTTCTTCTCCGTTACTTCTTGTGAAATCTTACTTACATAATGATTGTAATAAATATACAATTCATCATAAGCACCATCTGTAAACATAGAAATTGCTCTTGAAGCAATATCTTTAATATCAGCAAATGATGGTTGATCAGATAATCCAATTACTTCATCAATGATATTAAAACCACGACGTTTTAAATAATCACGGCCTAGACGTCCTAGTACAATAATCGCGTACTGGTTTGCATCCATGTTGTGACGCTCTTTCACTACGTTGCTTACTGCACGTAAAACGTTACTGTTATATCCACCTGCTAGTCCGCGATCCGATGTAATAACAATATATCCTGTTCGCTTCACAGGACGCGCTGTTAGCATTGGGTGATTTACCCCGCTACCTTGCGCTATATCCGCTACTACTTCTTGAATCTTATTCATATACGGAACGAAAGATTTAGCATTTTGCTCTGCACGGTTTAATTTTGATGCAGATACCATCTCCATCGCTTTCGTAATTTGACTCGTTTTCTTTGTCGAGTTAATTTTTGCTTTTATATCGCGTAAAGATGCCACAGGTTTTCACCACCTTTTTTCCGGAAGTTGGCATGATTAGAAAGACTCTCCGTTTGTTCATCTTCCCAATCTAATTAACAAGTTATACTTGTTCATGATTGAAGGAAAAGAATAGGTGCACCTACTCTTTTCCTCTACATATCCGTTAGCACTCTATGTAAGAGTTGCCTGTTTCTATATTCAAGTAGAGCGGCTACAAGAGCCGGCTCTGCTTTTTATTATTATTCAGATGCTACGAAAACTTTTTTGAAGCCGTTAATAGCTGCTGCCATTTTTTCGTCTTCAGCAAGTTTTGTTGTTGTACGAATTTCAGTTAATAATTCAGCTGCATTCGTATCTAACCAAGCATGGAACTCCTCTTCGAAACGAGTGATGTCCGCTACTGGGATATCATCTAAGAATCCGCGTGTTAATGCGTAAAGAATCATAACTTGCTTCTCTACTTTTAATGGCTTATGTAAGCCTTGTTTTAATACTTCTACTGTACGTGCACCACGGTTTAATTTCGCTTGTGTTGCTTTATCAAGGTCAGAACCGAACTGAGCGAACGCTTCTAATTCACGATAAGATGCAAGGTCAAGACGAAGTGTACCAGATACTTTGCTCATCGCTTTGATCTGAGCCGCACCACCAACACGAGATACAGAAGTACCTGCGTCGATCGCTGGACGTACACCAGAGAAGAATAGATCAGATTGTAAGAAAATCTGTCCATCTGTGATAGAGATTACGTTTGTTGGGATGTAAGCTGATACGTCCCCTGCTTGTGTTTCGATGAAAGGTAATGCTGTTAAAGAACCAGCGCCTTTTGCATCACTTAATTTTGCCGCACGCTCTAGTAAGCGGGAGTGTAAGTAGAATACATCCCCTGGATATGCTTCACGACCTGGAGGACGACGTAATAGTAATGACAGCTCACGGTATGCAGCTGCTTGTTTAGATAAGTCATCATATACAACTAATACATGTTTGCCGTTGTACATGAACTCTTCACCCATTGTTACACCAGCATATGCAGCTAAGTATAATAATGGAGCAGGTTGAGAAGCAGATGCAGTTACAACGATTGTGTACTCTAATGCACCGTGCTTACGTAATGTTTCAACTACGTTACGAACTGTAGATTCTTTTTGTCCGATCGCTACATAGATACAAACCATATCTTGATCTTTTTGGTTCAAGATTGTATCAAGTGCAACAGCTGTTTTACCAGTTTGGCGGTCACCGATGATTAACTCACGTTGTCCACGACCAATTGGTACAAGAGCGTCAATCGCTTTAATACCAGTTTGAAGTGGCTCATGAACAGATTTACGGTCCATTACACCTGGTGCTGGGCTTTCGATTGGACGAGTTTTTGTTGTATTAATTGGGCCTAAACCGTCTACTGGTTGACCTAATGGGTTTACAACACGGCCGATTAATTCTTCCCCTACTGGTACTTGCATGATGCGACCTGTACGACGTACTTCGTCACCTTCACGAATTTCAGTATAAGGTCCTAAAATAATGATACCTACGTTATTTTCCTCTAAGTTTTGTGCTAGTCCCATAACGCCGTTAGCGAACTCAACAAGTTCACCAGCCATAACGTTATCAAGACCATGAGCACGTGCAATACCGTCACCAACTTGAATAACTGTACCAACATCGCTAACTTCGATCTCAGATTGATAGTTTTCAATTTGTTGCTTTATCAGTGCGCTAATTTCTTCAGCTCTGATGCTCATGCGCTTCACCCCTATCTATTCTTCATAAGTTCACGCTGGATACGTGCTAACTTTCTTTGTAAACTGCCGTCGTAAATGCGGTTTCCAATGCGTACTTTAATACCGCCTAGTAAATTTTCATCTACAACATTTTGAACGCGAATTGCATCTTTTCCTGTTTTCTTTGCAAATACTTCTGCAATGCTAAGCTTCTCATCTTCTGATAAAGAACGAGTAGAGTAAACAATTGCATCAGCTACGTTACGCTCTTCGTTTGCAAGTGCAACATACGTATCTACAATTTCAGGCACTAATGTTTCGCGATGATTATCGATTAAAATATATAACGTGTTTAAAATTGGTTGAGAAACAGTAGAAAACACGTTAGAAAGGAATTGTTTTTTCTCTTCTTTTGAAATGCTTGGTTGTCCTAAAAAAGTATGTAGTTCTTTACTACTTACAAAAATACTTTGTACAAGGCGCAGTTCTTCCTCAAACATTTCTAGTGCGTGTTTATCTTTTGCGATTTGAAAAAGAGCGACAGCATAACGTTTAGCTACAATCTCATTGCTCATCGCGCTTCTCCTACCTCTTTAATATAATCGCGAATTAATTGAACTTGATCTTCTTCTTTCAATTCTTTTTGCATTACTTTAGAAGCAATTTGTACAGATAAAGAAGCAACCTGTTCTTGCAGAGCAGCAATCGCGTGCTCTTTTTCGCGTTGAATTTCTTGTACAGCAGATTCTTTAATAGATACTGCTTCTTCTTTTGCAGCAGCAATGATACTTTCTTTTTGATCCTCTGCTTGCTTTTTCGCTCTCTCAATCAATTCTTGCGCTTCAACACGTGATTGTTTTAACATTTCACGTTGTTCTTCTACTAACTTTTTCGTCTCTGCATTGTTCTTTTCTGCAGCGTCGATTTCGCTAGAAATATGATTTTCACGTTCCTTCATAATTCCCATTAAAGGTCCAAATGCATATTTACGAAGCAGTGCTAATAGAATTAGGAAAACGACTAATGTATAAAGTACCGTTCCGTATGGAACAGCAGCAGCTCCTAATAATAGAGTTGGCACAAGGATTCACTCCCTTCAAAAATCTAAATTAAATAAATGAAAAGACAAGTAATGTTTCATTCATAAAGCAATGGCGAAGAAGGTCCCAAAACGATCTTCGCCACTTATTGTAAGGGGAGCTATCCCTTATTTGTTTAATACGATAAACGCGATTACTACACCGATAATTGGAAGCGCCTCAACTAACGCTACCCCGATGAACATAATTGTTTGAAGTTGACCACGTAATTCTGGTTGACGAGCAACACCCTCAACTGTACGAGATACGATAAGACCGTTACCAATACCAGCACCTAATGCAGATAAACCAATTGCGATTGCAGCTGCGATTACACCTAAACTCATTTTAAAAGTCCTCCTTTTTATCATTAAAAAATAAATTTTGTACTTACTTTAAATATATTAATGGTCGTGGCTTACTTTATGAGCCATGTACACCATCGTTAACATTGTAAAGATAAATGCCTGGATAGCACCTACGAAAATACTGAAGCCCATCCATGCTAACATCGGCAGAACAGCACCTAACGCGCCAAACACACCGCTTGCACCTAACTGAGCAAGTAATGTTAATAAAATCTCACCAGCATAGATGTTACCAAATAAACGAAGACCTAACGTCAATGTATTAGCAAATTCCTCAATCACCTTTAACGGGAATAAGAATTTCATTGGTTGAAAATAGCCTCTTAAATATTCTTTCGTACCCTTCATCTTAACTCCATAATAATGGGTGAGGGCAACTACCATCACGGCTAATGTTAGAGTAACTGCTGGGTCAGACGTTGGAGATCTCCAACCTGCAAGGTGCTCACCACCCTCAGCTACCGTAAGCATGAGCGGCAAACCGAGCATGTTTGCTACAAATATGTACATAATGAGTGTAACTCCAAGCGTTAAAAATCGTCCGCCTGTTTGCCAATCCATCGTACTATTGATCATACCCTTCACGAAGTCCATAATCCATTCAAGGAAGTTTTGCATTCCTGTTGGACGTAAGGCTAAGCGACGTGTACAAATCATAGCAATGATAAATACGATTACTGCCGCAACAGTCGTCATCATAACAGCGGACAAGTCGAACGTTAAACCTAGAAATTCAACTAATTTACCGTGTTCCACTAGTAATTCACCTCTCTTCCCTGCTCTTATATTGTAGATAAAGAAAATCTATGATCATGACAAGATATCCTGTCAGCAATCCTACTCCTAAGCTCCACATCGCTATTAAATATTGATATTTCGCTGCAAATATAATTAATAACCCTATCGTGGCTAATCTCGAATATGTACTCACTGCGGTCGCTTTATACTTTACATTTGCTCCTTGTGTAACGCGATCTAACAGCCTGTCCGTCTTGTGTGCAACGATGCGCAAACTAAGAAAACCGAAAATCGTTCCGATAATCAGCCCCAGAAAGACATCTTTGTATGAGGTAAAGCCCCATCCTAATACAAAGAGTGCGAGAAGGTTGTACATATATTTCTTTTGTCTTTGGACAAGTTCATGTACTTCTATCATCATTGCTCTCCTGAATAAAAGTGTCGAATGAGTCGAATCATAGCATAAACCCCTGTTCCAAGACCTAGTAATAAACCGATTACTAGGAATAAAGGAAACGTTCCAAGCTTACTATCAATCCATTGCCCGCCAAAAATTCCAACTAAAATAGCACCAACGAGCTGAGAAAGAATTCCGGTCATTAAAGCATATGCCTTAAATGGACTACGCTTGTTTTCCTCCAAGGATTCATCCCTCCATATGTAAAGCCTCATTCACTATGCGTTAATAATAACTCATTTTTTTGTATAAATCCTAGTCAAATAAAAAAGTTAACTTTTTCGTCACTGAATAGATGAAAAATTGTCAATGAAAACCCTACCATCTATCCCCGTTGTTAGCATACAATAGGGTATTAAACAGTGTCAACGTCAAATCGAAAAAAATCAAAAAATTTGAGTATTAGTCATTTATTGACAGAAATGAAAACGTTCCCCTTCAAAATACTGTTAATAAACGTCTAATTTCTAGACCTTTTCTCTTTATAATGGAAGAAAAAGTTCACACATTTGTCACTATTAACTTTTCCTAATATAACGTTTTCCTTCTGTAATATAACTTTCTCAAGTAGAAGTTTCTATATTATATGCAATTGGACTGTATGTTATGTTGCATAAAGAAACAGACGAGAAAGTATCCTTCTCGTCTGTTGTCTTACTTCGTTCCGAATAAACGGTCACCAGCATCTCCAAGACCTGGTACAACATATCCATGATCGTTTAATTTTTCATCTAATGCAGCAACGTAAATATCTACATCAGGATGGTCTTCTTGAATAACTTTTACGCCTTCTGGAGCACCAACGATACACATTAATTTAATATGTTTCGCACCGCGCTTCTTTAAAGAAGTAATTGCTTCTGATGCAGATCCGCCTGTTGCTAACATTGGATCAAGTACGATAAAGTCACGTTCTTCTACATCAGTTGGAAGTTTCACATAGTATTCTACAGGTTGTAATGTTTCTGGATCGCGATATAAACCGATATGACCTACCTTCGCCGCTGGAATTAGTTTCAAAATTCCATCTACCATTCCTAAGCCCGCACGTAAAATAGGAATTAAACCAAGCTTCTTACCTGCAATCACTTTTGTTTTCGCTTTACTTACAGGTGTTTCAATTTCAATTTCTTCAAGCGGAAGATCGCGTGTAATTTCAAACGCCATCAAGCTTGCTACTTCATCTACTAGCTCACGAAATTCTTTCGTTCCTGTATTCTTATCGCGAATATATGTAATCTTATGCTGAATTAAAGGGTGATCAAAAACATACAATTTTCCCATGTGAATCTCTCCTTCAGATGATATTGATGCGTGAGGACACGCCGTTTTTTACACTATGTACGATTGTAAAGAAAACGCCACTAATATTCAAGGGTGAATTTGGCAAAATTTCAAATGCTTCTTCTCTCTATCAAGAATAGCCTTACCAATTATGGAAACGAAATCCTTCATTATATATTTAAAATATATTCATGATTTGTATACATACATAGGATGCTTTGCATGCTCTTCTTTCTCATGTGTAATATTTTTGTGGAAAATCTGTTAAATAATGTTTTTTCTTTTCTTTTTCAACTAAAACATATTCCATAAGAAGATGATAAATGTACGAAATAAACAAGACTTTCATTACACACACATGAAAAGTTTATCTTTTAGTAAAGTGAAACCTCCATCAGTGTTTTTTTCATCCCCCACTGATGGTTAGTTGAACCAATCAGGCACATGCCAGCAGTTATCCCCTACCTATCTTCTTCGATTTTCTCTGAATCTTGAGGTGGGGTCTTACTGCGGGATAAAGTGAAACTTCTATCAGCGAGTGGGGCTCACTACCCGCGAATAGAAGGATAAACACTATATCAAGAATTTAACAAAAAAAGCTGCTGAAACAATATGTTTCAACAGCTTTTTTCTCTTATAGCTCTTTATACATTGGGAATTTATTTGTTAAAGCATTTACACGCACGCGTGCTTCTTCTAGTACTGCTTCATTGTCATGATTTTTTAATGTGTAAGCGATAATGGATGCAATTTCATCCATTTCAGCAAGTCCAAAGCCTCTTGATGTTACAGCTGCAGTTCCAATACGAACTCCGCTTGTTACAAATGGGCTAGCTGGGTCAAATGGAATTGTATTTTTGTTTGTTGTAATACCAACTTCATCTAATACATGCTCTGCAACTTTTCCAGTAATGTTTAAATTGCGAACATCCATTAAAATTAAGTGGTTGTCCGTGCCACCAGAAACAAGTGTAATACCTTCTTTTTGCAGACCTTCTGCTAAACGACTTGCGTTGTTGATAATGTTTTGTGCATATGTTTTGAAGTCATCCTGCAATGCTTCTCCAAATGCAACTGCCTTTGCAGCGATTACGTGCATAAGCGGTCCGCCTTGAATACCAGGGAAGATGGATTTATCAATTTGTTTTGCAAATTGTTCTTTACATAAAATCATACCACCGCGTGGTCCGCGTAATGTTTTATGAGTTGTTGTTGTTACAAAATCAGCGTATGGTACTGGATTTGGGTGTAAGCCAGCTGCTACAAGCCCCGCGATATGTGCCATATCTACCATTAAATATGCGCCAACTTCATCAGCGATTTCACGGAATTTTTTGAAATCAATTACACGAGGATACGCACTAGCACCCGCAACGATTAATTTCGGCTTATGCTCTTTCGCTTTTTCTAATACATCTTCATAATTGATGTGATGTGTATCAGGATCTACACCGTATTCGATGAAGTTGTATTGTACACCACTAAAGTTAACAGGGCTTCCGTGTGTTAAGTGACCGCCGTGAGATAAGTTCATACCAAGCACTGTGTCACCTTGCTCTAGAATTGTGAAGTATACAGCCATATTTGCTTGTGCACCAGAATGCGGTTGAACGTTTACGTGCTCTGCGCCAAAAATTTCTTTTGCGCGGTCACGTGCGATATCTTCTACGATATCCACATGCTCACAACCACCGTAATAACGTTTCCCTGGATATCCTTCTGCATACTTGTTCGTTAATACAGAACCTTGTGCTTCCATTACGGCTTGGCTTACGAAGTTTTCAGATGCAATAAGCTCGATTTTTGAACGCTGTCTTCCTAATTCTAATTCAATTGCAGCAAACACCTTTTCATCTTGACGTTTTAAATGCTCCATCAAAATCCCCCTTTTCTGAACGAATTACATCTATTCCCGATATTTTTTCTCCATTTTGCAAGAAAAAACGAAAATTCCAGTTGTAATTCTTCTAAACCTTCATGTTTTCAACTACATTCTAACACGACTCTACACATGATAAAAGAAAAAAAAGACCGAATCTGGTCTTTTTTTTATTGTAAATTTATGACTTAACTACAAGTAAACGTTTCCTCTTTTACGGCATATACTGCACGCGCCCCGCCAATTAACTTCGGACGCGTCTTTGCCATCGTTACATGCGCATGCCCAATTTCTTTTACACGTGTGCGTACAGGCACAGCTACATGTTTTAAATGCATACCAATGAACGTATCTCCAATATCAATACCCGCATCTGCTTTTACGAACTCTACGATAACAGGATCTTTCATATTATGATATGCATATGTTCCAAGAGCCCCACCTGCTGATCTGACAGGCGTAACATTTACAATTTCGAACTGGTGCTTCTCTGCGATTTCTCTTTCTATGACTAAAGCACGGTTTAAATGTTCACAGCATTGAAACGCTAACGCAATACCACACTGCTCTTGAAATTGTTTTAACGCAGAAAAAATCGCTTCCGCTACTTCCATCGTTCCCGATGTTCCAATTCTTTCACCTAGTACTTCACTCGTACTGCAGCCCACAACAAAAATGTTTCCATTTCGCAGCGAAGCTTGCTCTTGAAACTCAGAAAGCGCTGTTTGCAACTGCTCTTTCAATTGTAATATTTCATTCATTACGCTCTTCCTTTCGCAGGTAGGTTCAACAAATTATATTAACTCTTACTAGAAGTTAGAATACGATTACTTCGCTTCGTATGTTTTAATTTTCCCTACACGATTCTCGTGACGACCGCCTTCATACTCCGTTGTTAACCAAATTTTCGCGATGTCACGTGCTAATCCAGCTCCGATTACACGCTCACCCATTGCTAACATGTTCGTATCGTTATGTTCTCTCGTTGCTTTTGCACTAAATGTATCATGTACTAATGCGCAGCGAATGCCATGTACTTTGTTTGCTGCAATTGACATACCAATGCCTGTTCCGCAAATTAAAATACCGCGGTCTACCTCACCACTTGCAACCATTTCTGCCGCCGGGAATGCAAAATCAGGGTAATCTACAGAACCCGCTTCGCACTCACAACCTAAATCAATATATTCAATATTTAACTCTTCTAATAAATTTACGATTTCTTTGCGAATGTTCAATCCGCCATGATCAGATGCTACTACTACTTTCATTCCAAACCCCTCCAAATATAAAGTGAAACTTCCGTTCGGAGATGCTTTTTCTCCGAATAGTTAGTTGAACCAATCGGGCACATGCCAGCGGGTTTCTCTTCTCCCCCACTAACAATGAACTGAACAGTTGACCCCATCTCAAACCTTTGAGATATGAGATATATTACCCGTTAAATCGATATAATCTCCAATATCGTATTATACACGAAACATTAACTTTCTGAATGGTTTTTCAGCAAAGTTTGTACAAGTTGTTCCATTTCTTCCAGCGTTGCTTTATAAATAGCAAGCGAGCCGCCAAAAGGATCAGAAATGTCCTTATTTGTACCTTCTACAAATTCATATAATGTATGCACTTTTCCGTTTACTTCTGGATGATGGGCCAGTAAAAGCTGCTTATGTCCCGTTGTCATTGTTAATACAACATCAGACCACTCTAGCAACTCTTCCGTCACTTGCTGAGAAGCATGTGCAATTGAAATTCCTTTTTCTTCTAACGCACTTTTAGCATGCGCAGATGCATCACTGCCCACTGCGGCAAATACGCCCGCAGATTGCACTTCAAAATGCTTTTCTCCATGATGCCGTAATAACGCTTCTGCCATCGGACTGCGGCATGTATTGCCTGTACAAACGAATAATACTCGCTTCACCAAACACCAACTCCTTATGATGAATATCTATTTTCATCATAACGCACAATGATAATGAAAAAAAGAAATGTATATATAGAAAAACGCATTTCTTCTAGAAGAAATGTGCTCTCATTACACATGTGAAACTCTATTTCCAAGTGGCCACAATATAGTAATACAGGGCAGAAAAAAATCTACTGTTATTCTTTCATCCACAAAAAAGGAATCCACTTCAAATATGAAATGGATTCCTTATCAATCAAAACGATTATTTCATTGTTACTTTCATTACTCCTGTTGAACCTTTTGCAGCTGTTACGCCTATAGTTGTTTCAATAGATGCTGTTGCATCTGTGTTCGTAATAACGATTGGTGTAATTGTGCTTTTTGCTTTTTCACGAATTAATTCTAAGTCGAAAGAGATTAATTTATCGCCAACTTTAACAGTTTGTCCTTCAGCTACATGTGCTTCGAAACCTTCGCCTGCCATTGTTACAGTTTCCAATCCAACGTGGATTAAAATCTCTGCACCATTTTTCGATTTAATACCTACAGCATGTTTTGTGTGGAATAATTGCACGATTTCACCGTCTACTGGAGACACTACTACACCTTCAGTTGGATCGATTGCAACACCATTTCCCATCATACGGCCAGCGAATACTGGATCTGGCACTTCTTCAATATTTTTCACTTCTCCAGTTAATGGAGCTACGATTGTTTCTGCATTTGTTTTAGAACCAAGACCAAATAATTTCTTAAACATAGGATAATCCTCCTTATATTCCTTACTTACAATACACTTGAGCTCAATAATTACAACCCTTCGCTTTACTAGCATAAAACGTTTTCGATATAAAAAAGAGAGTTGTCAATTAGACCCTTATTGTATCGCCTTGCAAAATTCCAGTCAATTCAGACAGTCTGAATTCAAATGGAAAGAAGTGAACTTCTTCATCTCTATTTAAGCCTTTTTTTCTCCAGTTGTCTAGAAGTCTTAACAACATAATTATTTTTTCGTTTACCATTTGTAAAATTTCTTTTTATTTTTTATTAAAGTTACTTGACTAAAATAAGTAACTATTTTATTATTACTTACATAAGATAAGTAAATAACTTTTTAGGAGGTATTATAAAATGATGAACATTGGTCTTCTTATTATTCGTCTTATTATTGGGGTTACATTCATGGGACATGGTGCTCAAAAACTATTCGGCTGGTTTGGCGGCTATGGTTTAAAAGGTACTGGCGGCTGGATGGAATCAATCGGCTTACGACCAGGAGTATTTATGGCGTTTATGGCTGGGGCAACTGAATTACTAGGTGGTTTCTTATTTGCTGCTGGTATTTTCACTTGGGTAGGTGCTCTATTTATTGTCGGTACAATGTTAATGGCTATCTTCACAGTTCATGGTAAAAATGGTTACTGGGTTACACAAAACGGTTTTGAATATAACCTTATCTTAATCGCAGTTGCAGTTGGCGTTGCTCTTATTGGACCTGGCGCTTACACTTTAATTTAACTTATTATCTTGAATTCGAGATATTTATCAACTCAGTCCCTCACAATTGTGAGGGATTTTTTTCCTTCAATTAGTATTAATAATATTTTTACCTAATAGCTTTACTCCTCCGTTTAGTTTTGGGGGTTCGTTGCAACAGACACCCTTGTCTTAAGCTAGTCGTAATGCCTTCACGACGCGGAACTTGAACCCTAGAGAATATATACACGCTGAGCACACCACGAAAAAGCTTCTTCATATATGTAAAGAAGCTTTTTTAGCATTCCTTCAGTATGCATGAAACCAATTCGAAAATAAATTTATTCCCATAGCTACTGATAATACAAAAATTCATTATTCAAAGGTCGTTCAGTTTTTTATAAGAAAACAACATCATCGCTAAAAATTTTATCCTGCACAAACATTTATTAAAGAAGCTTTACAATTATTTTCTTTCAAAAATTCCCCATGTTCCCCAGAACAGACTGCATATGCTTGGATCAAGTTATGATAAATGCTGAAGCTTTAAGCCTAATATTACAAAACTATTATTTGTATACCTTTCCATGCAAGATTATGGTAGATTGATAAAGTTCGAGTTTATTTTAGAGAAGGGAGATAAGAAAAAAAAAGTGAATAAAAAATGGTATGCTCCAATCATAGCAGTTGGTTTTTTTCTAACCCCATTTATTGCACATGCTGCGAGCAATGATACATTTACCCAAAATGATGGAGATGTACATTACAACTGGGGATATCAAAGTCCAAGATCCGACATTTCAGCGGACCATTTTACCGGCATCTTTAATCAATCAAAACAATTATCAGCTGGAGACTACTTCGTACATACGTTAGCTGATGATCGTATCAAAGTTTCCTTTAACGGGACACCGGTAATTGATCGTTGGTATGATGCTGGTGGACAAATTGATCGTGCACTTATAACAAATGTAAAAGCGGGAACTTATAAGTTACAAACAAATTTCTATGAAAATACTGGTCAAGCAGCGGTTTTCTCTGACATTGTTCCATTTGATCACTGGTTAGCCTACTATTATCCGAACAAAAATTTAGAGGGTTATCCAGTAGACGCAAAAGTGATTCCTCCAACAGGAACAGAAAAGAAGCTGTTCCAAAACAATGGAATTGGTTCACCAACACCAAAAGTGCCCGCAGATAATTTCTCTGCTCGCTATACGACAGTAAAGCGATTACCTGCTGGAGATTATATCATTCGCGGAAAAGTAGACGATGGTATTCGTGTCTTTATTGATGGACAACTTGTTCTTGACCGCTGGGGATCCGGTTGGTTACAGGAAGATGCTCGAAAAATCCATATTAATGATGGAACTGCAGCATGGGCATTTGGTAAAACCAATCAAACAGATACCCATCTAGTTGAAGTGCAATACTTAGAAGAAGGCGGAAACAGCCAAGTAGATTTTCAAATTGAACCTTACAGCGAAGCAACAAAATCAACTAGTTGGCTCGGCGAATTCTATAATAACAAAGAGTTAAAAGGTGACGCTGTTGTTATCGGCGGAGCGAATTCTTCAGAAAAGTTAAACACAATCAACTTTAATTGGGAAGACAACTCACCGCATAAAGCTATCTCAAACGATAATTTTTCTGCCCGCTTTACTAAGGTAGATAAGTTTGAACAAGGTGAATATTTATTCACGGCGAAAGCAGACGATGGTGTGCGTGTTTACGTTGATAACAAAGTTGTAATCGATTCTTGGAATGCTAGTAACGGTGAAACTCGCAAAGTAAAAGTACCATTGTCAGCTGGAGAACATAAAATTACTGTTGAATATATGGAACAAAGCGGAAAAGCCAATCTTCAATTCGATTATAAAAAATCTCCTGGACCTTTTTCTCAAACAGGCGGAGATGTTCATTATAATTGGGGATATGGAAGTCCTACACCCGATCAAACAGAAGATGATTTCACAGCGACTTTTGATCAATCTAGGCAGCTGGCTGCCGGTGATTACTTTATACATACGTTAGCTGATGATCGCGTCAAAGTTTCTTTTGACGGGAAACAAGTAATTGACCGTTGGTATGATGTTCCTGGACAAATCGATCGTACTATCGTGACAAATGTACCGCAAGGGGATCATAAAATTCGAACTGACTTCTATGAAAATAGCGGTCAAGCAGCTATCTTTTCTGATATTGTACCATTCGATTCTTGGCTAGCTTATTATTACCCAAATACTAATTTAAACGGCTATCCTGTCGATGCAAAAGTACTAACGCCACAAGGGGATACGAAGCAACTCGCTGAAAATAATGGTATCGGCGCTCCAACTTCTAAAGTGCCGGCCGACAACTTCTCCGCTCGTTACACAACGGTAAAACGTTTATCTGCTGGAGATTACGTCATTCGCGGGCGCGCTGATGATGGGATTCGTGTCTTTATTGATGGGAAACTTGTCCTTGATCGTTGGGGACCATCAGGATTTACAGAATACGCGAAGAAAATTCATATTTCTGATGGAACTGCTGCCTGGGCATTTGGTAAAGCCAATCAACCAGATACGCATTTAGTTGAAGTACAATATTTAGAACAAACAGGCCAAAGTCGCGTAGAATTTAGCATTGAACCTTACAGTACTGTACAAAATTCGTCTACTTGGCTCGGTGAGATCTATAACAATACGAATCTTCAAGGCGATCCTATTATTCTTGGTGGCAATAACGCCTTACAAAAAATTGAGAAGATTGATTTCAATTGGCAAAATGGTTCTCCAAGCCCATTTATTTCAAATGATAACTTCTCTGCTCGCTTTACAAAAACAGAATACTTTGAAGGTGGCAATTATACATTCTCGGCGAAAGCAGACGATGGCGTTCGCGTCTATGTAGATGATCAGCCCGTTATTAACTCTTGGGAAGCAAGTAACAACGGTACACGTACAGGAAAAATTTCTTTAACAAAAGGAAATCATAAGCTGCGCGTGGAGTATTTTGAAGGAAGCGGCTTAGCGAATCTTTCACTAGATTACTATATTGGCCAGCCTTATGAAACGCTAGATTTGCGCAAACCTTCAAAAGTAACTGCCCAAGAAATTGATAATTATATGAGCCGAAGAACAAACGGGACAAGCCCGCTTATCGGATATGGACAGGCGTTTATTGACGCACAAAACAAATATGGTGTGAACGCTCTATTCTTAGCATCTCATGCTATTTTAGAGTCGGGGTACGGCAAATCATTAATTGCCTATCGAAAACATAATCTATTTGGACTTCGTGCTGAAGATTCTGACCCGTTTGGCTTAGCCAGCTACTTCAATACGTTTAATGACAGTATTAATTATAATGCCTCTTACGTAAGAGCGTATTATTTAGAACCTGGCGACTGGCGCTATAAAGGGGTCACAGTAAAAGATATTAACGCTAACTATTCAACAGATCCTGCGTGGGCAACTAAGATTGCAAACCTTATGGAAGAAATACATCCATATAATCGTTCTGAATATGACGGCGTGAATATTTTACCTAAAAATAATGAACCGGTTAAGGATTCACATGATTTGCCAAAAGATATTCCTTTTACGAACTACGCAGCAAACACAAAAGGACAAATTACAAGAACAACAGACGAGTTCCGTACAGAACCGTATCCATATGCCAATAATAAAAAATGGACACTGCAGCAAGGAACAACCGTTGATGTACTGCGCAAAGATCCAAATAACTGGATTGAAGTTCGCATTGGCGATCAAACAGGATGGGTTCAAGCAACCGATCTACAAGTAGATCCATTAAACGGAAAAGCAATCATCATTGATCCGGGCCATGGTGGTGTCGATGATGGTCATGCTGGTATCAACGACGGCATAACAGAGGACGCAGTTGTATTGGATGTTTCCTTACGTGTTCGTGATCTATTTAATCAAAAATCACCGTTTAAAGTGCTGTTAACTCGTGAAACAGATTCACGGCCTGGTAATACCGCTAGCGAATCACTACAAAAACGCGTAGAATTTGCACAACAAAATAACGGAGATATTTTTGTCAGCATTCACGCAAATGGCTTCGATGGTACTGCACACGGAACAGAAACGTACTACTGGCAATCAAGAACTGCAGGAAACCCTAATACAGAGGAAAGCCGTGTATTAGCTGAAAAAGTACAAGGTCGTCTTGTAAATGCTATGGAAACGACAGACCGCGGTGTAAAAGATGGCGATTTTTATGTTGTTCGTGAAAATACAATGCCTGCCATTCTTACAGAGCTCGCTTTCATTGACAATCCGCAAGAAAATGAAAAATTAGGATCTGAATATTGGAGACAACGTGCTGCAGAAGCAATTTACTCTGGTATTTTAGATTACTATGAGTGGAAAGGCATCAACGTTTCATCCTATCGTCTATAATGAAGCAGATTGTATTTGTTCGATGCAACAATGAAAAACTTAGAACGTAAAAAACAAAAAGATGACATATGTCATCTTTTTGTTTTTTTAAATATATACCCCCTTAGTGAATTTCCCCTCCTATCCTCTTCGCCTCTCTCTGAATCTTGAAGTTGGGGTCTTACTGCCCTTGAATCGTTTCCATATTCCTTGTGAGGAACTGTTTCATACCCTTTACAAAAATCGGCAAAAAAATATTTTTTCAGCAGGAGTTTTCCCCCTCTATCTTGTAAACAAACAAAGAAGTGTTACAGATATTCGAAGGGAGATTACATACATGCTGTCTATTAATCCAAATGCACAAACTGAAAAAGACAATTACAAATTACTAACAGGAAGCATTATTCCGCGCCCAGTTGCCTTCGTCACAACCGTTACAAATGATGGAGTACTAAACGGAGCACCATTTAGCTACTTTAATATCGTTGCTGCTAATCCGCCTCTTATCTCAATTTCTGTGCAGCGAAAAGGTGGAGAACCAAAAGATACAGCAAGAAACGCGATGGAAAAAGAAGAATTTGTCGTTCATATTTCTGACGAATCGTACGCGGAGGCTATCAATGAAACAGCAGCTAACCTTCCTCCTAATGAAAGTGAGATTGAACTTGCAAAACTAACACCAATTGACAGCGATGTCATTTCTGTACCGGGGGTAAAAGAAGCGAGTATCCGTATGGAATGTATACTAGAGCGCGCTATTCAGCTAGGCGGAACAGAAGATTCCCCTGCATGCGATCTCTTAATTGGACGCATTGTGCGTTTCCATATCGCTGAGCACTTATATGAAAATGGACGCATTCATGCTGAAGGGTTAAAACCAATAAGCCGACTGGCTGGACATAATTACGCAAAACTTGGGGAACAATTTGAACTTGTAAGGCCATAACTAAAAGCGGAAGCGGCTCGCTCAGAACAGGAGGAGGATGGAGCTTCTGACATAGAGGCGCTCTTTGCCTCGGCGGAAGACGCGAAGCCACCGACTGTTCTAGCCGCTGGAGCTGGATAGAACTAAAAATGAAAGCCCAGCCACAATAAATGGCTGGGCTTTCTTACATTATTTGTTTCACTTCATACCGAAAATAATAATTTAATCCCAAATCCAACAAGTATAATCCCGCCAAGCACTTCCCCATACGTTCCAAGAATACTTTGTACTCTGCGGCCAATTAACAATCCGATCCAAGTGAGCATCATACTCACAACGCCGAATATAAGAATAGTTACAAATGTACGTGCTCCGTAAATACCAAGGCTTAAACCGACAGAAAAACTATCCATACTCACACTAAAAGCAAACAACAGTAAACTTCCGCCGGCAGGGACGCTCCTATACTCATCATCATGAGACATTGAGCTATACACAATGTGAAACCCTAATCCCATTAATAGAATACTACCTACAATTGTAGTAATAGAACCAAATTGCTCTGATAAAAAGCGGCCGAGCATTATGCCGATAAAAGGCATTATTATATGAAATATACCAATTATAATACCGATATAAAAGATTTGGCGCTGCTTAAGCGTAATCATCCCCATACCGAGGCTGACAGAAAATGCATCAAGCCCTAGTGCAAATGCCATAATAAACAGCGGCAACAATTCGCTTATAATATGTTCAATCTTCATAATGTCCCTCCTCGGACTTGCTACTTCACAATATGCACGTCCGAGGAGAGATAGAATTTATTTTTCGAAGATGATTTGATGACCTGCAGCTTTCGTTAAACGATTCATGATCGCACTACCAATTCCATCGCTTGGGAATGACTCACTAAAAATGATATCAACACCGCTTGCATCAAATGTACGCAATACGTCATAAAGCTTTGTCGCAACTGTCGCTAAATCACTGCGCTTTCCACAAGAAAGAACAACTTCTGCTTTATACACATGCTGATATTCCTCCGTTGTTAATACACCTACTTTATAACCCTCTTGCTCTTTGTTATCCACAAGTTGTTGAATAAATGCACGCGAACCTTCAACAATGCTAAGCGGTGCTTTTGGTGCATAATGTGTATATTTCATTCCTGGTGATTTTGGTTTTTCCGTTTCATCCTTTAATGCCGGATCTAACAAAACAGTTCCAATTACTTCTTCTAACTGCTCTTTTGTAATACCGCCTGGGCGCAATATCGTCGGTATTTCACTCGTACAATCTACTACAGTAGATTCAACACCAACACCAGTTGCCCCGCCATCAACAATACCGGCAATTTTTCCGTTTAAATCTTCATATACATGAGAAGCGAGCGTTGGGCTAGGACGACCAGAACGATTCGCACTTGGAGCTGCTACTGGTACATTTGCCGCTTCAATAAGCGCCAATGCTACCGGATGATCTGGCATTCGAACTGCCACTGTATGTAATCCAGCTGTTACCTTTTCAGAGATCCCTTCTTTTTTCGGGAAAATAAGTGTTAGTGGTCCTGGCCAGAAGTGCCTCATTAATACATTCGCGATCGGCGGAATATGAGCCACAATGCCATCTAATTGTTCTTCCGTACCAATATGTACAATAAGCGGATTATCGCTTGGTCTTCCTTTTGCTTCAAAAATTTTCGCAACAGCTTCGTCGTTTAATGCATTCGCACCGAGTCCGTATACTGTTTCAGTTGGGAACGCTACTGCTTCATTTTCTCGTAATAAATGCGCTGCTTCTTGCAACTGTGGATAATCTTTTTTTATTTCCACAATATTATCCACAACCCACATTTTTGTATTCATTTCTTCCCACGTCCTTTTCTGCCATGAAATACTTGTTATTTGTAGTTTACTATGAGATTTATCCAAAAGACAAATAAGATTTATCCACAAAATGTGGATAAATCAATTTAATCAGTGGATAACTTTGTGAATAGCTGACAATTTAGTATAATTACATTTGGTTGTTTTATATTTTTACAAAAATGTTCTAATGCTTGAATTTCTTCTGACACAACATGCTTTTCCACAACTTCAAACTGGAAAAACTGAAATATTGTAACCGACTGTGGACTCTTTGTGAGTAAATATAATTGCTCAATACTTTTCTCTTTAATATACTGCAAAAACGTTTCAAAAAAATGTAAGAATGTAACTTTATCCACAGCAGGTGTGAATAAACAAGAGCGAAGAAGCGCATCAGTTCCAGCTTGCTCAAATCCAACGGCCGCTTGAATTTTTCCCTCTTCTTCTAATATCATAAAGTTCCCATATAATTGATCTAGTCGTTCTTCCTTCATATGAGCTTGTCCAAAAAAGGCCTGCAATCTTTCTACATCTGTTTTTGTAGCAAAACGTATTTGCTTCATACATAATCCCTCCCCATATTTTTATATATGAGGAGGGATTATCTTTTAGAACTTATTTTGAAAATAAAGATGCAAATGCTTCAACGATAAACAATTTTACCTTTGGCTTTTCTTCCGTTTCTTCTACTACCTTCACGTGCTCTTCTTTTTTGACAGCACTCGGTTCATCTTGCTTTACTTCTTCTTGTTCCTGTAATTCTTTCTCAGCCCTGTTTTCTCGCATAGCCTTTGCCTTTACCTTTTGTTTAGGTGCGATGTTTGTCTCTTTCTTAGCTTTAAGAGATTGTTTTACTTCTTCTCTTGCAACTTCCTTTTGCAAATAATTTTCTTCTATATCGTCCTCGTCAATTGTTTCCGCCTTTACAACATGCTCTTCTTTCTCCACAGCTGTACCACTAGAGAAATCTAAGAAACACATTGGAGGAAATAACACGCACCACCAATTTGCACCTTCACCTTTACCAATTGTCACAAGTACCGCTTCATACTCTCCAGCTGGATAAATAAAGTTCCCATACAATTTCGTTGGAAATTTAATATGCTTATTAAACTGAACTGTAAAAGTTTCCTTACTGCCTTCTCGTTTCAACGTGTTCGCCACTGTTTGTTCAAGTTCCGGAATACGGCTTCGGATGATACGACGTGCGTCTTCAAACGATTTTAAATCTGCCACCCAGCCATCGATTTGTGCTTTCACTTCATCGCGCACTTTACGTTTTAACTCTTGATCTTCCTTCGAATCACTATTAGCCAAAATACGTAATCGAATTGCTTCTTTGGGAATTACGACAGGTTCCTTTGCATCAACTTTCATATATCCAAAGTGCGCAACCATTTGTGCACCGATTAATAATAAAAGCAGATAAGCAATCGCTTGTTTTTTCATCCTATCTCCACCGCCCCTTCAGTAAAACAGTGTAGACAAGTTTTTTTCTTTCTAAACTACTAAATTCAGAATCTATTCGTTTTTTAGGTGATTCATACAAACGCTTTTCTTTTTAAGATCATGTCCACTGATATATCGACCGTTTTTTTCGATATATCGGCGCTTCGGCACGATATAAAGTGAAACTTCCATCAGTGACGCTTTTCTCACTAATGGAAAGCTCTCACCAATCGGGCTTTTACGGGCAGTTTTCTTCCCCGCTTTTCTCCAGCCTTTACTGCCCGTTAATGCGGGATAAAGACCCTTCGACGATATTCAACATGCTAGATGCACTAAAGGGGGCTGACAAAAGTCCATTTTCAGGTCAGCCCCCTGTTAAAATTACATTTCCGCAAAGACCATACGATCTTTCCCATTAATATCAAAGACAATCTCGACATGTGCGTGCGGGAATGTTTCTTGCAGCAGGGCACGCACATCTTCTCCTTGCCCCACACCTACCTCAAAAGCAACAATCGCTTCTTCTTGCAGAACCTTTGGCAGCTCTTCCATAAAGCGTCTATAGAAATTGAGCCCATCTTCACCGCCAACAAGCGCACGCTTTGGCTCATGCTCCTTCACAACAGAAGAAAGCCCTCTCCAATCTTCTTCTGGAATATAAGGAGGATTCGACACAACAACATCTAGCTTTTGCTTCGTTTCCTGAAACGGCGACAATAAATCACCGTGGTAGAACGTTACATTTGCCTGTAATTCTGCTGCATTTTTCTGCGCCACTTCAATCGATTCCGGAGCAATATCGACTGTGTATACATGTAAATGAGGATTTTCTAAAGAAAGTGTAATCGAAATTGCCCCGCTGCCAGTACCAATGTCCGCCACATGCACGTGCTTATCCCCAAATTTACGGCGAATACGTGTTAGCACACCTAGCACAAGCTCCTCTGTTTCTGGCCTTGGTATTAGTACTTCTTCATTTACGAAAAATGGACGTCCATAAAACATTTCATATCCAATTAAGTACTGAACAGGTATACCTTCTACATGCTTGTGGATAAAGTTTGTAAAAGTTTGCTCTTGTTCTTCCGTTAATTCTTCACGCATGTTCATCATTAAACCTGTTCGATTCGTCTTTAATACATGACAAAGGACAATTTCTCCCGCATTTTCATCTCGCCCATTTTCTTGTAAAAAAGAAGAAGCCCATTTCAGGGCTTCATAGACACGCATTACTCAGCTGCCTCCATCTTTTGCGCCTGATCTTCCATCACTAAGGCATTGATGAAATCATCTAACTTACCTTGTAAGATTTGATCCAGCTTCTGAATCGTTAAACCGATTCGATGGTCTGTAACACGGTTTTGCGGGAAGTTGTACGTACGAATACGCTCAGAACGGTCTCCCGTACCAACAGCTTGTTTACGGTTTTGATCGTACTCAGCTTGCGCTTCTTGTCTAAACTTATCATAAACACGTGCACGTAATACTTTCATTGCTTTTTCTTTATTCTTAATTTGTGACTTTTCATCCTGACAAGAAACAACTACACCAGTCGGTAAATGCGTTAAACGTACCGCTGACATCGTTGTATTAACACTTTGTCCACCAGGACCACTAGAAGCAAACGTATCCACACGAACATCTTTTTCATGAATATCGATTTCTACTTCTTCTGCTTCCGGTAATACAGCTACAGTTGCTGTAGAAGTATGGATACGTCCTCCAGATTCTGTTTCCGGAACACGTTGCACACGGTGCGCACCATTTTCAAATTTCAACTTTGCAAAAGCGCCTTTACCGTTGATCATAAAGATAATCTCTTTATATCCACCTAGTTCTGTATAACTCGCTTCGATAATTTCAGTTTTCCAACCTTGCACCTCAGCATAACGGCTATACATACGGTATAAATCACCAGCAAATAATGCCGCTTCATCACCACCAGCAGCACCACGAACCTCTACGATAACGTTCTTATCATCATTCGGGTCCTTTGGAACAAGTAAAATTTTCAGACGCTCTGATAATTCCTTCTCTTGTCCCTCTAGCTCAGACACTTCTTCTTTTACCATTTCACGCATGTCAGCATCTAACTTCTCTTCTAACATCGCCTTTGCATCTCTTAATTGTTCACGAGCATCTTTATACTCACGGTACACCTCTACCGTCTCTTGTATATCAGATTGTTCTTTTGAATACTCACGAAGTTTGTTTGAATCACTTATAATCTCTGGATCACTTAAAAGCTCATTTAACTTCTCATAACGGTCTTCTACAGCTTGCAAACGATCTAACACACTATTCACCTCAACATCCTAGTCTCTAATACAAATAGTATATGGTACATAACAAAAAAAACGCAAATTATATTTAAAAACGCAAACGGCTCATTCAGCCCCTACGCATTTTCTAAAAAAACCCGCCTTATGTAGCGAGTTTTTATCTCTGTTTAATTGGCACAACATGACAATGACGACAACGTGGTTCATATGATTCTGATGCAGCAACTAAAATAATAGGATCATCAAAAGACGCTGGTTCCCCATCAATTAAACGTTGCGTACGACTTGCAGGAGATCCGCATTTAGCACATACTGCTTGCAGCTTCGTCACATGCTCCGCAATCGCCATAAGCTGAGGAACTTGTCCAAATGGTAGACCCCGGAAATCTTGGTCTAAACCAGCAACAATCACACGATAGCCGCGGTTTGCCAATTCTTGCACCACTTCCACAATGTCCCCATCAAAAAATTGCACTTCATCAATTGCTATAACATCTATATCTTCTGTTACATGCTCAAACATCTCTTTTGAAGCCGCAACAGGAACTGCTCTTACTTTCAATCCATTATGAGACACAACATCTTCTTCACTATAACGATTATCAATACACGGTTTAAATACAATTGCATTTTGCTTTGCGAATTGTGTCCGGCGTACACGGCGGATGAGCTCTTCTGATTTCCCCGAAAACATGCTTCCGCAAACCACTTCAATCCAACCGTCTTGATTTATTACGTACATAAGAGCTCCTCCTTTCGTCTACTTATTCTTACTGTAAGTAGGTAAAGGTTTATATTTTCGCAAAAAAAACAGACAAGCGGATATATACACTTGCCTGCTTTATGTTTGTTATTACTTAAGGCCGTATTTCTTGTTGAAGCGATCAACACGTCCGTCTGCAGTAGCAAACTTCTGACGTCCTGTGTAGAATGGGTGAGAATCAGAACTGATCTCGACTTTTAATAATGGATAAGTGTTACCATCTTCCCACTCGACAGTTTCGTTAGAACCTTTTGTAGATCCGCTTAAGAATTTAAAGCCTGTGTTAGTATCCATAAATACAACTTTTTTGTAATCTGGATGGATTCCTGCTTTCATTCTTTTCATCTCCTTCCGCCCTGAATCATTTTCGAAACAGAGTTTTTCATCGTTAGCTGCAATCACAACTATAATGATGAAACGCACATGATGAAATTATAACAAGGCTATCTGCATTTTGCAACTACCTGTTTTTAGCATTACTTCATCGCGACATATCTCTTTGAATCTTCAGGGATATTTTTTAAGAATTCTTCATTTGTCTTCGTTTGACGTAACTTGCGTAAGAAGCTTTCTATGAAGTCTGGTGTATCTCTCATCGTTTTGCGAATACCCCATAACTTGTCTAAATGCTCTTTTGGAATTAATAGATCTTCTTTGCGTGTACCAGAACGACGAATATCAATAGCTGGGAAAATACGACGTTCTGCTAAAGAACGATCTAAATGAAGCTCCATGTTTCCTGTTCCTTTGAACTCTTCATAAATGACATCATCCATACGAGACCCTGTGTCAACAAGAGCTGTTGCTAAAATTGTTAAGCTACCGCCCTCTTCAATATTACGAGCTGCTCCGAAAAAGCGCTTTGGTCGATGGAATGCCGCTGGGTCAATACCACCTGATAACGTACGTCCACTTGGTGGAATTACAAGGTTGTAGGCGCGCGCTAAACGGGTAATACTATCCATTAAAATGATAACGTCTTTTTTATGCTCAACAAGGCGCATTGCACGCTCTAGCACAAGCTCAGCCACTTTAATGTGATTTTCCGGAACTTCATCAAAAGTAGAACTTACAACATCACCTTTTACAGAACGTTCAATATCTGTTACTTCCTCTGGACGTTCATCAATTAAAAGTACAATCAGTTCTGCTTCTGGATGATTCGTTGTAACACTGTGAGCAATCTCTTTTAACAGCATCGTTTTACCAGCCTTTGGAGGCGCAACAATTAGACCACGTTGACCAAACCCAACTGGTGCAATTAAATCCATGATGCGTGTTGATAGTTTCTTCGTTTCCGTCTCCAATTTCATTTGACGATTTGGATATAACGGTGTTAACGCAGGGAAATGCACACGTTCCTTTGCTGATTCTGGATCATCTCCATTGACTGCTTCAACTTGCAACAATCCAAAATAACGTTCATTCTCCTTCGGAGGTCGCACTTTACCAGAAACCTTGTCTCCATTACGCAAATCAAAACGACGAATTTGCGAAGCTGAAATATAAATATCTTCAGAACTCGGAGAATAGTTGATTGGACGTAAGAATCCAAATCCTTCTGATTGAATAATTTCAAGTACACCTTCCATGAAAAAGAAACCTTCTTTTTCTGCTCGTGCTTTTAAAATCGCAAAAATTAACTCTTTCTTTGTTAATTTGCTGTAATAGGAAATCTTAAATTCTTTCGCAAGCTCATATAACTCTTTTAATTTCATGTTCTCTAAAGCTGAAATTGTTAAATTCATTCAGACACCACACTTTGATATTATTCTCTTTTCAGATGGGTAAGGGAAATTACGGAAGGCAAATACGTAATAATGAAAGGCAATAAGTACAAGTAGGGTAATATTCACTATTGTAACCCTTTTACCTCGTTTTAATCAATACGTTGCGAGACAAATACAAGAAGCGAAGACAAGAAAATTTGTCTTCGCTCTACCCATCTTTTGCACGCTTTTTATTTTATCACGATTGATGGGAGCTTTCCATCAGCGGAGGATAAAGCCTCCCCACTAATGGAAGTTTTACTTTATAACTAAGTTTGGTTTCTTGCTTAAGCTATGACGCCCGTCAACAAAGCGAACTGTCCCAGATTTTGCACGCATAACAAGGGAGTGTGTTGTACCAGTACTTCCTTTAAATTGAACACCGCGCAGTAATTCTCCGTCCGTAACACCTGTTGCCGCAAAGATTGCATCGTCACCTCTTACTAAATCTTCCATACGAAGAATGCGATTAATATCATCGATACCCATCTTTTTGCAGCGCTGTAATTCTGCATCATTTTGTGGCAGAAGCTTTCCTTGAATTTCTCCGCCTAAACATTTTAATGCAACGGCTGCTAGTACCCCTTCAGGCGCACCGCCAGATCCGAATAAAATATCAACGCCTGTGCGATCAAATGCTGTGTTGATTGCACCAGCTACATCACCATCGTTAATTAATTTAATGCGAGCTCCCGCTTTACGGATTTCCTCAATAATTGCTTGGTGACGTGGTCTGTTTAAAATCGTTGCTACAACATCTTCAATATCTTTGTTTTTTGCTTTTGCAACAGCGCGTAAATTATCAATAACCGGTGCATTAATATCGACAGCACCAACCGCTTCTGGGCCAACTGCAATTTTTTCCATATACATATCAGGTGCATGCAGTAAATTTCCATGGTCTGCTACCGCAATAACAGCTAACGCATTCCATCCTCCTGCTGCAACAATATTTGTTCCTTCTAACGGATCAACCGCTACATCAACACGCGGACCATATCCAGTTCCTAATTTTTCACCAATATATAGCATCGGCGCCTCATCCATTTCCCCTTCGCCAATTACCACTGTTCCTTTCATTGGTACTGTATCAAATACGTCGCGCATTGCTGACGTTGCTGCACCATCTGCTTCATCTTTCTTACCGCGTCCCATCCAACGCGCAGATGATAACGCTGCAGCCTCTGTTACACGTACTAATTCCATAGATAAACTTCTTTCCACAATAATCCCTCTCCTTTAAGCCGTAATATTTATCTCATACTAAACTTCCAATAAAATTTTTACCTTATGCCGTTTTCACTTACACTTTATACAAATATATCACTTTACCCATGTAAAGATCTTTATGCATTTTTCATCTGTTCAATCTCTTGACTTGTCATTTTTTCACGCCAGATTTTTGCTCCAAGACCTCGAAGCTTATCTTCTAAATTTTCATATCCACGATCAATATGCTCTAATCCTGTAACTTCTGTGATTCCTTCTGCCATTAAACCTGCGATTACAAGAGCAGCCCCGGCGCGTAAGTCACTCGCTTTTACTTTGGCTCCTTGCAGCGAAGCAGGGCCTGTTACGATAGCAGAACGACCTTCCACTTTAATTTGCGCATTCATTCTTCTTAACTCATCTATATGTTTAAAACGCGCTCCGTAAATGGTATCCGTTACAACTGCCGTTCCATTCGCTTTCGTTAATAACGCTGTAAATGGTTGCTGTAAATCAGTCGGAAATCCTGGATATACGAGTGTTTTTACATCTACCATTTTTAGTTGGCGATTCCCATTCACCACAATTTGATCATCGTGTGTATCTACTTTTACACCCATTTCTCGAAGCTTAGCCGTTATGGATTCTAAATGCTGCGGAATCACATTATCAACTGTAACTTCACCACCAGAAGCTGCGCCCAAAATCATATATGTTCCAGCTTCAATGCGATCAGGAATAATAGAATGGTAACAACCATGAAGCGATTCAACACCATCAATACGAATCACATCTGTTCCTGCTCCTTTAATACGAGCACCCATGCTTGTAAGAAGCGTCGCTACATCAATAATTTCTGGTTCTTTCGCTGCATTTTCAATTACTGTTCTACCTTTTGCACGCACTGCAGCAAGCATGATATTAATTGTCGCACCTACGCTGACAACATCTAAATAAATACGTGCTCCCCGCAGTTCGTCTGCACGTAAATAGATTGCACCTTGCTCATTTGTTACATATGCTCCAAGCGCTTCAAACCCCTTAATATGCTGATCAATTGGCCTTGGTCCTAGATGACATCCACCAGGAAGCCCAATTACTGCTTTTTTGAAACGACCGAGCATCGCTCCCATTAAATAATAAGAAGCACGCAGTTTTTTTACCTTTCCATTTGGAAGAGGCATGGCTACCATTTTAGAAGGATCAATTGTCATTTCTTCGTCTTGATGATACGTAACAGAACCACCAATTTCTTCTAATAAGTCACCAAGTATTTTTACATCAGAAATATTAGGTACACCACCAATTGTAACTGGTGTTTCTGCTAAAATGGTCGCGGGAATAAGCGCAACAGCACTATTTTTTGCACCACTTACACGAATCGAACCTTGCAAAGGCACACCGCCTTCAATCAGCAACTTGTCCATTTTGAGCCCCCTTCTCGTGAATTCATCTACCGTTCCAGCCTCCCCACTACAACGGGTGATTTCACAACTTCGGATACGTTTTTACACGTATGAGTATATCCATGCTATTTGTTTCCTCTATTTTTACACAATTATAAAAATATTTCCTTTCAAACGCCTTAACAAGTAGAAAATTGTCTATCCCATAAAATGGTCACGCTTTCATTATACAACGAAACGAAACCGTCTAAAAGGCTAGACGGTTTCTAAAAATATTTTTAGAATTATGCTTGACCGTTAGAACCAAATTCACGAATTTTACCGATTACAGTCGCTTTAATTGCTTCACGACCAGGTCCGATAAATTTACGAGGATCATAAACTTCTTGGTCTTTATTTAATACTTCACGAACCGCTTTTGTAAACTCGATTTGGTTTTCAGTGTTTACGTTGATTTTAGAAGTACCTAAAGAGATAGATTTTTTAATGTCAGCTGTTGGGATACCAGTACCACCATGAAGTACTAAAGGTACACCAGTTAAGTCACGAACTTCTTCCATTTCTTTGAATCCTAAGTTAGGCTCACCTTTGTAAGGACCATGTACAGAACCTAATGCTGGAGCTAGGCAGTCGATACCTGTTGCAGCTACTAGTTCTTTACATTCCTCTGGATTAGCGTAGATAACACCTTCAGCTACTACGTCATCTTCTTGTCCGCCAACTGTACCAAGCTCAGCTTCTACAGATACGTTACGAGCGTGTGCATATTCTACTACTTTTTTAGTAGTTTCGATATTTTCTTCAAATGGGTGGTGAGAAGCGTCGATCATTACAGATGTGAAACCTGCATCAATTGCTTCTTTACATTTTTCGAAGCTTGAACCATGGTCAAGATGAATCGCTACAGGAACAGTGATGTTCATTTCTTCGATTAAAGCTTTAACCATAGCTACAACTGTTTTGAAACCAGTCATATGACGAGCTGCGCCCTCAGATACACCTAAAATTACAGGAGATTTTTCTTCTTCCGCAGCAGCTAAGATAGCTTGTGTCCACTCTAAGTTGTTCATGTTGAATTGACCAACTGCGTATTTTCCTTCTAGCGCTTTGTTTAGCATTTCTTTCATGGAAACTAAAGGCATGGTGAATCCTCCTAAAAACGTTTTTTGTATCCGATAAGTTCTTATCGATGGTAGTATGACCACGAAAAGGAAAAATATGTATAATCACATACCGGACTTTTTTCTACACTCAATAGGATACCAACTTGTACTCAAAAACTCAACTGCATTCACCTGCTCATCAGCCCATGAAAACGCTTTTTTCTATATTTTTTAATAAAAAATTCACGATTATGCTTGTACTGTAATTTCTTTTCGCACAGCACTGCGAATTTCATCAATATCGAACGGCTTTGCAAAGTGCATTAATGCACCAAGGTCTTTCGCTTCTTGAATCATATCTAATTCCCCATACGCCGTCATTAAAATCACTTTAATTTCTTGATTAATTTCTTTCACATGTTTTAAAATTTCAATTCCATCCATACCTGGAATTTTCATATCTAAAATAACTAAATCAGGACAGTCTTTTTTCACAATATCAAGGGCTTGAAAACCGTTTGCTGCTTGGAATGTTTGATACCCTTCCTTTTGAAACACCTCGTGTAATAAAACACGAATGCCGTATTGATCATCAACGATTAGGATTTTCCCTTCCATGTTATCCAACCTTTCTATATAAATACAAAATTTATATTTCTCATATCTCTTTCGATTATTTTCGCTACTTTTTATCAAATTCCTTCCTATTCTTTCTTATTTTACCGCCTACTATTTACTAGCGCTAGCGCCTTTATGAAAAAATGAGCTATAATGAAAGCCGTCTAACACGTTAGAAAGGAGAATCCTCATGTTTAAAATTTTTTCCACTCAGCTGGGTGGTTATTTCACAAGAATTGCTCAGAAAGAAGAGATGAATATAGAAGATGGCGCTCGTTTACTTGCACAAGCATTAGTTGGAGATGGCCACATTTATTTGCACGGTACAAAAGAGATGGAAGGTGTAATTTGTGAAGCTTTGTATGGATCCGAGCCTATGCAAAGTGCAAAACGGCTATTTGAAGACGGTAAACAAGCAAGCGCGACCGTCGCTGACCGTATACTACTTATCAGCCGCTTTTCCACGGATGAAGATATCATTTCATTAGCAAAGCAGCTGCAAGAAAACGGTCATTTTATTGTTGGTATTTCTGCAAAACAAGAAGGCGAATTATCGCTAGAACAATTCACCGATGCACATATTGATACAAAGCTTGTAAAGGCATTGATTCCAGATGACGATGGCTCTCGCTATGGTTTTCCAAGTTTAATAACGGCTTTATTTGCATATCATGGATTAAAATTTACAATCGATGACATTATGAATGAATATGAGTGACGTAAAAAGGCGCCCTATATAGGACGCCTTTTTCTTATTACTTACCTTCTTTATTAATAATAGAAGCTTCTACGAAGTCACGGAACAATGGTTGCGGACGATTTGGACGAGATACAAATTCTGGGTGGAACTGTGATGCCACGAACCAAGGATGCTCTTTTAATTCGATAATTTCTACTAAACGGCCGTCTGGGCTTGTACCAGAGAAGATGAATCCAGCGTTTTCCATGTCTTGACGGAATTGATTATTGAACTCATAGCGATGACGGTGACGTTCATAAACAACTGGCTCGGTATACGCATTGTAAGCATTTGTTTCTGGAGTAAGCTTACATGGGTATAGACCAAGACGAAGTGTACCGCCTAAATCTTCTACATCTTTTTGTTCTGGTAATAAATCGATAATTGCGTAAGGCGTGTCAGGATTGATTTCAGAAGAGTTAGCTCCTTCTAATCCTAATACGTTACGTGCAAATTCGATTGATGCAAGCTGCATACCTAAGCAAATTCCTAAGAATGGAACTTTGTTTTCACGTGCATACTGAATTGCAGCGATTTTACCTTCAACACCGCGGTCACCGAAACCACCTGGTACAAGGATACCATCTGTATCGCCAACTAATTCTTTCACGTTTTCTGCTGTTACGTGCTCAGCATTTACCCATTTCACTTCTACATCTGTATCAAATTTGTAACCTGCATGACGAAGTGCTTCTACAACAGAAATGTATGCATCTTGAAGCTCTACATATTTACCAACAAGAGCGATTTTTGTTTTCTTAGACAGGTTGCGTACTTTTTCTACTAATGCATTCCACTCTGTCATGTCTGCAGCTGGATTGTCTAGTTTTAAGTGATCGCAAACGATTTGGTCCATATTTTGCTCTTGAAGAGATAATGGAACTGTATATAATGTATCTGCATCGCGCGCTTCAATTACTGCTTTTGGATCGATATCGCAGAATAATGCAAGCTTATCTTTCATATCTTGAGAAACAGGAAGTTCTGTACGAACAACGATAATATTTGGCTGAATACCTAAGCTGCGAAGTTCTTTAACGCTGTGCTGCGTTGGTTTTGTTTTCATTTCACCCGCTGCTTTTAAGTACGGAATTAACGTACAGTGAATGTACATTACATTGTCACGGCCAATATCGCTCTTAATTTGGCGAATTGCTTCTAAGAATGGTAGAGACTCAATGTCACCAACAGTTCCGCCGATTTCTGTAATGATAACGTCTGCATTTGTTTCACGACCCGCACGGAATACGCGTTCTTTAATTTCGTTCGTAATGTGAGGAATAACTTGAACTGTTCCCCCTAAATATTCACCGCGACGCTCTTTTTGAAGAACAGAAGAGTAAATTTTACCTGTTGTTACGCTGCTGTATTTATTTAAGTTAATATCGATGAAACGCTCATAGTGACCAAGGTCTAAGTCTGTTTCTGCACCATCATCTGTTACGAAAACCTCACCGTGTTGGTATGGGCTCATTGTCCCTGGGTCTACGTTAATGTATGGATCAAACTTTTGGGTTGTTACGTTTAGTCCTCTATTTTTTAAAAGTCTTCCTAAAGATGCTGCTGTAATACCTTTTCCTAAAGAAGATACTACACCGCCTGTGACAAAAATATACTTAGTCATGAAAGTACTCCCTTCTAGTTTGCTGTTATATAATCATCGCTGCAAATCGCAACGTATGTAGATAACACTTACCTTATCTTATTGTTAGACTCTTTTGTTTTTCTAAACAAAAAACAAAAAAGAAAATTGCTCCCTTTATCACTAAAAGTAATAAATAGGGAGCAATTTTCTTTTATATTTACACGTAAAAGTTATTATCGTCTTTTTTAAAGAGCCCAAAAATGATTCTACATGGACGATAATAAAAAGTCAAGGACTACTGTTCTTCCTCTTCTTCGCCTGATTCGTCGTATTCCAACTCATCTTCATCGGCAAAATCATCGTCGTCCTCTAGATCATCAAGATCTTCATCATCTTCATCCAGAATTTCATCAAGATCTTCTACATCTTCGTCTTCATCTTCAACTTCTTCAAAGTCTTCATCTGCCTCTTCTTCGAAGTCGTCCTCTTCATCATCGTTGTAGTCATCTAGCTCGTCCTCTTCTACCTTACGTTTCTTCTTAGGTTTCGGTTGAGGTAAGATTTCTTCATCAATTTGCTCATATGGATACCATCCGCGTAGTCCCCAACGATTTTCTCCGAGATTGATAAAGCGCCCATCGATATTTAAATCTGTATAAAATTGTGCGATTCTCGCAGCAACTTGCTCTTCAGTTAGTCCCAGTAATTGAGCAATTTCTTGAACTAGATCGTGAAAAGATGTTGCTTGTTGTTTTTCCTCTAACAAGCTATGTACAGCTTCGATCATGGACAATTCTTTTAGCTCTTCTGGTGAATATTGCTTTAAATTCACTTATGCGGCACTTCCTTTCTTAAAATATATCCTATTAATATAAAGGCCTGTTCAAAAAAAATCCATACTATTCATTATAAACAAAACTCCACCAAATATGCCACAAAAAAAATAGGGAATCATAAAGTGATTTCCCTACATATTGCAACGTTATTGCCCTTTTTAGTTTTGAATCATATGAGCACCATTTAATACATAACGAATTTGCATCTCTGTATATTCTTCCAATGTATAAAGTTTCTGCAGTGCCCAGCGCCGAAATCCCCACATTTGTCCTTGAATAAAAATATTATGAGCAAGCAGTTGAACCTCTTTTTTTGTTAAAGTAAATACCTTATTTTGAACACATTGCTGCAAAATATTTTCGAACATCCCTACCATTTGAAATTCTTTCTCTAATACGTAAGGCAGCGACTCTTTTGGTAAAAAACGAACTTCTTGATACATAATAAGGACCTCTTCTTGCAGCTCATCCATAACTTTAAAATAATTTGTAATCGCGGCTTTTAAACTATCAATGCTGCCTTTTTCTCTGCACAGCACTTGCTCTAAACGATCTTTTACATGTTCATAAATGCTATCGCACACTAAATAAAGCACATCATCTTTCGTTCGAATATATTCATAGAGTGTACCAATGCTAAAGCCTGCTGCTTTCGCGATTTCTCTCGTTGTTGTGCGCGGAAATCCTTTTTGCTTAAAGAGCTGTACAGCACCTTTAATCATTTGTTCGCGCCGAAGTGCAATAAGTTTTTCATCTTTCACAGATGCTTGTACATTGTGCTTAACCATATCCTTCACCCCTTTCTCTGTCATTTTGCAGGAAGAAGCGTAGGAGGCTCCCTACGCTTCTTCTAGCTTCTACTTCGTTAACATACGTGAAATAACAAGGCGCTGAATTTCTTGCGTGCCTTCGTAAATTTGCGTAATCTTCGCATCACGCATAAAACGCTCAACTGGATAATCTTTCGTATAACCATATCCCCCAAATACTTGCACAGCTTCGGTTGTCACTTTCATCGCCGTGTCTCCTGCAAACAATTTCGACATTGCTGATTCTTTGCCATACGGCAGTCCTTCTGACTCAAGCCAAGCCGCTTGATATGTTAACAAGCGTGCCGCCTCTACACCCGTCGCCATATCTGCTAGTTTAAAGCCAATCCCCTGCTGCGCAGCAATTGGTTTACCAAATTGATGGCGTTCCTTCGCATAATCGGCAGCAGCATCAAGTGCACCTTGTGCGATGCCAACCGCTTGCGCAGCAATACCATTACGGCCGCCGTCTAACGTTTGCATCGCAATTTTAAATCCTTGGCCTTCCTCGCCAAGTAAGTTCTCGGCAGGAATGCGGCAATCTTCAAATATAATCTCCGTCGTCGGTGAAGAACGAATACCAAGCTTGCTCTCTTTCTTTCCAACAGAAAATCCAGGCGCATCGCTTTCCACAATAAATGCACTTGTTCCGCGCTGCTTTGACTCTGAATCTGTCAGTGCAAACACAACATAAATATCCGCAATTCCGCCATTTGTAATGAAAATTTTCGAACCGTTCAAAATATAATGATCGCCGTCACGCTTTGCTGTTGTTTTCATTCCACCAGCATCAGAGCCTGAACCCGGCTCTGTTAAGCCGTAAGCTCCAATTTTCTTTCCTTCTGCCATCGGACGTAAATATTTCTGTTTTTGCTCCTCTGTACCAAATTTAAAAATTGGCCATCCTGCAAGCGACGTATGCGCCGATAATGTTACAGCTGTAGATGCGCAAACACGTGACAGCTCTTCTACCGCAATCACATAAGCCAAGTAATCGCTCCCAATTCCACCGTACTCTTCAGGCCACGGAATACCAGTTAAGCCAAGCTCCGCCATTTGATCAAATAAAGCGCGGTCAAAGCGTTCTTCCTCGTCGCGCTCTGCTGCCGTTGGTGCCACTTCATTTCTCGAAAAATCACGAACCATTTTCCGAATCATTTCATGTTCTTCTGATAATTTAAAGTGCATCTCTATTCCCCCTTAAAGCGCTCTGCTAATAACTAAGCGCTGAATCTCACTTGTTCCTTCATAAATCTCACATATTTTTGCATCGCGGAAGAATCGCTCCGCAGGATACTCTTTTGTATAACCGTAACCGCCAAGCACCTGCACAGCTTCAATCGCAACTTCTACTGCTGTTTTGGAAGCAAATAGTTTTGCAATTGACGCTTCTTTCCCGCACGGTAAGCCTTGTGCCCTTAGTGATGCTGCACGGTATACGAGTAAACGTGCTGCTTCAACAGCCGTTGCCATATCCGCTAGCTTAAAGCCTAGTCCTTGCTGCGCGGCAATCGGCTTGCCAAATTGGTGACGATCTTTCGCATAATCAGTAGCACATGCAAGCGCTGCTTCAGCGATGCCAAGTGACTGCGCCCCGATACCAATGCGACCAACATCTAAGTTTGCCATTGCCACTTTAAAACCTTGACCCTCTTCGCCAAGCAAATTCTCAGCAGGAACTCTCATGTCCTCGAACGTTAATTGCACTGTACGAGAACCTAATAGCCCCATTTTGTGCTCATCTTTTCCAATGATTAAACCCGGTGTATCTTTCTCAACAATAAATGCCGATATCCCGCGTGTACCCGCATCCGGATTCGTAGAAGCAAACACGATATATGTATCTGCCTCGCCGCCGTTTGTGATAAATACTTTTGAACCGTTAATTACGTACTCATCACCGCATCTAACTGCCCTTGATTTCAAACTTCCTGCATCTGATCCAGCGCCTGGCTCTGTCAATGCAAACGCTCCTAAATATTCACCAGCTGCTAACTTCGGAAGATACTTTTGCTTTTGCTCTTCTGTTCCAAAATATAAAATAGGATTCGTTCCAACAGAGGTATGCACTGCTAAAATTACACCTACGGTTGCGCTTACTTTTGACAGTTCATTAATTGCTAAAATATATGAAATAAAGTCCATTTCCGCTCCGCCGTATTTCGCTGGAATAGGAATTCCCATCAGTCCAAGCTCGCCCATTTTCTGTAAGACTTCTCTAGGAAACACCCCTTGTTCCATAGTAGGAACAAAGGGAGCAATTTCCTTTTGAGCGAAATCCCGAACCATTTTTCGCATCATTTGCTGCTCTTCTGTAAATTGAAAGTTCATATGCTCCACCTCAAATTGTTTTATATAGTAATTCAACTATTTGGTAAGACCACTAGTGCATGCAAAGAGGTGCCCTACCGGAGTATGTTATTATTCGTAAACGTAAAAACCGCGTCCTGTCTTGCGCCCTAACCAGCCTGCGTTTACGTATTTACGAAGTAACGGACATGGGCGATATTTGCTATCTCCTAATCCTTCGTGCAGTACTTCCATAATGTATAGACACGTATCTAAACCGATAAAATCAGCGAGTGTCAACGGTCCCATCGGATGATTCATGCCGAGCTTCATAACTTCATCAATCGCTTCTTTCGTCGCCACGCCCTCATATAGCGTATAAATTGCTTCGTTAATCATTGGCAATAAAATACGGTTCGAAACAAATCCTGGGAAGTCATTTACTTCAACTGGAACTTTGCCGATTTTTTTCGTAATATCTTCAATCGTTTCATATACAACGTCCTCTGTTGCTAAGCCGCGAATAATTTCAACAAGCTTCATAACAGGAACCGGATTCATAAAATGCATGCCAATAACCTTTTCTGGACGATTCGTAACAGCTGCGATCTCTGTAATTGGCAGCGATGATGTATTTGTTGCCAAGATCGTATGATCCGGTGCTAACGTATCTAAGTTCGCAAAAATTTGTTTTTTAATATCCATTCTCTCTACAGCTGCTTCAATGACAAGATCTGCTTCTTTCACGCAATCAAGTGTAAGTGTTGCTGTAAGACGATTTAATGTTGCCTGCTTATCCTCTTCACTCATGCGGCCTTTCTCAACTTGCCTAGATAAATTTTTCGTAATAATCCCCATGCCGCGGTCTAACTGCTCTTGTTTTAAATCTTGCATATATACGTCATAACCTGCCATCGCACATACCTGTGCAATTCCAGATCCCATTTGTCCTGAACCAATTACAACAATGCTTTGTACCGTCATATTTATAGCCCCCTTTTTTACTGAACCTCTATCATAATTGCGTCGCCTTGACCGCCGCCGCTGCAAATAGATGCAATACCGATTCCGCCGCCGCGCTGCTTTAACGCATGAATAAGAGTAACGATAATGCGCGCACCGCTTGCTCCGATTGGATGTCCCATCGCAACTGCTCCGCCATTTACGTTAATCTTTTCTGGATCAATACCAGCAATATTTGCACTTGCAATAGCTACAGCCGCAAATGCTTCATTAATCTCAAATAAATCTATCTCTTCTACTTTCTTACCTGTTTTCTTTAACAACTCGTTAATGGCATAACCTGGTGTTCTCGGGAAATCTTTCGCTTCAACCGCGATCGCTGTATGACCTAAAATTGTCGCAAGCGGCTTTCTTCCCTCTTGCTTCGCACGCTCTTCACTCATTAATACGAGCGCTGCCGCGCCGTCATTTAAACCTGGTGCATTTCCTGCGGTAACCGCTGCATCCTTATCAAATACAGGTTTTAATTTTGCTAGTTTTTCAACTGTTGTATCTTCGCGCGGTGCTTCGTCGTGAGCAACAACTACCGGCTCACCTTTTCGCTGCGGCACAGATACAGGTACAATTTCTTCTTCAAATCGGCCTTCCTTGCGTGATGCAACGGCGCGCATATGACTGCGGCATGCCCATTCATCTTGCATTTCGCGGGAAATACCATCTTCTTTCGCTACATCTCCGCCGTACACACCCATATGCACGCCAGAAAATGAGCACGTTAAGCCATCTGCCACGTTTAAGTCAACAACCTCGTTATGCCCCATGCGATATCCCCAGCGTGCACCGCGTAAAATATATGGACTATTACTCATCGATTCCATGCCGCCTGCTACAAGTAACGATTGGTCGCCGGTACGAATAATTTGATCTGCTAACGTTACTGCACGAAGCCCGGAAGCACATACTTTATTGACTGTTTCTGTGCGCGTCTCCCATGGGATCCCTGCTTCTCTTGCCGCCTGGCGTGATGGAATTTGTCCCTGACCACCTTGAATAACCGCTCCAAATATAACTTCTTCAATATCACTTGCTGCAACATTCGCGCGCTCTAATGCCGCTCCAATTGCAATTCCTCCAAGCTTCGTTGCCTTTACATCCTTTAAAGCTCCCCCAAACTTTCCAACAGGTGTTCTTGCAGCACTTAAAATTACTGTTCTAGTCAAAACATATTCCCCCATTTCTTCATTTTGCGGCGTTGATTGAACGCTCGTTCAGTTCAGCTGTTGTGAGAAAGAGGTGCAACCTTTGCACCCCCTTTTATCTAAAGTTGTACGGATTCTTACATGTTACATTGCTTCTTTCTTTGACCCGATAACAGAGCGCTCTAAAATCTCTGTTATATCAAGGGTTTGCACGCGTTCTTCTACTTCTTTTGCCTTCGTACCGTCACTAATCATCGTTAAGCAATATGGACAGCCCGTACCGATGATCGTCGGCGATGTAGCAAGCGCTTGCTCTGTACGTGCAACGTTAATACGAGAACCAGCAGTCTCTTCCATCCACATCAGACCACCGCCCGCTCCGCAGCACATTCCTGTTTCGCGGTTACGCTCCATTTCAATGAGATTCACGCCTGGAATCGCTTTTAAAATATTACGCGGCGCTTCGTACACTTCGTTGTAGCGTCCTAAATAACAAGAATCGTGATACGTAATCGTTTCTTCTACGCGGTGAACTGGTTTTAATCGTCCTTCTTTCACCCACTGTGCTAACAATTCTGTATGATGATAGACTTCTGCTTGTAAGCCAAAGTCCGGATACTCATTTTTAAACGTGTTATATGCGTGCGGATCAATTGTCACGATTTTCTTAACGCCCGCTTTTTCAAACTCTTCAATATTCTTGTTCGCCATCTCTTGGAAGACAAATTCATTTCCAAGACGACGCGGTGTATCACCTGAGTTTCTCTCTTTATTTCCGAGGATAGCAAAGGAAATACCAGCTTCGTTCATCAGCTTCGCAAACGATAACGCAATTTTTTGGCTGCGGTTATCATATGATCCCATAGAGCCTACCCAGAATAAGTACTCAAACTCTTCGCCTGCTTTCGTTTTCTCTTTCACAGTCGGAATAGAAACTTCTTCTTCCATCGTACGCCACGTTTCACGCTCTTTACGGTTCAGCCCCCAAGGGTTTCCTTGACGCTCGATATTTGTCAGGGCACGCTGCGCTTCTGGATCCATTTTTCCTTCTGTTAAAACAAGATAGCGGCGCAAATCAATAATTTTATCAACATGTTCATTCATAACTGGACATTGGTCTTCGCAGTTACGACACGTTGTACAAGCCCAAATTTCTGTTTCTGTAATGACATCGCCAATTAAACTTGGATTGTATGCTAATGTTGCTGCAGATTCATGTTGTCCCTCTCCAGCCGCCATCATCGCTAGCTGATTACCTTGTGTATTGTTAAATGCAACAGTTGGAACCCATGGTGCGCGCGATGTCACCGCTGCGCCTTTATCCGTTAAATGATCACGCAGTTTTAATATTAAATCCATCGGTGATAGCATCTTTCCTGTTCCCGTTGCTGGGCACATATTTGTACAGCGGCCGCACTCTACACATGCGTATAAATCAATAAGTTGCGTTTGTTTGAAATCTTCAATTTTTCCAACGCCAAATGTTTCTTGTGTTTCATCTTCAAAATCGATTTTTTCTAATTTTCCTGGGTTTGTTAAACGGCTAAAATATACATTTGCTGGTCCTGCAATTAAATGTGCATGCTTCGATTGTGGCACGTAAACTAAAAACGTTAACAAAATAAGTAGATGCATCCACCACGCAAAATAGAACACAACAATCGCAGCTGTTTCACCAATTCCAGAAAATAAGTAAGCGATTGCAGAAGCAATTGGTTCACTCCATGATAATTCCTCGCCATGCCAAATGATGCCCATTCCGTTACCAAGAAGAACAGATAGCATTAAGCCGCCGATAAAAATTAAAACAAGTCCCGCTTTAAAATTACGTTTTAAGCGCACAAGTTTTTCAATATACCTTCTATAAAAAGCCCAAAAGACTGCAATTAAAATGATGAGTGTGACGATTTCTTGGAAGAATGTAAATGCAGGGTATAGTGGTCCAAGTGGAAGATGTGATCCTGGTGCTAAGCCTTTCCATATGAAGTCAATTGCTCCAAATTGGACAAGAATAAATCCATAAAAAAACATAACATGCATGATACCGCTCTTTTTATCTTTAAGAAGCTTCTTTTGTCCGAAGACATTCCCCTTAATAAGATCCCATCTTTCTTTGAAGCGGCGATCAAATTCGACTTTCTTTCCTAATTGTATGTAGGTAATCCGCGTTCGTATGAGATATACAAATAAATATGCTGCATACGCTATGATGGCGATTGTCGCCAACCAATTCACAATTAATAAGCTATTCATCTTTCTGCCAACCCCTCTCCGTGTAATATTCCCTTTTTCGAATCTTCGAAAATAAATAATTTTCTGAATTTATTGCCCCTATTTCCATTATATGATGAGTGAGCGTTCAGTCAACAGTTTTTTGTTATACAACAATATATTTTTTCATAAAGCTTTTTATTTCGGTGAAACTATAAAGTGAAACTTCCATCAGCAAGGGATTTTTTCATCCCCACTGATGGTTAACCAATTGGACTTTTACGGGCAATTATCCCCCATCTATCTTCCTCGCTTCTCTCTGAATCTTGAGGTAGGGGTCTTACTGCCCGCAAATAGCGGGATAAAAATGAATATAGAGGAGGGAATGGATACATGAGCTTTTTATTTCTCTTCCTTGTCTTTTTCTTACTGTGGATAAATTTCGACTTCATATATGGAAGAAAACTTCATTTAAAACAACTTAAACCTCGTTCATTTCCTTTGCGCCATAGTAACTTTAAACTCTATACATATGGCCAAACATTATATAAGGAGCTATTTACTGATATACAACAGGCTAAGCATCACGTACATATTTTATTTTTTATCGTAAAAAACGATGAGATTAGCCATACATTTTTACAGCTTCTAATGGAAAAAGCACAACAAGGTATTGAAGTACGCCTTCTCCTTGATCGGATTGGCAGCCATCATTTATCAAAGGAAACAATCCGTGAATTAAAACAACAGGGCATACATTTTTCATTTTGTCATAAAATCCGTCTCCCATTTCTCTTTTTTTCCGCTAATCAACGGAACCATAGAAAAATTACGATTATTGACGGAAAAATCGGCTATATCGGAGGCTTTAATATCGGTGAAGAATACCTAGGGCATAATGCTGCACTCGGTCCATGGCGTGATTACCATCTACGCCTTACCGGAGAAGGCGTACAAGACTTACAAACGCAGTTTCTACACGATTGGCGCGATGATACAAATGAAGATTTATTGCATGAAGATTATTACTTTCCAATACTGGAAAAGGGAGAAACTTCCCATCAGTTCGTACCAACTGACGGCGCTTATTTACAACAAACTTTTCTCGATTTAATTGAAAAGGCAACGAAAGAGCTATATATCGGTACGCCCTATTTTATCCCTGGGAAAAAGCTAATGAGTGCATTGCTACGCGCAAAAAAGCGAGGCGTTCGTATTACCATTCTCGTACCTAAAAAAGCGGATCATCCATTTGTTCGTGAAGCGAAACTCCCATATTGCCGGAAGCTTATTGAAGCAGGCTGTCATATTTACGAATTTCAAGATGGATTTTTTCATGCCAAAATTGTAATGATAGATGGCTGTATTTGTGATATTGGAACTGCGAATTTTGATATGAGAAGCTTATATCTGAACCATGAAATCAATTGTATATTATATGGCTCACCGTTTTTAGAACAAGTGAAGAAAGAAATCAATCACGACTTAGAAGCTTCCGTTTCACTTTCAATTCAAGATGTTTCTCCTCACTCTCTTTTAGACAAAGGAAAAGAATGGATTGGAACAGTCCTTTCCTTTTTTCTATAAACACATGAAAGGCGATGTACGTATGAAAATAAGGGCAGTTTATCTCCCACCTAACTTCTTTGCTTTCACCGAATTTTGAGGTGGGAGTATTACTGCCCACGAATAGCGGGATAAAAAAGAGATGCTAATTCATATACGAATTACATCTCCAAAATGTATGTTATTTACTGTTTTCTCCCTCTAAACCGAACCCATTACTAGATAAGACAGTTGTTTCTTTTTTCATATCCACCCTTTTTCTTCAGCAATTGTAATTGCCTCAATCCGATTTTTTGCATTTAATTTCGTTAACACATCGGAAATATAGTTTCGAACGGTTCCAGATGACAAGTATAGTGTTTTTGCAATTTCGTTTGCCGTTTTTCCTTCTTTCGCTAACAAGAGAACCTCTCTTTCTCTATCTGTTAGCGGATTTTGTTCTTGCCAAAGCCCAAACATGAGCTCAGGAGAAATTTCTCTTTTCCCATTCATTACATTCCGAATTGCCGCTGCAAGATCTTCACTTGGACTATCTTTTAATAAATACCCATGCACGTTTGCTTTCATCGCTCGCTCGAAATAACCAGGACGGGCAAATGTTGTTAAAATCATAACTCTACACTGTGACTGTTGTTTCCGTAACGTTTCAGCCACATCTAATCCGCTCTGAATTGGCATTTCAATGTCCATAATACTAACATCTGGCTGTAGTTTTTCAATTAGTCGCAAAGCCTCTTCTCCGTTTTCCGCCTGCCCAACAACCTCAATATCATCTTCTAAATCAAGTAAAGCTCCTAACGCTCCGCGAAGCATACGCTGATCTTCTGCAATGATGATTCGAATCATGCTCTCACCCCATCTTTCCCTGTTCTTATAACAATTGGTACATGTATTGTTAACATCGTTCCATCATGAATAGCGTCTAGCTCAAGTACTCCATCAATAAGAGCCAATCGTTCTCTCATTCCAAGAATGCCATTCCCATCATGATTTTTTTGTAGTCCGATTCCATTATCCTTTACTTGTAAAATCAATTTCCCTTGTGTTTCAAGTAAAGCAACCACGCACGTTGTTGCCTTGCTATGTTTTACAACGTTTGTCACCGCTTCACGTAAACACATTCCTAAAATGTTTTGTTCTAGCGGTGATAATACATTCGTACTTGTCTCCTGCTTTACTTCTAATGATATATTGGCCGCTTGGAGAATCACCTTCACTTGCTCTAGCTCTTCTTCCACCGTAATCATACGCATATCAGAAATTAATTCCCGTAATTGTTTTAACGCATTTCTTGATGTTTGCGTGATTTCCTTTGCCTCTAGACAAGCACGTTCTGGATTTTTCACAATAAGCTTCTCAACAAGCTGACTTTTTAGCGTAATAAGCGATAACGTATGTCCTAACGTATCATGTAAATCTCTCGCAATGCGCTGGCGTTCTTCTCGCTTCACTAGATCACGAATTTGTTCATTTGCTTCACTTAATTGTGTTTTTAATATCTTTTTTTGATTAAAATTCCGCATACCAAATGGTGTAAGAATCATTAAAATAAACATCGGAATCGCTGTTATAAAAGACGCTTTTGTAAGCTCATTCATATGCAGCAACATAAAAGAACCAATCATTACGATCAAAAGGAAAAACAACAATCGAAATTGTTTTTTTGTCGGTGTAAACCCCATTGCATTTGCTGTATAAAATCCAAAATAAATCATATATGGTTCATAAAATGCACTAAATAGAAATGTAATCATAAATTGAATACATGCCCATATAACAAATGTTTTTTTCACAAAATAAAGCTGGCGGTATGCAATAACAAAGAGTATGAGCATCCCGCCTCCTAATATCAATTTCCAACCTGATTGCCCCATCAAGTAATAAAGAGGAAACAACAAGTACACGAGCCATATATAAGGGAAAAATCCCATATGTTTTGGAAAGAATTCAAACTGTTTCTTTTCGATCATTTTATATCGCTTCCTGTCTCTTTCTTATATATATTGATAATACAACAAAAGCGATGAAATAACCTCCTAACACTGCAACATTCTCCCAGCCAATTGCCTTACCAGCAACAATATCCCAAGCACCGCTTCCGAAACGATATGTCGGTGTCCATTCCCCAATACTTCTTAACGCTTTTGGTAATACTTCGATTGGCATCCATAAACCACCTAGAATGGCTAAACACATATTTAAAATATTTGCTAGCCCAGCAGCCGCATCAGCCTTCTTAATCGAACCAATTACCGTTCCAAGCGCTAAAAATGGCGTAACACCAATTAACAACCATAATCCAGCGCCAATCCACTGTCCAATCGTTAACTGTACATCATTAATTAATATTCCCGCGATAAAAATAACTAAGATTGAAAAAGCATTTACAAGCGTTTGTGCAACAATTTTTGCAGATAAATACGCCCCTTCTGGCAGCGGTGTAATTTGTAAAAGCTGTGTCCATCCTTGCCCTTTTTCTTGTGAAAGACGAACACCGAAACTAAAAAGTGCTGTTCCTACAATACTAAAAGTAGCCATTGAAATTAAATAGTGTGCTTTCCATGCATCTCCATTTTCCGGCACTGACACGACATTTGTAAAAATGTAATAAAACATAACTGGCATTAATAACGAGAAAAAGATAAATAATTTATTGCGAAACGTACGTAATATTTCTATTTTACATTGCATCCAAAACGCTCTCATGCAATTCCCTCCTTCTGATTTGCAACAAACTGTTCAAAAGCTTCATCCAAGCTGCCGCGCTCAACAGCAATATCCATGACCGGCAAGTTTTTATTGAAAATTTCCCGGAGTGTAGCATCTGTATCATCTGTTGTCAGCACCACACGTTTTTCATGCCACTGGACACTTGTAACATGAGATAAACTTCGAAGCAGGCTTGTTGGCATTTCCTCTTTTGCATAAAATGAAATTGTTTTTTGAGAAATTGTTGCTTTCATCTCATCTGGTGTTCCATCAGCAATCACTTTCCCATTTGCAAACAATAAAATTCGATCTGCTAGTGCATCTGCTTCTTCTAAATAATGTGTTGTTAACATAATCGTTTTTCCTTCACCTGCTAACTTTCGAATTGTATCCCAAAAGTTTTTTCTAGACGTGATGTCCATCCCTACTGTTGGTTCATCTAAAAATAGTAATTCTGGATTTCCAGCAAGTGCGAGTGCAAAATTCAAACGTCTTTTCTGACCACCAGATAACTTTTCACATCTTTGCTTTCTTTCTGACTCTAAATTGGATAGCTGAAGCAGTGTTTCTTTTGCAAGTGGATTCGTATAATAACTACGAAATAAATCAATTGCCTCTTCCACAGAGATACTATCAATTACGCTCACCTCTTGCAGCATTGCCCCAAGGCGATTGCGAACGTCCCGGTGCTTTGGGCTCTTGCCAAATATAGAAATATTTCCTTCTGAAGGATCCCTTAATCCAAGCATCATCGAAATTATTGTTGTTTTCCCAGCCCCGTTTGGTCCAAGTAATGCAACAATTTTCCCCTTCTCTACTGTAAATGAAACGTTATTTACTGCTTTTTTATATTTAAATGTTTTTGAAACACCATTCACTTCAATTACTTGTTCCATTTCTCCACCTCCATCGTTACTTACACTTATATTGTATAAATTGGAAGAGATGGAAAACAGTAAAAGACGTCATGATATGAATATGACAAATGTCAGGAAATCTTAAAATACGGGTTTTCCCACGCAAGTAGCAGGACAAAAACAAACGTGATACAATCATGTGAGATGTACATTCGAGGAAGGACAGTGGTTTTCATGATTATTCGTAATGAAAAAGATTTAGAAGGCTTACGAAAAATCGGCCGCATCGTTGCGCTTGCTCGCGAGGAAATGAAGAAACAAGCGAAGCCAGGTATGACAACGAAAGAGCTTGATTTAATTGGTAAGAAAGTATTAGATGAGCACGGTGCCATTTCTGCACCTGAAAAAGAATATGATTTTCCAGGCACAACTTGCATTAGTGTCAATGAAGAAGTTGCCCACGGCATTCCAGGGAATCGCGTCCTAAAAGAAGGCGATTTAGTAAACGTAGATGTATCTGCAGCACTTGACGGTTACTACGCAGATACAGGTATTTCGTTCGTTCTTGGACAAGATGAAGCAAAAGAAAAACTTTGCGCTGCTGCTGAAAGTGCATTTTGGGCAGCCATGAAAAAAGTAAAAGCTGGCGCAAAACAAAACCAAATTGGTCGTGCGGTTTCCAATGATGCGCGTAAAAATGGCTACGCAGTAATTCAAAACTTAACAGGACACGGCATTGGACTTAGCTTACACGAAGCACCAAACCATATTTTAAGCTATTTCGATCCTATGGATAGTGCGCTATTAAAAGACGGACTTGTCTTAGCAGTAGAACCATTCGTATCCATGGGTGCGGATCATATTATCGAACGCGGTGATGATGGCTGGACATTTGTAACGCCAGATAAAAGCCTTGTTGCTCAATGTGAGCATACCGTTGTCGTTACACGCGGTGAACCAATTATTTTAACACAACTATAAGAAAAAGCAGGATGCACGGAAATATTTCCGTACATCCTGCTTTTTTATTATCTAGTGCCAGCGACTAGAGTACTCGGTAGTTTCACTTTATTACATCTTCTCAGGTGCAGATACTCCAACTAATGCTAATGCATTTTGAAGTGTAATGCGTACCGCACGCATTAAGTCGTAACGAGCTTTACTTAACTCTAGGTTATCTTGGTTTAATACTTTTTCTGCATTGTAGAAGCTATGAAGCGCTGCTGCTAAGTCAAATGCATAGCTTGTAATGCGGTGTGGCAGACGTTTTTGTGCTGCTTCTGCAACTGCCGCTGGGAATTCACCCAGTTTCTTTAATAAGTCTACTTCTTTCTCAGAAGCAACAAGTTTGTAGTTAACATCGCTGCCTGCAGTTAATCCAAGCTCTTCACCTTGGCGAAGGATGCTGCATACGCGTGCATGTGCGTATTGTGCATAGTATACAGGGTTTTCATTTGATTTTGATACCGCTAAGTCCATATCAAAGTCTAAATGAGAATCACCGCTGCGCATTGCAAAGAAGTAACGCATTGCGTCCACGCCTACTTCTTCCATAAGCTCACGAAGTGTAACAGCTTTACCTGTACGTTTACTCATTTTTACTTTTTCACCGTTTTGGTATAGTTGTACCATTTGGATGATTTCTACTTCTAATGTATCTTTATCGTATCCAAGCGCTTGAATTGCTGCTTTCATACGTGGAATGTAACCGTGGTGGTCAGCACCCCAAATGTTAATTAATTTCTCAAAACCACGCTCTAATTTATCACGGTGATACGCAATATCTGGCGTTAAGTATGTGTAAGAACCATCGTTTTTAATTAATACGCGGTCTTTATCATCACCGTAAGTTGTAGAACGGAACCATGTTGCGCCCTCTTCTTCAAATACCTCTTCGCGCTCTTTTAACGCTGCAAGAGCTTCATCGATTTTACCGTTTTTGTATAATGATGTTTCAGAGAACCACACATCAAATTTAACACGGAAGCTTTCTAAGTCTTTTTGAAGTTTTGCTAATTCATATTTCAAACCGTACTCACGGTAGAATTCGTAGCTTTCTTTTGCGTCAGCTTTTGCATAACGATCGCCAAACTCTTCTGCTAAACGCTTCCCGATACCGATAATATCTGCACCATGGTAACCGTCTTCTGGCATTTCTTTATCTAACCCTAACGCTTGCATGTAACGAGCTTCAACAGAAAGCGCTAAGTTATGAATTTGGTTACCAGCATCGTTAATATAATATTCACGAGATACATCGTATCCTGCTTTTGCTAATACGTTACATAACGTGTCACCAACTGCCGCGCCGCGCGCATGTCCTAAGTGAAGGTCACCTGTTGGGTTTGCAGATACGAACTCAACTTGTACTTTCTCACCTTTACCAGTGCTTGTTTCACCGTAAGCTTCGCCAGCTGTAATAATTGTTGGAATTAGATCTGTTAAGTAGCTGTTATCCATGTAGAAGTTAATGAAGCCAGGTCCAGCAATTTCGATTTTTTCAATAGAAGCTTTTGCTTTATCGAAATTTGCAATTAATTCTTCTGCAATCATGCGCGGTGCCTTTTTCGCTACGCGTGCAAGCTGCATCGCCATGTTTGTAGAGAAATCACCATGTGTTTTATCTTTTGGCGTTTCTAATACAACGTTTGGAATTTGTTCTTCTGTCGCTAATTCTGCTTTTACTACAGCAGCTTTAATTTCCTCTTTAATGAGTTCTTTTACTTGTTCTAAAGAGTTCATTATTGTGCCTCCTTGAGATTAATAGTAATTGTATATCGGCCTGCTTCTTGCTCACTTAGAAGCAATGCATACGTTAGAAAGAGTTGTCCCTTTTTCTTTTCTTCCGACCATTTAAAAAGGACGTTATCTGTTTTCGTTTGCAATGCAAACGTTCCAAGTTCACTTGTATACGTTCCTGTTGTCCACTCGCCTTTTTTATGAGTTTGACGCATAGAAATAGCACCTGAACGCATAATGAGAACTTGATCATCTTGGATTTTAATAATTGTCTTCACTTCGCCTTGTTCGTTCGGCTCTTGAAACGTTACATATGTACTTTGACCCTTTACATAGTATAGACCATTTGCGTCAAAAGCAATAGTTTCCTTTCGCGCCCCTTCACGAACTTCCGTTACAAAGTGAACTTGTACTGGTAAGCCTGCAAGTTGCTTCTCCACGTCTTGCACACCTTTCGAAATGTTATAGATATTACATATAGTTCATAATAAATCACTTTTCCTATCATATCAAAAAACAGCGGTGTCTGTCTGCTGAAATATTAGGAAACCTATTGAAAGATGTAGTTCAAAAAGCAATTTATAAAAATGTTGGTATCATCCTTGTAAAACATTAAAACCCAAGTTCATATTGAACTTGGGTTTTTCATTATTTTTTCAGTTTTTCTAGCACTTTCGCTGGCACTTCATTCTCTCGCAGTTCTGCCAATCCTTTTCCTTGGCTGCCTTTTGCGTAAATTTTCAAGTATACTCCTTGGCAAAGTTCACGATTTATCATTTTTTTCACAACTTGCTCATTTCCATCCCTATCATAAGCAGTAAATGTATACAAATACTTATCGCCTTTTTTCTCCCCTTGATTTGTTACAGCATAATAATCCTTTACTTCCTTACCTGAAAAAAAGTTATCTACAAAAGCTTGCACACCTTCTGTTTTTGATTGTAAGTAAAAAACACCTGCACCGCCTAAAATAGCCAGTACCGCTATAACTTTTAATATCATACGCACGAATCTTTCCACCTCTAACATGTATCCTTGTATAATGCTTCATTGAGTATAAAATCTATCCAAAATAGTCTCTATCGATTTTTCTTACATTTCTCTTACATCATTGTAAGAGAAGTTAATTAAAATATCTTCCCAACAAAAAAGGCTATTTCGAATTCATTCGAAATAGCCTTTTTTAGAAAGCTTACTTTTCATCTAGCTCTAGTGACTGGAATACTTGGTCGCTTTACTTTTATTTCTATCTAGCTACGCCTCCTAGGCCTTTGCGTCTAAGAACCTTCCCCGCCTAAAAGTAAAAAGCACTTTTTACGGGAAAGAACCTTAGCCACCAGGCCTAAACAGTCGGCTTCGCTTTTATTTCTGCACCCATCCAAGTAACATTTCGCGCACAAATTTACTTGCTGCGATTGGTGTTTGGTCACTGTGATCATATACAGGAGCTACTTCTACTAAGTCTGCTCCAACTACGTTTATATTTGAATTTGCAATTGCAACAATGGAATCTAGTAGTTCTTTTGAAGTGATACCGCCAGCTTCTAATGTTCCTGTACCAGGAGCATGCGCTGGGTCTAATACGTCGATATCAATCGTAACATAGACTGGGCGTCCTGCAAGTGTTGGCAATACTTTCTTTAATGGTTCTAATACATCAAATTTGTATAAGTTCATGCCAACTTCTTTTGCCCACTCAAATTCTTCCTTCATACCAGAACGAATACCGAAAGAATATACGTTTTCTGGACCAATTAAATCGCACACTTTACGAATTGGTGTAGAGTGAGATAAAGGCTCGCCTTCATACGACTCACGTAAATCTGTATGAGCATCCATGTGGATGATTGCTAAATCTGGATATTTTTTGGCCATCGCCTTAAAAATTGGCCAAGACACTAGGTGCTCACCACCAAGACCTAGTGGAAACTTACCAGCATCTAATAGTTTTGTTACATATTCTTCGATCATGTCTAAGCTGCGCTGTGCATTACCGAAAGGAAGCGGAATATCACCTGCATCAAAATATTTAACTTCCTCTAATTCACGATCTAAATACGGACTATATTCTTCTAGTCCAATTGATACTTCACGAATACGTGCTGGACCGAAACGAGAACCCGGACGATAACTTACTGTCCAATCCATCGGCATCCCATAAATAACAACCTCAGCATCTTCAAAACTTGGATGACTGTTAATAAATACTTTACCTGAATAAGCTTCATCAAAACGCATATTCTTTTTCCTCCTATCTGGAACTGAAGGTATCCCAACCTTTCATTTTGTCTCAAATTTGGAGCGGTTTTGCTCCTCTTTATCGATTTACCACACTCGCCTCAACCCAATTAGTCGAGAAGAAATTTACTTACTTTTATTACAACTTCGGCAGCTAGCTCTGTCCCACTAGACCCTAGCATCTAAGAACCTTCCCCACGAGAAAGCAAATAGTGCCTTCTGTGGGAAAGAACCTTAGCCACCGTCAGCTTCGCTTTTCTTACTTAATTAAATCCCCAACGAATTTAGGTAATACGAATGCTGCTTTGTGAAGTTCTTTTGTATAGTATTTCGTTTCGATTTCGTGGAAACGCTCTTCACTTACTTCTAGTGGATCATGCTTCTTAGATCCGATTGTGAATGTCCAAAGGCCGCTTGGATACGTTGGAATGTTTGCTGTGTATAGACGTGTAATTGGGAAAATTTCTTTTACGTCTTTAAACACGTTTGAAATTAATTCTGGTGTGAACCAAGGGTTATCTGTTTGCGCTACGAAAATACCGTCTTCTTTTAACGCTTTAGAGATTCCAGCGTAGAATCCTTTTGTAAATAAGTTTACAGCTGGGCCTACTGGCTCTGTAGAATCAACCATGATTACGTCATACACGTTTTCGCTTTCAGCAATGTGCATGAAGCCATCGCCTACTTTTACTTCTACACGTGGATTTTCTAACTCGCCAGCAATTTCTGGTAAGTATTTTTTAGAGTACTCGATTACTTTTCCATCAATTTCAACAAGCGTCGCTTTTTTCACGCTTGGGTGTTTTAATACTTCACGAATAACGCCGCCATCTCCGCCGCCAACAACTAAAACGTTTTCAGGGTTTGGATGTGTGAATAATGGTACGTGCGCTACCATTTCGTGATATACGAATTCATCCTTTTGCGTTGTCATAACCATGCCATCTAAAATAAGCATATTGCCGAATTCTTCAGTTTCAACCATATCTAGCTTTTGAAATTCTGTTTGCTCCGTATGTAAAGTGCGGTTAATACGCGCTGTAATTCCAAAATGCTTTGTTTGTTTCTCAGTGAACCATAGTTCCATTGTACAATCACGCCTTTCGTTGCAAATTATAATGTGGACACCATTAATGTCCCCTAACAAAAATAAAACAAAACATGTAAAATGTATAGTTAAAAATATAAAAAGGAACGTAAATATATTGTAAACGAGTCGTTTTCGTTCGTATATTTAGTCAATTATGTATAAAACGGTAAGAAAACCCTTTCCTAGGAAAGGGTTTTGCTCTCATTTTCTCGAATCGGTAGACAAATCATCACACATCCAACTAGCGCAACAATTCCTCCTACTAAAAACGGACTTTGCGGTGAAACTACGTGACCAATAATTCCAGATAAAATTGGTGCAATTGCCCCGCCCAGCCAACGAACAAAATTATATACACCAGATGTAATAGATCTTTCATAAGGTGAGATATCCATTACGTAACTTGTAAATAATGCATTATTAAGACCAGACGCTAATCCTGATAAAATGATTAGTACAATTTGTAACCACATGACTTGTACGAAGAACAATAGCATTAAAAAGATTGCAAATACAAGCAAGCTATAGCGTAGTAACATTTTCGGTTCGTATTTTCCTTCTAATTGGTGTGCAAGCACAGCAGAACCATACGCTAATGCAAGACCCCAGCCACAAAAGACAAAGCCAAGCTGAATGGCAGATAAATGTAAAACAAGCGGTGAATATGCTAAGACAACAAAGAAAGCATAGTAATATAACATCCCGGAAATGGCACCTTGTATGAAAGGTTTATATTTCACCAGATTAATTAATTCCTTCAATCCAGCTGACTGACGTTTCACTTTGCGCTCTGGTTCTTTCACAAAAAAGAAAACAAGAATAAATGCTAAAGCAATTAAAACACTTGTCGCAAAAAACGGATAACGCCAAGAATATCCACCTAATAAACCACCTAACAGCGGACCTCCCGCCATACCTAAACCAATTGCTGCCTCATACAATCCAACAGCTTCATGCACCTCTTTGCTCAGCGCAATTAATAACGTCATTGCCGTTGCAAAAAACATCGCATTCCCTAAACCCCAGCCGGCACGAAAAATAGATAACTGCGTAATTGTTTGTGAGAATCCGCAAATACACGCAAATACCGTTACAGTTGCAAGACCAATTGTCATCATACGCTTATCGCCAAATCTTGCCGCAAAAAGACCAGCTGGCAGCATCATAATTGCCATCGTTAAAATATAGGCTGTAAATAACATTTCTACTTGCCAATGTGTTGCACCGATTTGCTCTGCAATGCTTGGCAAAATTGGATCGACTACTCCAATGCCAGAAAAGGCAAGAAAAGTAGCGACTACTGTAATAAGCCTTCCAAGTCGTTGTTTACTCTCCATATAAATCACTCTCCTTTTGTTTCTTCTAAGAACTTCGTTGCTCTTTCCAAGCTATGTTCTAATTCTTCCTTCACGCGCTTCATTTGTAGCATTTTCTTATCTAACGTCTCGACTTGATTTGTCAGCATATGCGCTATTTCTTGAATTACTTCTCGGTCGCGCGGGTTATCACTATTTTTTCTTTGCTCCATACGTTCTTTAAGTGATAAGAAATACTGCATTTCTTGAAGCGTAATACCTAATACTTCTTTCGCTTCTACAATTTTTTTGATTCTCTCTACATCTTCATCTGTATATAGGCGAATATTCCCTTCACTGCGCTCTGGCGGATGAATTAAGCCAATTTCCTCATAATAACGAAGAGTCCGCTTTGTTAAACCTGTTTGTTTTGTAACTTCATCAATTTTATACAATTTTATTCCTCCTCCCTAACAATATTACATTTTACGTTAACGTTAACTTTTGTGCAACCATTACGCCTTTGTAAATTTTTTCTACCGGCATTGTATTTTTGATTGCTCAGTTTCATAATTGAAGCAAAGTGAAACTTTCATCAGTCGGGATTTTTTCATCTCCCACCTATCTTCTTCGCTTCTCTCCGAACCTTAAGGTGAGATGCGGGATAAAATGAACCATAAGGAGAATTTGTTATGAAACAACCACTTATTTTTGCGCATCGCGGTGTGAGAAGTACGCACCCAGAAAATACAATGATTGCTTTTCAAGAGGCTGAGCGTGTTGGTGCGCATGGCATTGAGCTTGATGTACATATCTCCAAAGATGGAGAAGTTGTTGTCATTCACGATGAAACTGTGGACCGAACTACAAATGGAGCAGGACTTGTATATGAACAAACTGTCCAGCAATTGCAAGCACTCGATGCTGGCAGTTATAAAGATCCTTCTTTCCATGAAGCAAAAATCCCAACGCTCCGTGAAGTGCTTATTTGGCTTTCTACAACAACAATGCAATTAAATATTGAATTAAAAACGGATGTTATTCGTTATCCCCGTATAGAAGAAAAAGTCGTCGATCTTGTTCGCGAATTTCATCTATCTAATCAAATTGTATTTTCTTCGTTTAATCATGAATCCGTTTCCCTGCTTGCAGCTTTAGCGCCAGAGATCCCTCGCGCGATTTTATACGATGAACCACTCGTGGATCCAATTGCTGAAGCAAAGAAAAGACAGGCAAATGGTCTTCATCCAAATTTTGAATTACTCACAAAAGAGTTTGTACAAATGGCTCAGCAGCAAGGATACATATTCCGCCCTTATACAATCAATGAATACAAAGACTTACAAAGGATGATAGATTACGGCGTCGATGTAATCATTACCGACTGGCCAACACGTGCTTTTGAGCTTCTTTCTTAATAAGAAGCTCTTTTTTAGTTTAAAAACAGCCAAAACCCTCAATACTAATAAAAGTATGCTATGAGGGGTGACAAAAAATGGAACTTACAGCAAATGAAAAACAAGCAAAATATATGCGCTTTTTCCTCACTGCACTGTTATCATGTGTTATTTTCTTTGTTTCTACTATTTTCATTATCTTACTTGTTGCAAAAATTGCCGGTCCACCACCTATTGCAGTTCCGCAAACAACTATCTTTTATGCAAATGATGACTCTGTTATGGGGCAAAGTCACGGAGCGCAGGAACGCTATAATGTGTCACTCGACCATATTTCACCTTACGTGAGAGAAGCAACGCTTTCTATTGAAGATCAGCGCTTTTATAAACATCATGGTTTTGATGTAAAGCGCATCGGCGGGGCAGTAATTGCTGACATTAAAGCGAGGGCAAAAGTACAAGGCGCAAGTACAATTACGCAGCAATACGCCCGAAATTTATATTTGGACCACGATAAAACATGGAAACGAAAACTGTTAGAAGCGATGTACACCATCCGACTTGAAGTTAATTACAATAAAAATAATATTTTACAAGGTTATTTAAATACGATTTACTACGGGCATGGTGCTTATGGCATTGAAGCAGCAGCTCGTCTCTACTTTAATAAAAATGCGAAAGATTTAAATTTAGCAGAAGCAAGTATGCTAGCAGGCATTCCAAAAGGCCCAAGTTTGTATTCTCCCTACTCACATGAAAATCGGGCCAAAGAAAGACAAGCTCTCATTTTAGATGAAATGGTAGAACAGGGGTATATCACGAAGAAAGAAGCAACAGCGGCCAAAAAAGAACAACTCACCTTGGCCCCTCTTGAAAAAGAAGAAGTAGCAGAAATGGCACCTTATTTTCAGGATGTTGTACGAACTTCCCTCATCAATGATGCTGGTCTCGATGAACAAACAGTAGGACGCGGTGGCCTGCGTGTATATACAACGCTAGATCCAAAGCTACAAACAATTGCGGAAAGTACAGTAAAAGAAACCATCCCAAGTACAACAGAAATAGAAACGGCTATTGTATCCATGAATCCAAAAACAGGCGAAGTAATGTCACTTGTTGGCGGACGCGATTATAAGAAGAGTCAATTCAACCGAGCAACGCAAGCGTACCGGCAGCCAGGTTCAACATTTAAACCCTTTTTATATTACGCCGCTCTTGAGCAAGGCTTTACACCAGTAACTCGCTTAAAAAGTGAGCATACTGTATTCACATTAGGCGATGGTGTTTCCAAATATAACCCAGCGAATTATAAAGGCTATTATGCAGATGACTTTATAACGATGATGCAAGCACTTTCTGTTTCTGATAATGTGTACGCTGTGAAAACACATCTTTTCTTAGGTGAAGAGTCACTTGTAAAAACGGCGAAGCAATTTGGGATTACAAGCGCATTAAAAGATGTTCCATCGCTTGCACTTGGAACATCTCCTGTAAAACCGCTTGAAATGGTGAATGCTTACAGTATGCTTGCTAACGGCGGCAAGCAAGTGAAACCGACATTTATTCGGCGCGTTGTCGATCATGATGGAAACATTTTGTATGATGCTCATTTAGAAAACAAACAAATTCTTGATGAGAATAATGCCTTTGTGATGGAAGAAATGATGACGGGCATGTTTAATAAAAAATTAAGCAGCTACGCCTCTGTCACTGGACAAAACCTTATTCCAAAGTTATCCCGCACATACGCTGGAAAATCAGGTTCAACCGAGACAGATAGCTGGATGATTGGCTTTACACCACAGCTCGTGACAGGTATTTGGGTCGGCTACGATAAACAAAAAACAATCTCTAACCCAGCTGAGCAATCTTATGCGAAAAATATGTGGGCAACCATTATGGAGCAAGGTTTAGAGGAAAGCCCGAAAAAAGATTTTAAAAAGCCGGCCAATGTTGTCGCATTAAACATTAACCCTGAAAATGGGAAAATCGCAACGAAAGGTTGTCCTACTTCTGTAAAAATGTATTTTGTAAAAGGTACTGAGCCAACAGAATATTGTATGGATCATATTGATGAAAAAGATGAATTTGAGGCGGTGCTAAAAGAGAAAACGAAAGGTAAAGAAAGCTGGTGGAAAAAGTATTTCCCTTGGTAACGGAAACTTATAAAATGAAACCACTCAAAGATTACATTACAAAAAGGGCGCAGTGATTCTTCTGCTCCCTTTTCTTTCTTAAACAGCGCAAAATAAGTACTATCCCCTATTCATCCTTATCATTTACGATAGCTAACACTTGATGATCTTCCCATCTTCCATTTATCTTTACATTTTTCTTTGCAATTCCCTCTTTATGAAACCCTGATTTCTCTAAAACTTTTATCGATCCGATATTATGTGGCATAACTCCTGCTTCTAATCGATGGAGTTTCAGCTCATTAAACGCATACGATACAACAAGACGAACAGCCTCTGTCATATATCCTTTTCCATTATGATTTTGATCTAGATAATATCCAATATAGCAACTTTGTAAGGGGCCACGCAGCACCTCTGTCAGTGTAATATTCCCAATTAATTCTTCTGTTTCGATTACGTAAATACCAAATGAATATAGCTCATCAAGATCTTTCTTTTCCTTGTTCTTCCTAATTCGATCCAGTTGACCTTCTAACGTATAAAAATCACACTCTCTTAACGGTGTATATGTTTGAAAAAAATCGCGGTTTTTCAATTCCAAATCTAACAATTTTTCTGCATCATTATCTTCAAGAATCTTTACTAAAATACGACTTCCCTTTAATTCCAAGATGTGTCCTCCTCCTCGTACCCTTTATAAAAATTTTCATATAAAATATGTTTTCTAACAAAACCTTTTATTTCCTGCATATAAGGTGACACTGCCCGCAAATAGCAGGATAAAATACCGGTACCAACATTTCGCCTATTTCAGAACAAACAAAAAATCCCTTTCAACACGAAAGGGATTTCCTATTACTCTCCTAACAATTCGCTACGTAATTTCTCACTAGAAAGATTCCATAGCTCTTCATTATGTTCTTTTAAGAACGTACCAAGTACTTTTTTAGAAGGTTCATCCATATGATCAACCATGATGTAACGCTTTAATGATTTGTCCATTTTATTTACATGCTCAGGTAATGATTTATAGCCGCGGCGAATTTCACGGTCTATTGTCATTTCGCATGCAGTTACACCAGCATAATATGCGCCGTTTGCAGTGCGCTCAATTGTCACCCAAACGAGCCAATATGGTTGTGCATTTGGTACTTCTTCTTTATTAGTTAAAAATTTAATTCCTTTTTCAGCAGCACTGCGTGCATGCATCGCACCAATATCAACAACTGCCGTTCCTTCTGTTACATCAATAATAACAGGAGAAATATTTTCTAGACTTAATGCGCCGACTCCAAAACCGCCATGTCCATCTGTGGAGTCATTTTTAATAATATTAAAACCGATTTGTTTCTTTTTCTCTGCCATAAGAAAGCCTCCCCTTCTCTTCTAATACAATCCAAATAGTGGTCCAATTATACTATGCAGCATACCTAAAACGTGCGGAATAACGACTTGGAAAATTGGCTGAATCGTATATCGATCTAACGGTGTAATCACAAGAATTAATAAAAAGATTGAACCGTATTTTTCATATTGCGTCATTTTCGCACGTACATTTGTCGGTGCTAAATCTTCCACAACACGGTAACCATCTAATGGCGGGATTGGTAACAAATTAAAAATAAATAAAACTATATTAATCCCGATAAAAATTTGAAAGAACTGAAATAGTGTTTCTCCTACTGCTATTGGGACTGCATCAATAATTCCAAATTTCAACAAGCTATACCAAGCAATAAGCCCAAGGGCTCCTAATAATAAGTTACTAATTGGTCCAGCAATTGAAACAAGAATACCAGCAAGACGTGGTCTTTTAAAATTATAAGGATTGACTGGTACTGGACGTGCCCAACCAAATCCGATTAATAATACAGCAATAAGCCCGATTATATCTAAGTGTGCCAGTGGAGATAATGTTAAACGGCCTTGTCTTTTTGCTGTATCATCTCCAAATTTATACGCAACATAAGCATGTGCAAATTCATGTACTGACAAAGCTATTACAACAGCCATTGCCAATAACGGTAATTGGTACAGCGGATATGCAAAAAAGTGTTCCATACTTCCTCTCCCTCTTCATTATGTTAAAAAAGAAAAAAATTTCTTTTTCTGATTGTTCTCTTCAAGAATCCGTTATAATAGTACTGTAATATACATAAAAGGAGCGATACATATGCCATACGTAACAGTAAAAATGCTAGAAGGACGCACAGAAGAACAAAAGAAAGCTCTTGCTGAGAAAGTAACTGCAGCAGTAAGCGAAACAACTGGTGCTCCTGAAGAAAACATCGTTGTTTTCATTGAAGAAATGTCTAAAAATCATTACGCAGTTGGCGGCAAACGCTTAAGCGACCAAGAATAATATTTGATACAGGAGAAGGAGCCCTGCTGCTTCTCCTACTCTTTTCCTTCTAATAGACGAATAATCTTTTCTTTTACTTTTCCTTTTCGTCCGTCTTCATACAGTAAATCATGCGGATAGAACAATTTTTGATCAGTTCTCTTTTTACCTGTAATTGCCTCAACAATATCCGACTCACGAGATAATTCACGGAGCTCTCCATTCGGCATAAGGAGTAAAATTGGCAGACGTTCTTCCTCTTCACCTGCACGGTAAAAGTCATACGGCAGATCTGATGTGGAATCTACTACTAAATAATATTCTGGATCAAGCCCAATTTTCTTAAATAAACTATTTAATTCTACCCAATTGTTTAGCCCGTGCTTTTCTGTGAAATCTACACATTTGAACAAGTTACGGTTCATAAAACGGCGACATAAATCACTTAAAATGGCATCCTCTTCGTCTTGCCATACTTGGAAGTAATAATACATCACATTCTCGTCTAACTTTAAATAATCCTCTACCGTTACTTCTCCTTCAAATAAAGAGTAGAAATGAACCGGATGATATTTAAATGTATAGTATTGTTCATGCAATGCTTTCGCCCTGTGCAAAATTTTCGTTAAAATTACTTCCGCACTGCGCGTTACTGGGTGAAAATACACTTGCCAGTACATTTGATATCGGCTCATAATATAATGCTCTACAGCATGCATACCGCTATATTTAATCACAACTTGATTATTAAATGGACGCATTACCCGTAAAATCCGCTCCATATCAAAGTTTCCATATTTCACACCTGTAAAGTACGCATCTCGTAATAAATAGTCCATACGATCCGCATCAATTTGGCTAGAAATCATACTAATTGCTAATTTATTATGAGATGTTTTTGCAATGACGTCTGCTACCTTTTGCGGAAACTCACGATCAACACGGCTTAATACATCGTGAATTTCTGTGTCGCCTACAATAATTTCTTGTGTAAACTTTTCATGGTTTAGTTTAAATACTTTTTCAAATGAATGCGAAAAAGGACCATGTCCTACATCATGCAGGAGTGCTGCACATAAGCACAACAAACGATCTTCAGCATTCCAATCTGGTCTTCCATCAAACACATCGTCAATCATACGGCGGATAATTTCATAGACACCTAATGAATGAGTAAAGCGACTATGCTCCGCACCGTGAAATGTAAAAAATGTCGTCCCTAGCTGCTTAATGCGGCGCAGACGTTGAAACTCTTTCGTCCCGATTAAATCCCAAATCACGCGATCGCGCACATGCACATACTTATGCACTGGGTCTTTAAACACTTTCGTTTCATCTAATTTGTCACTTACATATGCCATTAAAATTCACCGCCCTCCATTATACGTTCTTACTCCTATTATAAACGAAAGGCGAAACAGAAAGAAATGAAAGACTGTATATTACTGTATAAAAAGCAAATCACCTTCAAAAAACGAAGGTGATTTTCTCTATCATCATTATTTTTCTAAAATAAAATTAGATAGCTCATCTAATAACATCTCTTTACCAAGCGGGAAGTATCCTTTATTGAGATCTTCATTTTTAATCATATACACATGATTGTTTTTCACAGCGTTCATGTTTTTCCAAATTGTTTCTTCTTGGAATTCTTTTAGACGCTGCGTGCCGTCACCTGTTGTAAATACAAATAAATAGTCCGGATTATAATCAATTAATGCTTCTTTTTGCAATTGTACTAACGGCTTATCTGTTGGTGTGCCATTAACTGCTGGCAATTTTAAATCTTTAAATAGAACACTACCGTAACCGTAATCACCGTAAACACGGAATGCATTCGGATATGCAGCCATTACCATGAATTTCGCATCGCCAGTTTTTGCAACGATTTCATCATGTAATTGGCTTGCTTTTTCATCATATTTCTTCAGCCATGCAGCTGCTTCTTTTTCTTTACCGAAGATTTCACCTACTTCTTCAAACTTTGGACGCCACTGATCTAATGGGGTACTTAACATAACTGTTGGTGCAATTTTAGATAATTGATCATAGATTTTTTCTTGACGATTGTTCACCAAAATTACATCTGGTTTTGCAGCAGCTACTGCTTCGATGTTAATTTTATCGCCCCAAGCAGAACCAACTGGCTTCACACCTTTTAATTGATTTGCAATATGTGCGTCAATTTTCTCTTCGGTCGTATTTGCCGTAATAACAGGTTTCATGCCGAATATTAATAATTCTTCTGTTGACCCGCTTAAATCAGCAATTCTCTTTGGATTTGCAGGAATTTTAATTTCCCCTTTAGCATGTTTGACAACGCGCTCTTCACTTTTTGCATCTGCTTTCTTTTCTTCTTTCTTATCAGAAGAACATGCAGCAAATAATACAGAAATAATAGCTAACACGAAAACTAATAGAGTAACTTTGAACTTCTTCATGATTCTCTCTCCTGACCTTATTATAATCTCACTCTAAATAGACAGCGCTACGAAACTCTTTCTTACAAAATGACCATCTACAAGAGTCTCTTCATAAAACCAACCATTTTTATGAAATTATGGAAACCTAACCTTCTCCCGTTCTAACGGGCAGTAAATCTCCGACTCTATCGTCAGCCATTTATTGCCCGCTAGAACCAAATTAAGCCTGCTTACGCACTTGTTTATCCCGCATTAACGGGCAGTAAGACCCCCACTGCTGAAAGTTTCACTTTATTGATTTCCATTAAATCGTAAGTAAGACAAATTGGTTTGCCATTGACAGGACACGAAACAATTTGTGCTTCAATTTCAAACACTTCGCGAAGCGTTTCAGATGTCATGACTTCATCAGGCGTTCCTTGTTTCATTAATTTTCCATCTTTTAACGCAATCATATGATTAGAAAAACGAGAAGCATGATTTAAATCATGAATAACCATCACAATCGTCCGGCCTTCTTCTTCATTTAACTTTCTTAATAAATTCAACACTTCAAGTTGATGCGCCATATCAAGATACGTTGTTGGCTCATCTAACACAAGCAAGTCTGTTCCTTGTGCGAGTGCCATCGCAATCCAAACACGTTGACGTTGCCCACCTGAGAGTGCCTCGGCTGGTCGATTTGCAAATTCCCTCATGCCAGTCACATCAAGCGCCCAGCGAATGTAGCGATAATCTTCTTCTGATAGCGTACCGAACCCTTTTTGATGCGGGAAACGTCCATATGAAACAAGTTCAAATACAGTAAGACCTGTTGGCACTTCTGCTGTCTGCGGCAAAATCGCCATTTTTTTCGCAATTTCTTTCGTCGCCTGTTTCTCAATTGCTTTCCCGTCCAAATAAACAGTGCCCCGTTTTGCCTTTAAAATGCGCGAAGTTGTTTTGAGCAGCGTAGATTTCCCACATCCATTTGGACCAATAATTGTTGTAATTTTCCCTTCAGGTATTTCAACAGATAACCCATCAATAATGAAATTTTCATTATATCCAACAGATATCGAATCAACTGATAAAGATGGCATATAGATCGTCTCCCTTATCTTGTTTTTACAAGTAAATAAATGAAATACGGCGCGCCTATCACTGAAATGACAAGACCGACCGGTATTTCTGATGTTGTAAGTAAACTGCGTGAAAGAAGATCAGAAAACAATAGCAATAATGTTCCAATTAACGCAGCAGTTGGTAACATTATTTGATGCTTTCCACCTACTAAGCGGCGCGCAAGATGGGGAGCCATTAATCCAATAAAACTAATTCCCCCTGCTACTGCAACGGAGGCACCAGCTAAACAAACAGCGATAAATAGTAACTTGCGGCGTTCTTTCTCAACATCCAAACCGAGACCTGTTGCCGCTGCATCTCCTAAATTCATTACATTTAAGACGTGTGCCTTCATAAAAGCAATCGGTAAGAAAATAAGCATCCACGGCAGAACGCTTAATACGAATTTCCAATCTGTTCCCCATAAACTTCCCGATAACCAAATCGTAGCAAAGCGGAAATCATTTGATGTCATTTTCATCGAGAATACTAGACTTACAGCTCCAAATCCGGCTGCTACGGCAATCCCGACAAGAATTAAACGAACCGGAGAAACTCCGTCCTTCCAAGCAAGCGCATAAATAATAACTGCCGCCAGTATTGCACCAACTAAAGCAAAAAACGGCAAAATAAATACAGATAAAAACGAAGACATCGTTACTTTTCCAAAGAAGAAATAAACAAAGACAACAACCGATAATCCAGCCCCGGCATTAATACCCATAATCCCTGGATCAGCAAGTGGGTTTCGAGATAGTCCTTGCATAATTGCACCTGAAACAGCCAAAGCTGATCCAACGAAAATTGCAATAATTATTCGTGGCATACGAAAATCAAATAAAATTGTTGCTTGATCTTCGGCTCCAAGTCCAACGAGTGTTTTTAATACTTCAACCGGTGACACTTTGAATGTACCTGTATATAAGCTAATGAAAAATACTGCACAAATTAAAATACTAATACTAGATAAAATTGAAATATTTTTTTTCGTTAAAATTCCTTGATTCACATTTTCCCTCTCCCTTCTTTACGTGCTAAGTAGAGGAAGAATGGTACTCCGACCATCGCTGTTACAGCACCAATTGGTGTTTCAAATGGCGGATTTATAATACGGGAAATTATGTCGGCACATTCAACAAGCAAGCCGCCTAAAACGGCAGCACACGGAATCACCCAGCGATAATCTGACCCAACAAGAAAGCGCGTTAAGTGTGGAATAACAAGGCCAACAAACCCAACAGATCCAGCCATTGAAACCGCAGAACCTGTTAAAATAAGGACAAGGATAGTTCCAATCAACTTAATGAGCTTCGTATTTTGTCCAAGTCCAATAGCAATTTCTTCACCAAAACTTAAAATCGTAATATATCTTGCTAGCATAATAGCAACAATAAGACAAACGAGACCAACTGGAAGTAGCATACGTAAACTTTCCCATTTTACACCAGCAACACCGCCTGCATGCCACATACTAACTTCTTGCGCTAGGTTAAAATATAGTGCAATCCCAGAGGAAATTGCGCCTAATAATGCACTAATCGCCGCTCCTGATAACGCTAACTTAATTGGCGTTAATCCACCCTGAGATGCTGCACCAATCCCATACACAATGCTCGCACCAAATGCTGCACCAATAAAGGAAGCAATTACGAACATGAAGTATGGCGAGTTTGGAAAGAACGCAAACATAATCGCAATTCCAAATACTGATCCGTCTGTAATCCCCATAAGTGACGGAGACGCAAGTGGGTTTCGCGTCATCCCCTGCATAATCGCACCAGATACTGCTAAAAATGCTCCAACAACTGCTCCTCCAATCGCTCTTGGAAGCCGCAATTCTTGAATAACATTATGGTATGTAATCGATTCATCAAACTGAAACACAGCTTGCCATACTGTTTTCAAACTAATATCGGCAGCACCAAACGATATAGAAGTTGCCATACTTAAAGCTAATAAAGCAGTCCCAACAATTAAAATCATTAAGGCAATAAGAGGCCGGCTTTTTATCTCTTTTACGTCTACCGATTCTTCTTCGTAAAACCTTCTCGTACTCACTTCCATCTACAACATCCTAACTCTTAATATACATAAATAATAATGAAATTCATTCTCATTATAGGGCAAAAAAAGAAAACCAAGAGCGATTCTTGATTTCGATAATGATTCTCAATATCATTCTACAAATTTACACTAAAATTTGTCAACCACTAATTTTGTTATACAAAACTTTTTTACGCCCTGAAAAACTTTAGTGTACAAAAAAAAGATACGATATCGCATCTTTTTACTTGTTTAACTTTGCTTCAATTTTTTTAATTAACTCATCTTCATTTGGTGCTGCAACTGGACGGTTATTTACAAATGCAAATGATTTCTTACGACCAGGACCGCAATACGATTGGCATCCGATTTGAATATCTGCACATTCATCTATTTTTTTTAAACGCGGTACTAACGTCTTAATATTCGTTGCCTGACAATCATCACACACACGAAATTCGTTTCCCATTTTATATAACACTTCCTCTATTTGAAACTTTTCTCAAGTACATATAACAATAAACACTAAATGGTATTTTACCTTTCTTTTTGATGTGATGCAAGTTTTCTTCCTGCCAGGTTTCATGTCAAACCAATCACATACTCTCGCTTTTTCGCACAGCAAATATAACCTGCAAACACACTTCCGCTCAAAATCTACCATAATTTTAAAAGCTTTGTATAAAAGGGGTTTATTTTGTCCATTCTAAAAATAAGATATTGATAAAAAGAAAGGGAGATGAATCTATGAAAGTAAGACAAGATGCTTGGACTGAAGAAGATGATTTACTTCTTGCTGAAACCGTTTTGCGCCACGTTCGCGAAGGAAGTACACAATTAAATGCCTTTGAAGAAGTTGGTGATAAATTAAATCGTACCTCAGCAGCTTGTGGATTTCGTTGGAATGCTGTGGTGCGCTATAGTTACGATCAAGCATTACAACTTGCGAAAAAGCATCGTAAAGATAAAATGCGTGCAAATGGCGGCGAACAGGCGAAAAAACGCCTTCTATATACACCGCCGATTTCATCTACTGTAACAACCGATGAAAATATAGCTATCGAAATTGAGCAACCTATTCAAACCGTTCAAAACGTTCAAACCGTTCAAACTGTTCAAACTGCCCAAGTAACGCCAACAACTTCTTCCATTGCTATGCACGACGTTATCCATTTTCTACAGTCACTCGGAACTTCTAATGTAAAAGTATCCGCGCTTGAAAGAGAGAATGAGAGATTGAAACAAGAAATTGCCGAGTATATGCGAAGAAATGCTGAATTAGAAACGAAAGTGGAAAAACTAGAACAGCAATCAACTACAGTTCAAGAAGATTACGAGACGCTGATGAAAATTATGAACCGCGCGCGTAAACTTGCATTAATGGACGACGAAGAGCGTACACAAACCTCGTTTCGCATGGATCGAAACGGAAATTTAGAAAAGATTGCGGAATGAGAAGGATGCTATGATAGCATCCTTTTTATTATGGTTTCATTCACCGTTTGAAATTCTTCCATCTTAGATTCTCTACGTACATCGGGATAACTCTCTTTTTTCGGATTTTCTTTTAACTCTAGTTTTTTCTAGCTTTTTCAATCCTTTCAGGTTCTTCTTCACAACCTTCCTCTCTACTCTCTCTTTTTTGCTATAATAAAGTGAAACTTCCATCAGTGGTGTTTTTCCCCCCACTGATGGGAAGCCCGCCCAATCGGGCTTTTACGGGCAGTTATCCCCCACCTATCTTCTTCGCTTTTCTCTGAATCTTGAGGTGGGGGTCTTACTGATAAATATTGTCATTTTATAGATAAGGGGTTATTTACATGAGCGATTCTCGTTCGATTCTATCTCAACCAGAGTGGCGCATTGTTGATCAATCAAGCTTAGGTCCGCAATTCCATGCGCTGCAGTCTTTCGCAATGGATGATACGTTATGTACAACAGTCGGAAACGGTACATCTGCTGCAACAATGCGCTCTTGGGTTCATCACAATACAATTGTTCTTGGCATTCAAGATACACGATTACCTTATTTAAAACAGGGAATTGAATTTTTAAAAAGTAAAGGTTTCAATGCCATTGTCCGCAATTCAGGCGGGCTCGCTGTTGTGTTAGATGAGGGTGTTCTGAACGTCTCTCTTCTATTCCAAGAAACAGAAAAAGGCATTGATATCGATCTTGGCTATGATACAATGTGGCATTTAATTAAAGAAATGCTAAAAGATTATGATGTCAATATTGAAGCAAAAGAAATCGTCGGCTCTTACTGTCCTGGCAGCTATGATTTAAGCATTGACGATAAAAAGTTTGCTGGTATTTCACAGCGCCGCATTCGTGGAGGCGTTGCTGTACAAATTTATTTATGTGCCACAAATAGCGGTTCAGAACGCGCTGCACTTGTTCGTGATTTTTATAACTTAGCTATTCAAGGAGAAGAAACAAAGTTTACCTATCCCGAAATCGTTCCAAGTACGATGGCTTCCTTATCAGAACTACTTGGTAAAGACATTACCGTACAAGATTTGATGATGCGACTTTTACAAACATTACAGCATTTCACACCGCAGTTAACACCGTCACAGCTTACAATAGACGAAGTACCATTATACGAACATCACTTACAGCGCATTATTGATCGAAACAATAAATCACTTGGATTAGAAAACTAAAAAGCCCCGCAAATGCGGGGCTTTTTTCATAATTATAGTGCTTGAGCTGCTGTAATTAGAGCTAACTTGTACACTTCTTCTTCGTTACAACCACGAGATAAATCATTTACTGGCATGTTTAAGCCTTGTAAGATTGGTCCCACTGCTTCGAAGTTACCTAAGCGTTGTGCAATTTTGTAGCCGATATTACCAGCTTCTAAGCTTGGGAATACGAATACGTTAGCATCACCTTTAATAACAGAGCCTGGTGCTTTCTTTTCTGCTACAGATGGTACGAATGCAGCGTCAAATTGGAACTCACCGTCTAATGTTAACTCAGGAGCCATTTCTTTCGCGATGCGAGTTGCTTCTACAACTTTCTCTGTTTCTGGAGATTTCGCAGAACCCTTTGTAGAGAAGCTTAACATTGCAACGCGTGGATCGATGCCGAATAATTCAGCTGTTTTTGCACTTTCAATACCAATTTCAGCTAAATCTTGGCTGTTTGGAGCAATGTTGATTGCACAGTCAGCGAATACATATTTCTCTTCTTCACGTACCATGATAAATACGCCAGAAGTTTTTGTAACGCCTGGTTTTGTTTTAATGATTTGAAGTGCTGGACGAACTGTATCAGCTGTAGAATGAGCTGCACCGCTTACTAAGCCTTGTGCTTTTCCCATGTATACAAGCATAGTACCGAAATAGTTTTCGTCTTTTAAGATTTCACGAGCAGCTTCTTCTGTTGCTTTACCTTTACGGCGTTCAACGAAAGATGCTACCATTGCATCCATTTCTTCGTATGTAGCTGGGTCATAAATATCAACACCTGCTAATGTTAAGTTCATGCTAGCAGCTTTCGCGCTAATTTCTTCTTTATTACCAACTAAGATTGGTTTTACTAATTCTTCTTTTGCTAAACGCTCTGCAGCGCCTAAAATTCTTTCATCAGTTCCTTCAGGAAGTACGATAGAAACGCCTTTCCCTTGAACTTTTTCTTTTACTGTTGTAAATAAATTGCTCACGAATAACCCTCCTACAAATTCAAATCCATATTTAAGAATACCGCTTTTTATCTATATTTTAAACTTATTGCTTCTAAAAAATAGGCAAAATAAAAATGATTATATTTTCTTAAAATTCCGCCATGAAATGTGACAATTTTGTGCTTCCAAGATTCCGATACATGCTTTTTCATCTATATATGATATAGTTAACGTGTAAAACTTGACTATTCGAGGTGAATCTAATGAGTGAAGCAGCAAAAACGTTAGATGGTTGGTATTGTTTACACGATTTCCGTTCTATGGACTGGGCGGCATGGAAAACATTATCTAGTGACGAACGTCAGCAAGCAATGTTCGAATTTTTCAACATCGTTGAAAAATGGAACAAAACAGAAACTGCAAAACAAGGTAGCCATGCAATGTATACAATCGTTGGACAAAAGGCTGATATCATGTTCATGATTTTACGTCCAACAATGGAAGAATTAAATGAAATTGAAGCAGAATTCAATAAAACAACATTAGCAGAGTATATGCTTCCTACATACTCTTACGTATCTGTTGTGGAGTTAAGTAACTATCTTCCTGCTGAAGAAGATCCGTACCAAAATCCACAAATTCTTGCGCGTCTATACCCAACATTACCAAAAGCAAATCACGTTTGCTTCTATCCAATGGACAAGCGCCGCCAAGGTGATGATAACTGGTACATGTTACCGATGGAAGAGCGTAAAAAATTAATGTATAGCCACGGCAAAATCGGTCGTCAATATGCAGGAAAAGTACGTCAAATCATTACTGGCTCTGTAGGTTTTGATGATTATGAATGGGGCGTAACATTATTCGCTGATGATGTTCTTCAATTTAAGAAACTTGTATACGAAATGCGCTTTGATGAAGTAAGTGCACGTTACGGTGAGTTTGGAACATTTTTCATTGGAAACATTTTACCAAGCGAGAAGGTCGCAAAATTTTTACATGTATAAGCTAAAAAGGAACGATTTTTCGTTCCTTTTTTTATACCCTGCTAACACTCTCAGTTGAATCAACCCTCAATCAAACTAAAGATTATCCCTCATCACAAAACATGGCTTAGTTGTCATATCTGCTCCTTTTTTTTCATACCTATGAATTAGTGATTGTTCTACACTTTCTTTTCTCTAGCAGAGTAATAAGAGAGGTGAAAGAGATGGGTGTTATTGCCTATACAGATGAAGAATTAAGACTACTCGCAAGGTTAATGCGGGCAGAAGCAGAAGGAGAAGGGCCTAAAGGAATGCTTTTGGTTGGAAATGTCGGCGTCAATCGCGTAAGAGGGAATTGCTTAGACTTTAAAAAGATTCGAAACCTTCGTCAAATGGTATTTCAAAGTCCTGGTGGGTTTGAGGCGACGCAAAAAGGTTACTTTTATCAGCGTGCTCGTGAAAGTGATGTCGCTTTGGCAAGACGCACAGTTCAAGGTGAACGCTTTTGGCCTGCTAATTTTTCTTTATGGTTTTTCCGACCACCAGGTGATTGTCCGCCAACTTGGTTTAATCAAGAAAATTCTGGTCGTTTTAAAAACCATTGCTTTTTCCAACCAACTGGTGAAGCCTGTCCAGGTGTATATTAGTGAATTGAAAAGAGGAGGGATTTTGTATGGCACAGCAACAAAACCCATACTATGGGGGAGGATTTTATCAACCATCTGGTGGATATATGCAGCCGCAACCAGGGCAACCAGGGCAACCAGGACAACAAATGCAAATGCCACAAACGCCGCAACCTACTCAAGCGCAAATTGCCGCTTCTCAAGGCATGCTTCCACTTGAGCAATCGTATATTGAAAATATCCTTCGTTTAAACAAAGGAAAACCAGCGACTTTTTTCATGACATATGAGCGCGGCAGCACACTTGGTACACAATCCTATACAGGCATCATTGAGGCTGCAGGACGCGATCATATCATTGTAAGTGAACCTAAGTCCGGAAAACGTTATTTACTACTTATGATCTATCTTGACTATGTAGAATTTCCTGGAGAAATCACCTACTTCCCAGGACAACAACCAGCAACTTACCCTCCAAGATGATAAGAAAAAGCTGGCAAATGCCAGCTTTTGTTTTATTTTTATCCCGCCCAAACAGCTGGTAAGAGGTTAGATAAGGAAGTAAGTACAAACCATCTGTAAGGGCCCGATTGGTTCAACTAACCTCTTGGGAAGAAAAACGTTTCCCAAGAAGAAGTTTCACTTTATAATCCTTTTACGACCGCAGTTCCTAATAAAACCCAGCCTACAATAAATGCTACGCCGCCAAGCGGAGTGATTGGACCAAAAAATTTCATACCAGTTGTACTTAATGCGTATAAGCTTCCGGAAAACATAATAATACCTGCCACCATACACCAGCCTGCTGCGCTTACAAGAGAAGATTGAATCTTGTCCATTAACAAAGCTACAACAAATAATCCACCTGCATGAAACATTTGATACGTAACACCTGTTTTCCACACATCTAACATTTTCGCAGAGATTTTCCCTTCAAGTCCATGCGCTCCAAATGCACCGAGTGCAACAGCTAGTGCAGCTGCAATACAACCTAATAAGAAGAAAATTTTCATTGGAATTCCCCTTTTTATTTTTATAATAAAAAATTTTTTACACATAATCCAACTATTTAACTCTTAAAAATCAAAAAGAGAGTTTCCATTTGCATCGTCTTCTTTTATATATACAGGCTCTCCTGAAAACGAAGCAATTGGCTGAACCGGCATTTGCGGCGCTATAACATGTGTTTGTATTTTCGGCTCAACATACGCAGGAACTTCCGTCTGTTCTTCAAGCAATAAATCGCATAATGCACGAACAACTAGAAGATGTTCTTTCGTTTTATGTGATTCGCTTCCTTTCGCTTTTGCAATTTCGCTTGCCATTTTATTCAAAATCTTATCGCTAGATATTTGCATTCTTTATCACCTCATGTATTGTAATTCTTTCTCAAATTGCTCCAATTTCTCTACTGGACCAAATACTATTATCATATCACGTTCTGCCAACTTTTCCGCCCCTGTTGGGTTATGAATAATATGACCATCTCGCAAAATCGCTAAAATCGTAACATCAAAACGATTTCTTACATTTCCTTCTATTAATGTTTTCCCAATTAAGGATGACCCTGCAGCCATTTCAATTTCTTCAATAGCAAAATTCTGCTCTGTTCCATATAACACTGTATCTATATAATTAACCGTTAAAGGATTTGTAATGCCTTTTGCAATATGAATTCCCGCCATACTGGATGGATTAATAACTTTATTCGCGCCAGCGCGTCTTAGCTTCTCTTCCGATTCTTGTTTTTCTGCCCGAGCTATGATTTTAATATTCGCATTTAGGCCCCTTGCAGTTAATGTAATAAACACATTTTCTGCATCACTGGCAACGATTGCCACTAAACCAATTGCCCTCGTAATACCAGCTTTATGTAACACCCCATCTTCTGTTGCATCGCCGTGTACATATAAAAGCTTTTGCTCTACTAATACAGACTCTTCTCTATCAACAACAATAAACGGAATGTTTTTTTCTCGTAATTCTTGCACAACTTGCAAACCAACCCTGCCGCACCCGCACACAATAATATGATCTTTTATTTCTGCAATTTGTTTCTCCATCTTCTTCCTCCGCATCGCTTGAAATAAATTTCCCTCGACAATCATAGCTGCTACTACCCCAATTGCATACGTCACAATACCGACACCAAGTGGAATAATTAAAAGGGCAAAAATCTTTCCTGCTTTCGTTAATGGGACGGCATCTCCATATCCAACTGTTAATACAGTAATCATTGTCATCCAAAATGCTTGAAACATACTAATCTCTTCTATTATCATAAACCCGATTGTTCCAACAATTACAACGAAACACATACATATAATTGCAATAATCAATTGTTTACGTGCACTCATGATATTCTTTCATCTCTTTTCTCTATGTTCAATCTTTGCCACAACAAATCAAATACATATATACTAGAAACGGAATACAAGAAAGAGGTCGATAAGATGAAAACTTTTCTTTCTGCCTTGCAATGGGCATTATTTATTTTAGCCGGTAGTCTTATTGTTCCGATTAGCGTTGCTGCTAATTACGGACTTGAAGGGGCAGAGGCTATCGCTTTTGTACAACGAACATTATTTGTTCTTGGCTTTGCCGGCATATTACAAGCTGTATTTGGACATCGCTTGCCAATTCAAGAAGGGCCTGCTGGACTTTGGTGGGGTATATTTTCGTTATACGCAAGCCTCGGAATTACGTTATTCGGGTCAAGTGGTGAAACACTTCGTGTATTACAATATTCTTTTTTACTAAGCGGTCTCATTTGTATCCTTCTTAGTGTATTTGGACTTATCGATAAGCTCGTGCGCTATTTTACACCAACTGTCGTCGGAACATATTTATTTCTTCTCGTTGCCCAGCTAAGCGGCTCCTTTTTGAAAGGAATGTTTGGACTTGATGGACAGCATAAAGAAATACAAGGAAAAGTACTTCTTCTTTCTCTCATCGTTATTTTACTATCATTCTTTATTATGAAGCTACCTGTTCTGGGACAATATTCTGTTTTATGTAGTATCGTAATCGGCTGGATTCTATTTGCTTACTTCGGACTCTCTAATCCGATTACACCAGTAAATGATATCATCCATCTTCCTTCTATCTTTGTTTTCGGTATGCCCCGCGTAGAATGGAATATGGTCATTACGGTTGTTTTCGTAACACTACTACTGCTTACAAACATGTTAGCAAGTATTCGCGTTGTGCAACAAGTCGTTTCAAAACATGAAGAAACCCCAATACAAAATCGATTTAAACAAGCAGGGGTTATTACTGGCATCAACCAGCTTCTGGGGGGCCTTTTTTCAGCAATTGGGCCTGTTGCTATTTCTGGATCAGCTGGTTTTATTTCAACAACAAATATTTATAAACGATTACCGTTTATTCTAGGTTCAACCTTTATTATTCTCATTAGCCTATTTCCGAAAGTTACATCTTTCTTTGCAGCGATTCCAGTAGCTGTTGGTTATGCAGCTATTTATCCTGTATTTGCAAGTATGATTGGGCTAGCTTTTCGAGAATATGAAACTGTGAAAGATAAAGAACGCTTATTCAAAGTTTCCGGTCTTGCTCTCTTTACCGGGATTGGTGTCATGTTCATCCCATCAGAATCCTTTTCTTCACTTCCACCGTTTCTTGCATCCTTTTTAAGCAACGGCCTTGTACTCGGTTCTGTAATGGCAATTATACTAGAAGTATTATTTTCTCGTTCAACAGACAAACAAGCATCGTAAAGTGAAACTTCCCTCAGTGTGGGGTTCTTCCTCCCCCACTGAGGGTTAGTTGAGCCAATCGACACAAAATGTAAACCAAATTGGCAAACTTCAAGCATTGCAGTCTATTTTAAGTATTGTTACGATAATAGAGACATATACGAGCAGACAAGATTCTTCTGCTCGTATATGAATGCGCACGGAATCGATTCCATTAACAAAGAAGTTCGATGTCTTATAACTTATGTTAAATCCATATAGGAAGGACCATTCAAATGTCTTATAAAATGATTGTACTAGATTTAGATGATACATTACTTCGCGATGACCATACCATTTCACCGCGTACAAAAGAAGCGCTGATGAAAGCACAAGAGTGCGGCGTGAAAGTCGTACTAGCTTCTGGCCGCCCAACATTTGCGATGTGGGCGATTGCAAAAGAACTTCGTTTAGAAGAATACGGAAGTTTTATTTTATCGTTTAACGGCGCAAAAATTATTAACTGCAAAACAAATGAGGAATTATTTAGCAGTACGTTATCACCTGAAACCGTTCATAATTTATATAAAACAAGCCAGCATGAGGATGTTTGGATTCATACGTATATCGGCGATGACATTGTAACAGAAGAAAATAATCAATATACAGAAGTTGAAGCTCATATTACGGGTATGCCAATTATTGAAATTGATAGTTTTGTAGATACAGTGAAAGAACCTGTTGTGAAAGTATTAATGATGGAAGCACCAGAACGCCTTGTAGAGGTTGAAAAAAAATTACAACAAGAATTTGAAGGACAATTAAGTGTTATGCGCTCAAAGCCATTCTTCTTAGAATTTACAGAGGCTGGCGTAACAAAGGGCACAAGCTTAAACCAACTCATCCAAAAACTTGGTATTCAACGTGAAGAAGTTATCGCAATGGGCGATAGCTACAATGACCTAGCAATGATTGAATTTGCTGGCCTTGGCGTTGCAATGGGCAATGCACCTGATGACATTAAAGCCATTGCTAATCATGTAACAGACACAAACATGAATGACGGTGTTGCAAAAGTCGTAGAACAATTTGTATTAAACAGCGAAGTGCTTGTATAGAATAACTTGCTCGCTGAAGATTAGTTAAACCAATCGTCTATAAAATCCCGCTGAAGTCAAATATTTCAGCGGGATTTATCTTTTATTTTTAGCAGCTTGTGAAGATATTTTGAACTTTGCACTATTCTTGTAGTGTAAAGTTTATTTTCGATTATAATGGAATAAAATAGGCTATTTTATTCACAAAAAGAATACAAATTTATCATAGACAGGCTTATAAGGAGGTCATTTTATGTTATCAACACCGATTGGACGTTTAAGAGTTATTGGAGTACTTGAAGGAATTTCTTTTCTCATCCTTCTATTCATCGCAATGCCGCTGAAATATTTTGCAGGTTTTGCAAAAGCCGTTACTGTAGCAGGTATGGCACATGGTGTCTTGTTTATACTATTCATCTACGCTGTCTTTCAAGTAACCACTATTCATCATAAATCAAAGTCATGGGCATTTGGTGCGCTTGTTGCATCTGTTATTCCATTTGGTACGTTCGTACTAGATGCGAAATTAAAAAAAGAAGAAAATAAATAAAAACAGACCGCTACATATGTAGTGGTCTGTTTTTTAAATGTATAAATCTCTAAATGAAAGAACTCTTATTTAGAGGTTCGGAATTTGCCAATCAATCTCCTGTTCTCCTTGTTTTACTAACAAGTTGTTTATTTTTGAAAATGGTTTGCTGCCAAAGAACCCTCGGCGTGCTGATAATGGGCTTGGATGAACAGATTCAATAATATGATGGTTTGGATTCGTAATGAGCTTTTTCTTTGCCTGAGCAGGTCGTCCCCATAACACAAAGATAACTGGTTTCTCACGTTCATTTAACAATTCAATAATGCGATCTGTGAAAACTTCCCACCCTTTTCCTTTATGGGAATTGGCTTCTCCTTGACGTACAGTTAATACAGTATTTAGTAAAAGCACACCTTGCTCTGCCCATTTTACTAAATAGCCGTTATTCGGGATTGGATAGCCAAGGTCATCCAGTAATTCTTTATACATGTTTTGCAGTGACGGCGGCGTACGTACGCCAGGTTGCACCGAAAAACTTAAACCGTGCGCTTGATCTGGCCCATGATATGGATCTTGTCCTAAAATAAGTACCTTCGTATCTTGATAGCTTGTATAATGCAAAGCATTAAAAATATCCTCCTGCTTTGGATATACAACATGTGTATGATATTCTTCTTTTAAAAATAATTGTAATTGTTGATAGTATGGTTTCTCAAATTCAGGTGCGAGCAACGGTGCCCAATCATTCTTTAGTATTTGTTCCATTTTTTCACTTCCTATTGTATTAATTGACCATATCTTGTTTTGTAAATACTGCAAAAGCAATAATGAGCGATACAACTGCCCAAATTGTTAGATTAAGTAATGAAAAGCTCATCGATAATCCTTGCAGTGCTGGTAACTGTCCTGATAAGTAATCCGTTAACGATAAATTGACACTAAAAATATATTTTGCACCTTCCCAAGACGTTGCAAAATTATTTAAGATACCTCCCGCAATTAATGCTGCCAGCATAACTCCCATGCCAGCCGGTGTATTGCGAATCAGTACGGAAACCATAAATGAGATTGTGCCGACGACAACCGCAACAAACCAAGCAAGCCCGTAAGCCATAATAATATATTGCCACTGCGGAATAAGATGAACAAAGTTTGTGTTTAACGTATCCTTTTCAGTAACAAACCCTGTCAGCACCGGTAAACTCCATCCCGAATAACCAAATACAATTCCTGATATTACATAAGAAATAACACCAACAAGTAATAAAATGAGCGAAATAAACAGCACCATCGTCACGTATTTACTTAAAAGAATTTTCCAGCGCCGAATTGGCCGAGTAAGGAGCATTTTCATCGTTCCATCGCTCCGTTCTCCCGATACGATATCAATTGCTACAATCATGACGAGAAGCGGAATAAATAACGTAATTCCTTGTTCAATAAATAAACGTACAAAAGTCGGTGCTCCTGGAGCAATTGGATTAATATTATGATCTAAATAATATTGTTGCTGTTCTATCCTTACTTTTAGCCAGTCTTTCCATTCTTCCGGTAGACGCGAGCTATTTAAACGATTTTGCGAATCAACAATTTGCTGCTGCAACGATACTTTCCAATCACTTGTACCAAGACGTTTTATAGTCGTCTGCACTTCCCGATACTGCGCATACACAAAAATTGGAATTAATATCGCCAAAATGAGCATGACTACTAAGATGCGCTTCTTTCGATATATTTTCTCCGCCTCATTATAGACGAGGTTCGCAAATTCACGCATGTTGCTCCCCCTTTGTCAGTTCCATAAATAAATCTTCTAATGTAAATACAATTTCTTTTACACTATGAACGTCTACATCGTGCTCTACTAATTTCTTATTGCAAAAACTTACACGCTCTTGATTCATCCGGCATAATAATCGCCCTTCTTCTATTACAAGTTCTGTCACTTCACCAGATTCTTCAAGCACTGTCTTTGCTTTTTCAAGCGGTGTAACAATCCACTCCATACGGCCACTCGCTTGCTTCACTAATTCTTCAACCCTTGCTACCGTAATCACTTTCCCCTTATTAATAATCGCAACCCGGTCACAAATCATTTGCACTTCACTTAACAAATGGCTGGAGATGAATACGCTCATGTTTTCCTCTTTCACAAGTGTATGCACAAATTCACGAAGTTCTCGAATACCAGCCGGATCGAGCCCATTCGTCGGTTCATCTAATATAAGGAGTTTCGGATTCCCAAGAAGAGCTTGTGCAATCCCAAGACGTTGCTTCATTCCAAGTGAATATGTTTTCACCTTATCGTGAATGCGTTCATGAAGATGTACCATTTTTGCAATTTCTATAATACGCTCATCAGAAATCCCGCCCAGCATGCGAGCAAATTGCTTTAAATTCTCAAAGCCAGTCAAATATGTATACAATTCAGGGTTTTCAACGATACTCCCAATTTGCCTCATCGCCCCGCGAAAATCTTCTTTTATATCATAATCACCGATTGAAATTGTTCCCTCTGTTGCTTGAATAAGACCGACAAGCATACGAATCGTTGTTGTTTTCCCCGCTCCGTTTGGCCCCAAAAAACCAAATACTTCTCCTTGTTGTATATCAAACGATACATTTTCAACAAGCGTTTTTTTCTTAATTACTTTTTTTAAATTTCGTGCAGATAGTACCGTCGTCATTTCTCTTCACCCCCAGTAAGCTTTAATTTACTCACAACATTTTGTAATAACCGATCCGCTATGAATGTATAGCCTGTTTCATTCGGGTGAAAGTGATCAGAATATAATAAATCCTTACCACGATTTTGGAACATATCAAATGTCGGGACAACATATACGTTTGGATAATCGAGTGCAATTTTTTCTAATGACGCATTCCAATCAATAACAATTGGAGACGAGCCTTTTAGCTCTTCTACATCTTCAAATGGATTATACAAACCAATCCAGAAAATTGGGCTGTTTGGATTTAATTGCCGCAGCTTGGATAAAATTTGCTTCGCATTATTTTGAAATGTTACTGTATCAGGGCGATACGTCGTTAAATCAAGATTCCCAAGCGATTCCCACCCTGGAAATAAGTCATTTCCTCCAATTGTCAAAACAAGCACATCAGCTTTCTTGATTGCATACTCGGCGCCGCTGCTTTCCATTTGTTTCAGTAAATCAGGCATTTTTGCACCGCTCACCGCTAAATTTGTAAGCGCTACCTTTTGTTTGTATTTCGTTTGCAATTCATTCTTCATACGTCCAATATATCCAATGCCTTCTTTATCTCCAACACCGCGCGTTAAAGAATCACCTAAACTAACAATTTGTAACGTTCCTTTTTGTTGTTTCCCTTTTGCTTCTTTTGGCACAGCGGGAGTTAACTTAGAGACTTTCGGATTTAGAACATCATTTACACCGGCAATAAAGCCGTAAGCAAATAAACAAAAAGATGCCAGTGTAACAAATAAAATAGCTTTCACAAATTTCGATCTCATCCTAAAACCCCTTTATCCCCTTATAGATTGACCATATTATACCAAATGGAAATTCGAAAAGCGATTTTCATCAGCCTATGAAAAAAGCACAATCATTTTAATCCAGATTGTGCTTTTCACTTTATTCCTTATGTTGTAAGTCTTTCCGTTAATTTCGCAAATAACTCAATTCTTTTTACTTCTTTTTCTCTACTCGTAATTTGGTCATGCAAAATTGTAAACGCACCTGCACCAACCTCCACACTCGAATGAGCAATTGTTGTAATATCTAGTATCTCTGCAACTTGCTGATCATCACAACCAATAATCGTGATATCATCTGGAATAGAAAGGCCGCTTTTTTGGGCGGCTGTTACAATACCAGATGCAATATGATTACAAGATACAAGAAGAGCGGTTGGACGCTCTTTCATATGAAGCAGTGATTGAACAACACGTTTCCCGTCCTCTATTGTAAAACAATCTACAAACTCCCACTCCTCTTTCGGCATAACATGGATAGATGATAAAGCGTCCAAGTACGCTTGCTTTCGATTTTGACTGTTGAAACTATTACTTCGTCCAACGCAGTATCCAATTCGTTTATGTCCCTTTTCTATTAAATACTCCATTCCTAATGCAAACGTTTTGTAGTGATCAATATGAATACTAGAAATTGTATTTGATATCGTATCTTCACACGTCACAATTGGACCAAACTTTGCGTACTTCTCGATCTCCTGACAATCATTGATTTTCGAACATATTATGACTCCATCTAACTTTTTCATCTTTAACATATTCAAAATTTCTATTTCTTTATCAGCACTATAACCTGTTTGACAAAGCATCATATTGTAATTATGTTTTGCGGCCTCTCTTGAAATGCCTTCTATAATTGCACTGTAATATTGATTGTTTACAAACGGAAGGAGAACACCAATAACATTCGTTTTCCCTCTTACTAAATGGATGGCATTCGAATTTTGCGTATAATTTAACTTTTCGATAATTGCTAATATCTCTTTTCGTTTTTGCTCATTTACATACGGATGATTATTTAAAACGCGTGAAACGGTAGAAATTGAGACACCTGCCATTTCTGCGATTTTTTTTATATTTGGCATAATAAAATCCTCCTTCCCATCATTCATATTATCGCATACAAAAAAATTTTAGAAATGTACCCCTTGACCTGGTAAGCTTTTCACATTATATCCTTTGCTAGCAAGCTTATTAAGAAAGGATTTGTGTTTCATTATGAAAATTAAGCTAGAGTATATCTTTTTTATAGGTGGATTACTGCTACTCTCTCTCGGTATAAATATGATGACAACGATTACTTCATTTGGTCTTAGTCCGTATGATTCGCTTTTCATTGCTTTATATCAAAATTTTGGTTTAAGCATCGGATCTTGGATGTTTATTATCAATCTTATCTTTACCCTTATCGTACTGTATATGAACCGAAAGCGCATTACAATTGGTACAATCGTAACGATGGTGCTAATCTCCGTTTTTGTTGATATGATTGGCTCCGTTGCATTTATAATGGATGGCATTCGAGCTCTTCCAAATTATATAACACTTATATGCGGAAATGTATCTGTCGGCGCAGGTATCGGTATTTATGTTTCATCACAGCTTGGCACTGCGCCGCAAGAAGCATTTGTTTTAACAATCTCTGAAAAAACAAAGTGGTCCTTTCAGAAAACAGAAATTTCTCTAGCTTGTCTATTTTTAGCTGGTAGTTTCATGCTACATGGGCCTATTTATTTTGGTACCATTATTCTATCTTTTACAACAGGCTGGCTCATTCAAACATTTATTCAAATTGGTACAAAAATCTTACAAAGTAGTCGTACGCAAGAAGCCCATTGAAAGCTATATGCTTTCAATGGGCTTTTGTTGTTCGTATATAATATGAACCCCTTCGTTTACAACTTGAAGCGTTTCTACCACGCAATGACTGAAAATAGATTGCAGCCATACCTTCACTTCTTGAGCACTTCCTTTTTTCACATAACAAAGCACAGTTGGTCCGGCACCGCTTAAAGAAACACCATATACATTCTCATGCTCTAATTCATGAAGTTTTTGTAATTCAGGAACAAGCTGCTTACGGTACGGTTCATGAAACATATCCTGTTTCATCATTTCTCCAGCAAGCACCCAATCCTCTTTACATAAAGCTGCTACAAGTACATTGGCAACACCACTGCCGCGAATGCCGTCCATATACGATAACTTACTCGGAAGCACGTCTCTTGAATGAACTGTTTTGAGTTCATATGAAGGAATAACTGCAACAAGTTCTACATCATGAATAGGCTGTGACAAAAATGCAATATCTTTTCCATCATACGTTCCTATTATAAGTCCACCATATAACGCAGCTCCAACATTATCGATATGTCCTTCTATTTCCGTTGCAATCAATAGCTTTTCTCTGCTAGATAAATGCAAATCACAGAGCTGATCGGCAAGTTCAATCCCAGCAATAATTGCCGAGGCACTGCTTCCAAGTCCTCTTGCTAATGGAATATCACTATCGAGATAGAGACTACAATATGGAAGCTCCTTATTATAACGAGCGGCTATTCCCCTAGCAGTCTCAATCAGTAAATTATTCTCATCTTCTGGAACACCTTGAAGAAGTGGTGTTTTGGCCTTGCACTCCCATCTGTAATGCGAAAATACATCTACCGTTAAATATTTACTTACCGCAAGGCCAATTGAATCAAAGCCTGGCCCAAGATTTGCTGTACTGGCAGGCACACGAATTGTAAACATGGGAGCTGCCTTCATCGCAGGACAGCTCCTTGAATGTGTTCAAACACAACCTTTTCATCATTTGGCAAAACAAGCGGCTGAATTTTTTTCGTATCAATTGCAATATTAGGATCTTTTAAACCATTTCCTGTTAAAACAGCAACAATTTTACTTCCCTTTGTTATTTTTCCTGTTTGTACTTGCTTATAAATACCAGCAAGCGACGCACAAGAAGCAGGCTCTGCAAAAATCCCTTCATACTTAGCAAGCCATTCATATGCCTGAAGAATTTCTGCATCTGTTACCTCATCAATTTTTCCATTTGAATCACGGGCAGCTGCAACGGCTTTATCCCAGCTTGCAGGGTTACCGATGCGTATTGCAGTGGCAACTGTCTCAGGATCTTCAATTTTATATCCGCGTACAATCGCTGCCGCTCCTTCCGCTTCAAAGCCGCGCATTTCCGGTAAACCCGTACTATGCTTTTCGTTATACTCTGTAAACCCTTTCCAGTATGCTGTAATATTGCCCGCATTCCCAACTGGAATGGCTAAAATATCAGGCGCTTTTCCAAGTGCATCACAAATTTCAAATGCTGCTGTTTTTTGCCCTTCAATGCGATACGGATTCACTGAATTCACAAGTGTAATGGGCGATGAGTCGCTCAGCTTCCGCACCATTTGCAGAGCATGGTCAAAGTTCCCGTCAATACTAATAATCTCAGCTCCGTACATCACTGCCTGAGCCAACTTACCGTATGCAATTTTTCCGTTCGGAATCATAACAATACAAGATAAACCTGCGCGCGCTGCATAAGCAGCCGCAGACGCAGATGTATTTCCTGTTGAAGCACAAATAACCGTTTTGCTGCCAGCTTCCTTTGCCTTCGCTACTGCCATAACCATCCCGCGATCTTTAAAGGAACCAGTCGGGTTTGCCCCTTCTACTTTCGCATAAACAGAAACACCCCATTTTTCTGAAAGGTTTTCTAATAAAACAAGTGGTGTATTTCCTTCTGATAACGAAAGGGCCGGCGTCTGATTAGTAATCGGTAAATATTCTTTATAAGCAGCAAGTAGTCCGTTCCACATTAGCGAGCATCTCCTTCAATACGGTAATTCGCTTTCACGCAAGCCACTTCTTCATACGTTTCTAGCGTTTCTAAAATATACGCATAATCTGCAAGGGATGCGCGATGTGTAACGATGACAATCTCAGCCGCTCCTTTCTCTTGTAATGGCATTTGAATAATCTTTTCGAAGCTTACACCGCGTTCAGAGAACAGAGATGTAATTTTTGCAAACACACCTACCTCATCTTTCACATGAAGGCGTAGAAACTTCTTCACATAAATTTCGTCTTCCTCTTTTAACACTTTCTCATATTGCGGAGTCACAGCACTATTCCCTGTTACACCGAGGCGTACATTTTTCATAACTGCAACTAAGTCAGATACAACAGCTGTTGCTGTTGGTAAACTTCCTGCACCTGGTCCGTAAAACATTGTTTCTCCTACCGCTTCGCCGTATACATATACGGCATTATATTCATTTTGAACAGCTGCAAGCGGGTGCGCATTTGGCAGCAGTGTTGGTTCTACTGTCACCTCTAACTTCTCACCATCACGCTTCGCTACGCCGATTAACTTAATTGTATAGCCTAAGCTCTTACTATATGTAATATCCTCCTCCGTAATGGATGTAATCCCTTTTACATTCACATCATGAAGTTCTACATTTGTAGAAAAGCCTAGTGTCGCTAAGATCGTCATCTTTCGAGCCGCATCTAACCCTTCAACGTCCGATGTTGGATCTGCTTCTGCAAATCCCAGTTGCTGTGCTTCATTTAACACGTCTTCGTATGCTCTCCCTTCGTCAGACATTTTTGTCAAAATAAAATTCGTTGTTCCGTTCACAATCCCCATCATTTTCGTAATCCGATCAGAAGAGAGACCTTCCACAATGCTTCGCAAAATCGGAATACCGCCTGCTACACTCGCTTCATAAAACAAATCAGCTTGATTTGCTTTTGCCACAGTAAGAAGTTCTGCACCGTGAAGTGCCATTAAATCTTTATTTGCTGTTACAACATGCTTTCCGTTTTGCAGCGCTTGTAAAATATATGCTTTCGCATCTTCTACACCGCCCATCACCTCAATAACAACATCAACATCTGGATTATTTATAATTTCATCTGGATTTTTCGTTAACAATGTAGGGGTTAATTGGACCTCACGTTCTTTTTCTATGTTTTGTACTAACACCTTTGCTACTTTGACAGGACAACCGATTTGATGCGCTAAACGATCTTGATGATCTTCAATAATACGCACCACACCGCTTCCTACAGTTCCAAGACCTAATAAGCCGACTCGAATTTCGTTCATAATATTGTCCACCCCTCTAAAAATTGTATTTAGGTGCCATTATATAAGGTAAAATTCAAAAAAACAATATATTTGGAACATTCCGAATAATAAAAGGCACTCCTTACAAAGAAAACGCTACCAAGTGTTGTATAGTTTCCTTTACAAAATATAAGGGGTTTCTTGATATACATAGTAATTTAGCCAATTTGAAAATAGTAGATTCCCATGGCTACGCCATTTTACCACTGGCTTTTCCAATGGATTGTCATGCCTAAAATAGTTTTTTGGAATAGCAATATCGAGCCCCTTTTGTTGATCACGCTCATATTCTTGCTTTAACGTCTCGCAGCTGTATTCACTATGGCCAAGAACAAAAATATGCTTTTCGTCTTTACTCATAACGAGATGAACACCAGCTTCTTCAGATGTCGCTAACATATCAAGTTCCTGCACTTTTTGAATATCCGATGCACGGACTTCTGTATGACGAGAATGCGGTGCAAAAAAGCTTTCATCAAAACCGCGTAACAATTTCACATGCTCCTGCTTCACTTCATGCTCAAACACACCAAACATCTTTTGCTGAAGCGGATGTTTCGGAACACCATAGTGATAATACAACCCCGCTTGTGCCCCCCAACAAACGTGAAGCGTCGATGTAACATGCTTCTTCGAATAGTCCATAATTTGCTTCAATTCTTCCCAATAATCTACCTCTTCAAAAGGAAGTGTTTCAACCGGAGCGCCAGTAATAATCAGTCCGTCAAATTTTTCCCCTTCAATATCCCGAAATGTTTTATAGAAGCTTGTTAAATGCTCCTGCGCCACATTTCTTGATGTATGAGATTCCATATGCAGTAAATGTACATCGAGCTGAAGCGGTGTATTTCCAATTAAACGAAGCAACTGCGTTTCAGTTTCTTGCTTTGTTGGCATTAAATTTAAAATAGCAATCTTCAAAGCACGGATATCTTGTGTTTCTGCTCGTTCTTTCGTCATCACGAAAATATTTTCATTTTGTAATACTTTACGAGCGGGTAAATCTTTAGCAACGATGATCGGCATACTGTTTTCCTCCAGAAAGGGCTTCTGCTAAATCAGCAATAATATCCGCCGCATCTTCAATACCAACCGATAACCGAATTAAATCAGGCGTTACACCGGCCAGATGCTGCTGCTCTTCAGTAAGCTGACGATGCGTCGTGCTTGCAGGATGAATCACACAAGTTCTTGCATCTGCCACGTGCGTCACCAATGCTGCGAGCTTCACATTTGCAATAAACTGCTTAGCGGATTCAATACCGCCTTTTACTCCAAACGTTAAAACACCGCTCGCACCTTTCGGTAAATATTTTTGTGCCAATGCATAATTTTCATTACCTTGAAGTCCTGGATAATTGACCCACTCAACGCGTTCATGCTGAGATAGCCACTGTGCAACAGCTAGTGCATTTTGACTATGACGCTCCATACGAAGATGCAATGTTTCTAAGCCAATATTGCTTACATACGCATTGAATGGACTCATACAATTTCCATAGTCTCTTAATAACTGTACACGAGCTTTCACAATGTATGCCGCCTGCCCAAATCTTTGGACGTAACTCACACCATGATAACTTGGATCTGGTTCAACAAATTCAGGAAACTTGCTCCAATCGAAATTACCGCCATCAATGACAATACCGCCAAGTGAACTTGCATGACCATCAATATATTTCGTTGTAGAATGAACGACAATGTTTGCACCATGTTCAAATGCATGACATAAATACGGCGTCGCTAACGTATTGTCGACGATAAATGGCACCTCAAGCTCTTTTGCTGCATCAGAAAGCTCTTTAAAATTAAGAACATTCATCGCTGGATTTCCAAGCGATTCTGCATACACAAGCTTTGTTTTCTCATTTGCGAGAGCAACAATTTCATCAGCGGCTAAATTTGGATTAAAGAAGGTAACCTCAATGCCAAGTTTCCGCAGACTAACTGCAAATAGATTAAATGTACCGCCGTATACTGTTGATGAGCAAAGTAGGTGATCGCCGCTGCCGCAAATATTTAATACCGCTAACATAATTGCAGCCTGCCCAGATGCAGTTGCAACCGCACCAACTCCGCCTTCTAACTCCGTCAGTTTCTGCTCAAACGCCGCAAGCGTTGGGTTACCAATACGGGTATAAATATAACCTTCTGCCTCTAAATTAAAAAGAGCTGCTAAATCGTCAGATGTATCGTATTTATACGTCGTACTTTGATAAAGCGGCAAAACACGCGGTTCACCATTTTTCGGCGTATAACCACCTTGTACACAAATTGTGCCTTTTCCCCTTGTATCACTCATTCCTCAATCCCCTTTCTTTCTTAACATAAAAAAAGCTGCTTCTTTCCTAAATAAGAAAGAAGCAGCTTAGATAAACGCTCGACATGTCGCCTTTCTTATCGTTCAGGAAATACCTGCAGGATTTGGCACAATTCCGTTTTACGGCTGTTGCCAAGGTTTCGTAGGGCCCGGTCCCTCCACCTATTCTTGATAAGACTTATGCAATTACCGTTGATTTTATAGCAAATATTTCCTAGTGTCAATTATTTTTCTGAATCTTTGTAAAAATAACAACAATCCGTTTGTTCATTCTCAAACTTTAAATTATATTAAAAAAACATTGATATTCTATACTAAAAACAAAAAAAACGTTTCAAAAACTTTACTTACTATGTAAAATTAAAGAGTTATACTTAATTTTAGCAAGCATCAAAATATATGTATAAACATGATTAAAATTATGACTAGTTCAGGGTTTCATACAATAATGATGCTGATTTTTGTAATATACTTTGAATAAGTAGCTCTTTAAAAAAGATAATATTCATATTGAATGAGTTATCCAATTATTTTCGTATCAGAATCTCTAACTTTTTCATAATAGGATGTAACATAAAGGAGGCATAAAAAATGGCTACTAGGAGAAACATGCACTATTTACTCATCATGTACGGTATATTTCTAGGTGCTATAGTTGGTGCTATAGTCTGGTTATTTTTAGTTATCACAAATGTTGGAATCCAGTTTATTTGGGAATATTTACCTAAAGAATTAGGATCACCCTCTTATTACACAATTTGTGTAACAGTAATTGGTGGTGTTCTTGTCGGACTGACACAGAAGTATTTCGGTACATATCCTCGTTTAATGCCAGAGACCATGGCTGAATATCAGAAAACAGGTAGAATCGAGTACCATTTTGTGCATAAAGCTACGTTAACAGCTATTATTGTTTTAGTATTTGGCGCAAGCTTAGGACCGGAAGCAGCACTTGTTGGGATTATAGGTGGGCTTTGTACGTGGGTTGGTGATCGCTTTAAATTTACTTTAAAAGGAATGCACGAACTAACAGAATTTGGGATTGGCGCTGCTTTAAGTGTTATTTTTAATGCACCACTATTCGGTTATTTAGCTCCAAGAGAACATGAGGATACACAACTCACTGAAAATTTTAAAGGGAAAAAGACTATTGTATATCTCGCTACTACTTTTGCTGGTTTTACTGTTTATTTATTTCTCAGTCAGTTCGATAATCGAGGATCCTTTATTGTTAATTTCGGAGAAGGATCTTTTGCACTCCATGAATGGATTGCCTTTCTCCCTCTTATTTTTATAGGTGTTGGGGTGGGATACTGTTATTTCCAATTCGAACATATATTAGAAAAAATAGTACATCCTTTTCAAGAATATAAGCTAACATTAGCGATTATAGGTGGTATCCTTTTAGGGATTGCAGGAACTATACTTCCGTATACACTGTTTTCAGGAGAACACCAATTAAAAGACTTAGTAAATGAATGGACAGGAATATCATTTGGGATACTGGCTCTTTCAGGGATTTTAAAGTTGTGTATAACCGCGGTTTGTTTAACTACAGGTTGGCGTGGCGGACATATTTTTCCAATTGTATTTTCTGGTGCAAGTATTGGCTATGCTATAGCAACTCTCATACCGTCATTAGATCCAGTTGCTTGTGTAGCTATTGTAACGACAGCTATTTCAAGCTATGCAGTACGAAAACCAATCGCTATGACATTATTATTACTCATGTTCTTCCCAATTAATTTATTGTTACCAATGATTGGAGCTGCAATGATCGGTAATGTATTTCCACTTCCGAATCATAATAAGAATGAACAAGAAGAACTGGTACAAAAATAAAATAATAAAATAAAGTGAAACTCCCAGCAGTGGGGGTTTTCTTCATTCCCCACTGATTATTAGTTGAACCAATCGGGCTTTTACGGGCAGTTTATCTCCCACCTATCTTCTTTGTTTTCACCGAATTTTGAGGTGGGAGTATTACTGCCCACGAATAGCGGGATAAAAAAACAGTACCGGCACTTTTATAGTGTTGGTACTGCTCTATTAAATAGCATTTGTTTTGTTAATTAGAACGCACTTGCTACTTTAACAGCTTTTTCAAGACCTGCTGCAATAATTTCTTCTGCTGTTAAATCCTCTACCAGCCTTAAATGTGTCGTTAATCATATCTACTCCTACATACAATATTTTCATTTCTCATTGTATCAAATTCAGTCTCTTCTAAAACATGCAAGTAACTTTTTCACTTTGTAGTTATTCATAACATTGATATAATGGATAAAAATGTAGTTTTCATTATATTACTTGAGGGGGCTTTCACAATGACATTAAACAAAGCACTTACAATTGCTGGATCTGATACAAGCGGCGGCGCTGGTATGCAAGCAGACTTAAAAACATTCCAAGAGCTTGGGGTATATGGTATGACAGCTCTTACAACAATCGTAACAATGGATCCACATAACGGTTGGGCACATAATGTGTTCCCAATTCCAGCGTCTACATTGAAACCACAATTAGAAACGACAATTGAAGGCGTTGGCGTTGATGCATTAAAAACAGGTATGCTTGGATCTGTTGAAATTATTGAACTTGTTGCTGAAACAATTGAGAAACATAATCTACAAAACGTAGTAGTAGACCCTGTTATGGTATGTAAAGGGGCAGACGAGGCGCTTCACCCGGAAACGAACGAATGCTTACGCGATGTGCTTGTTCCAAAAGCATTGATTGTAACACCAAATTTATTTGAAGCGTATCAACTAAGCGGTGTAAAAATTAACTCACTTGAAGATATGAAGCAAGCTGCTGAAAAAATCCATGCTTTAGGTACAAAATATGTACTTATTAAAGGCGGCAGCAAGCTAGGAACAGAAAAAGCAATCGATTTATTATACGATGGAGAAACATTTGAAATTTTAGAATCTGAAAAAATTGAAACAACATACACACACGGTGCAGGTTGTACATATGCTGCTGCAATTACAGCAGAGTTAGCAAAAGGAAAATCTGTAAAAGAAGCTGTGCAAGTAGCAAAAGAGTTTATTACAGCTGCAATTCACCACTCATTCAAACTAAACGAATATGTGGGTCCAACTCATCACGGTGCATATCGTAAATTTGGAGCTGGAAAAGAGCTTGTATAAAGTGAAACTTCAATCAATGGTAGGGGTCTTACTGCCCGCGAATAGCGGGATTAAAATTTAAAATAAAGTCGTCCATACGTGACGACTTTATTTTTCATGAAACAGCACTCACTTGATTTCTTCTATTTCGTTGGAAGAGTATAATGCATCATCTGCAAGTTGAATAAATTGCTGCAGTGAGTCTACATAGATTGAAGCACCTACCGAATAATTCGTTAACAATAAACGTACAATTAAAATAATGATGAAAGCTAATATAACAGAAAGATAGCGTAAATCTAGCATCACATCCTCAATATGGACACCAAACTTCATAAGCAGAACACCTAAAGTTCCCATTACAATACCAACAAAAATAAAAGAAAGGATAATAGTTGTATTAACAACTAGATTATCTAGCATAAAAATATACCTGGTCTTTTTACAACTTGAAGACTCACATGAAAGTTCCATCCCTATCCATTTTGTACCCCTTTTCCTATTTATTTTTGTATATTATCCCCCTACAATTCCCAAACTTTTCTTTATATGTTTCACGTGAAACTTTGAAACATAAAAAAAGAGCGAGATATCGCCCTTTTTTACTATATTCTCTCTAACAGCATCTCGAAATTTTACCGCCCTTCGCATTAAATCTTGCTTCTTGCGCTTCGGCAAAAAATTGTTTTCGAGATAATATCATTTCATTTGGATGTTGTTGTTTCATATGAGCAACATACTTCTCATAGCTAGGTACACCAACAAGCAAACTAATAAATTGTTTTCGGTATCTCCACATGCTTATCATTGTTTTAAGCATAGTGCTGTGCCTCGCTTTCATCGCGTGGAACATACGCCGCTTCTTTTAATGGAGTTGCTTTATTGTTCAATACTTGTATCCATATTCTAATAGACGATATCAGTACCGCGATTACAACAAGCATGAAAATTCCACAAAGCGTCGCGTCAATATAATCATTAAAAATAATTTGTTTCATTTGTGCTACGTTTTTCGCCGGTGCTAATAGTTTCCCTTTATCTAGTGCACTTTGAAACACTTTTGCATGAGAGAGGAATCCAATTTTCGGATTTTCATGAAATAACTTTTGATAGCCAGCTGTCATTGTAACAATCAGTAACCACGTTGTCGGAATGAGTGTCACCCAAACATATGCCTTTTTTCCCATTTTAAACAAAACAGTCGTTCCAAGTAATAATGCAATCCCAGCTAACATTTGATTTGCGATTCCAAAGAGCGGCCATAGCGTATTGATACCACCAAGCGGATCAATTACCCCTTGATATAAGAAATATCCCCATCCTAGAACACACAGCGTTGTTGCAACAATATTGGAAAGCATAGAATCTGTTTTTGCAAATGGTTTATAAACGTGCCCTAAAATGTCTTGAATCATAAACCGACCAACACGTGTTCCTGCATCAATCGTTGTTAAAATGAAGAGCGCTTCAAATAAAATTGCAAAGTGATACCAAAATGCCATTAATGCTTTTCCGCCAATTACTTGAGAGAAAATATGAGCCATCCCAATCGCGAACGTCGGTGCCCCACCTGTACGAGATAATATCGTTTGTTCTCCGACGTTTACAGCCAATTCTTTCAGCTCATTTGGCGTCACAGTAAACCCCCAAGAACTAATTACTTGTGCTGCCTGTGTTACATCCGTTCCAATGACTGCCGGAGGGCTATTAATTGCAAAGTATGTACCTGGCGTTAGTACACAAGCTGCAATCATTGCCATCGCTGCAACAAATGATTCCATAAGCATAGCACCGTAACCAATTGGCTGTGCATGTCCTTCCCTTTCTATCATTTTCGGGGTCGTACCAGAAGAAACAAGCGCATGGAAGCCAGATACAGCTCCGCAAGCAATTGTAATAAATAAGAATGGGAATAAATTCCCTGCAAATACTGGGCCCGTTCCATCAATAAATTGTGAAACTGCCGGCATTTGTAAATCTGGTGCAACAATCACGATACCGAGCGCTAAACCAACAATTGTTCCAATCTTTAAAAACGTACTTAAATAATCACGCGGTGCAAGTAATAACCAAACAGGCAATGCAGAAGCAATAAATCCATAAATAATAAGCATAATTGCAATTGTTTCACCTTTGAATGTAAACATAGTAGCAAGCGTTGGGTTTTCTGCTACATACTGACCCGCTACAAGTGACAAAAGAAGTAAAATAATACCGATAACTGAACCTTCTCCAACACGGCCTGGACGAATGTAACGCATATATACACCCATTAAAATTGCAATTGGAATTGTTGCTGCAATCGTAAACATTCCCCACGGGCTTCCTACGAGCGCTTTCACCACAACAAGAGCTAATACCGCTAATAAAATAATCATAATTCCCAAAATACCGATCATCGCAATAAAACCTGTTACTGGACCAATCTCTTCTTTAATCATTTCACCAAGCGACTTCCCGTTGCGACGCATAGACGCGAACAAAATCACAAAATCTTGTACAGCTCCGGCTAACACAACTCCAACAATAATCCAAAGCGTTCCTGGTAAATATCCCATCTGTGCAGCTAAGATTGGACCAACTAGCGGTCCAGCCCCAGCAATTGCCGCAAAGTGGTGCCCAAATAAAACCCATTTATTTGTCGGAACATAATCTTTCCCATCATTCAAAAGCTCTGCCGGTGTTTTTCGATTATCGTCCAATTCAAAAACTTTTCTGGAGATAAATCTACTATAAAAGCGATATGCAACAGCATATACGGAAACAGCGGCAACCAACAACCAAACTGCATTAATCGTTTCACCGCGAGATAACGCTAAAACAGCAAATCCTGCTGCTCCTAAAGCCGTAATCACACCCCAAAGTAAAATAGATTTCCATGCTTTCAACAAAAATCCCCCCTAATGTTATGCCTTAGAGGGAATTGTACTAAATTTTCAGAATAGTTAAATATAATATTCCTTATGATGAATGTTTCCTATTTTAACATGTTTAAATTCGTCCACGACTTGTTACAACTCAATTTTATTTCGAAGCCGTTTTACATAATTTCGACTAACAGGTATCGGCTGGTTATCATACCTTTCCAGATATAAGTTATACGTTCCGTTATAATAAGGCTTTAATTCTCGCACATATATAACGTTAATAAGATAACTTTTATGAACACGTAAAAAATCGTATACCGCTAACTTACCTTCTAATTCTTGCAATGTATACGTTGAGATATATTGATTATTGATTGTATAAATTGAAACTGTTTTATTTTCTTTATTTTTACTTATATATACAATATCGTCTGGAAGAATATATGTAATTCCTTCATGACATTCAATCGGGAGCTTTTGCAATCGATTCCTCTCTCGTGTTACTCTTTCTTGCTCAATACTATGCAATAAAAACTGCAAGTCTTCCTGCTTAAATGGTTGCAATAAGTAGTAAAAAGCGTGAAAACGAAATGATATAATTGCATCTTTCATGTCGTTTCCTGTAAATATAAACTTTGTATGTAATGTTAATTGGCGCAACAAGCCTGCGACTTCAAAACCCGTTGCATCTGGTAATTGTGTATCTAAAAAAATAAAATCTGGCGTATACTTTTTCGCTATCTGTAGTGATTCCATTCCTGTTTTCGCTTCAAAACATTCCAAATTCTTTACATGTTCTTTGAAAAAATCTATTAATTGTCCTCTGTTTTCTTCTCGTTCATTTACGATTAAAATTTTCATGTCTGCCCAACCACCTAATCCTTTTGTCCATACGCCTTGTTGTATACATTCGCTTTTTTCGAAATAATCCCTTTTTATAAACCATTTTTCTATCAAATATACCATGTTTTTGTCAGAAAACAATGAAAAGGAAGCTTTACATAGCTTCCTTTTCATTATATTAATTCTTGTTGTTTTGTTTCTTTTCCAAGCACAAGTACAGCAAGAGCACCAATTACAATAGCTGTACAAAAGACCGTAAAGATAACAGAAAGAGAAACATGCGTGGCTACGAGATAACCAACTAATAATGGTCCTAAAATACCACCGATGCGGCCAAATGCCGCTGCCATCCCAGCTCCTGTACCACGAATAACTGTTGGATACTGCTCTGGCGTATACGCATATAACGCTCCCCAAGCTCCTAAATTAAAGAAAGATAGCAACATACCTGCGATCATTAACGTGAGAAGTGAATCTGCTTCCCCGAAGAAATATGCGCTGCATGCCGTTCCAAGTAAGTATGTGATCAACACAAACTTCCGGCCAAAACGTTCAATAAACCAAGCAGCTGTAAAATAACCCGGAAGCTGCGCAAGTGTCATAATTAACACATATTGAAAGCTTTTAATTAAACTAAACCCTTTTAATACTAGTACACTTGGAAGCCAAAGGAACATTCCATAATAAGAAAATACAACACAAAACCATAAAATCCAGAGCATAGCAGTCGCTCTTCTGTAATCCCCAGACCAAACTGCCTTTATATTTGCAAATACAGATTGTTTTTGAGGTGCTTTTTGAAATTGTGGTGAATCTGGTAAACTCCAGCGTAAATATAGTGCATAAAAAGCTGGAATTGCACTTAAAACCATCGCTGTTTGCCAACCATATGTCGGAATAACAAAATATGAAATGAGAGCAGCAATTAACCACCCACCAGCCCAAAAGCTTTCTAATAAAACAACAATTTTACCACGTTCATGTGCGGCAACACTTTCAGATACAAGTGTTGATGCAACAGGTAATTCTCCTCCAAGTCCCATTCCAATAAGAAAACGAAGTATAAGAAATACAGTTAATGTTGTTGATAAAGCTGTTAAACCGCTACCAACAGAAAATAATAATAATGTAATAATAAAAACGGGTTTACGACCGATTTTATCTGCTAATATCCCAAATATAAGTGCTCCAACTGCCATTCCAATGGAGTTAATACTACCAATCCACCCCATCTGCTGTGCACTAAGCTGCCATTCTTTTTGTAAAGCAGCAATAATAAACGAAAGAATCCCAACATCCATTGCATCAAATAGCCAACCAAGCCCAGCAATTCCGAGAAGCTTTCGATTCGAGATTTCTGTAACTTTCCCCACTAGAGGTCCTCCTTACAAAGCTGTCTTTACACTTCATTTTACATATGTATATTACATAAGTAAAATACTTTTTTAATTACGTACTAAAGAAGACGAACTACCTACATAAACCTTATCTTTCCCATGAAAAAACACCTCATACATAGGTATTTTTTCATGGGGAAAGTGCGTTACGTATACAGACTTGCATAGAAAAAAAGGTAGCAAAATATCGCTACCTTTTCGACCGAACCACTTCTTTTAAAAATTCAACTAATACAAGTTGACGACGCCAGCGCGTTGGATTGCTGCATAAACGATAAAACCATTCTAAATGAATAGCTTGAATCCATTTCGGGGCACGCTTTACTTCTCCTGCCCAAACATCAAAACTTCCCCCAACACCAACAGCTATCTTTGTATTTAAACGATGTTTATTCTGCTGAATAAAATTTTCCTGTCTTGGGAATCCAAGTGCAACAAGCAAAATATCTGGCTGCGCTTCTTGAATACGCGCAATAATTTCTTCTTCCTGCTCTTGTTTAAAATATCCATCTTGTGTACCTACAATGGATAACGCTTCATATCTTTCTGTTAAAGTTTGAGCAGCTTTTTCTACAACGTGCGGCTTTGCTCCAAGTAAAAAGACAGATACCGATTTCTTCTCTTGTGATAATGTTTTAAATAAATCACTCATCAAATCAAAACCTGCTACACGCTCTTTTAACGGTGTACCTAGCATACCGCTTGCCTTTACTACGCCAATTCCATCCGGTGTAATAATATCTGCCTGAAGAAGCGTTTCATGGAATTTAGCATCTTTTTTTGCACACATCACAATTTCAGGGTTTGCCGTTACAACTTGGAATGTATTCTCTTGTTCCTTTTCTAGCTGCTGCAGCATATATCGAATCGTTTCTTCCATTGTCATCGTTGAGAAGGGCACGCCTAAAATATCAATTGTTTGCACTGCCATATTTAAAATCCTCTCTATTTCAAATATCTTTTCTATTTCTATAAGGTTCAACTAACCATCAGTGAACTCTCTTCTCACTAATGGTTAGTTGAACCAATCGGGCTTTTACGGGCAGTTATCCCCCACCTATCTTCTTCGCTTTTCTTTGAATCTTGAGGTTTGGGGCTTACTGCCCGTTAATGCGGGATAAAAGCTTTTCATACGCTTTATGCGTATCTTCATACACCTTTCGTAAGGAAAAGTGAGAAGACGCATGCATATATAAACGCTCACCCATTTCCGCCAATTCACCATTCTTCCATTTTTCATATGCTTCCTCTAATGCATGAGCAAGAGCCGCAGCATCGCCAGTTGGAATGATCCAGCCATATGTCTCATCGACAATGAGCTGTGACATATCACCAACATCTGTAGCAATAGAAGTTAAACGTTGATTTGCCGCTTCTAATAAAACAAGTGAGAAACTTTCACTATGTGATGTAAGTAAGTTAATATGTGCTGATGCATATAATTCTTTTACATCTTGACGATGTCCTAAAAATAGTACTTTATCTTCTATTCCTTTTTGTTTTACCATTTCTTTTAGCTCATTCTCAATCGGACCATCGCCAAGTAACAATACTTTTATATTTGGAATCTCCGTATTTTGTAATGCCTCAAATAATATTTCATGCCCTTTAACAGGGTGAAGACGCGCTACTTGAATCGCTGTAAATACGTCTGCTTGTATACCGAATTGTTCCTCTAAGTTATAAGGCTTTGCTGGTGTAAGATCATATTCAATACCATTATAGATTGTACAAATTTTATCCTCTGGTACACCTAGTGTTACCGTATTTCTCTTAAAACGTTCTGTAATTGCAAAAAACAAATCAATCTTCTTAAACGAACGTAAATTTAACTTTGTAAAAATCCATCCTTTTAAACCACGTTTCATAAAATCCAGCGTCGGATCACTGTGAACTGTTGTGACCCATTTGGCACTTATCTTTCTTTTTAATAGAGAAAGATAAAAATTTGCTCTTGCTCCATGTGTATGAACGATATCAAAACGTTCTTCATTAATAAAAGAACGTATTTTTGAGAGAATAGATATATCATAGCGAGATGATTGTGAAAAAACGTGTACCTTTATCCCTAACGCTCTCGCTTCGCTTGCAATTGGACCTTCTTCAAATACTGCTAATTCTACTTCATCTTTCGGAAATTGTGACAAAAGTGAAATAATATGCGTTTTTCCGCCACCTGTCTCTGCTCCAGCATTCATATGTAACACTTTCATCTTTTTCTTCCTCCGTTAATATATTTTTCCTTTGTTTTACTATAGCAAAAAATAAAAGCTAACATAATGCTAGCTTTTATTTTCCCATCATTCTATTTCTAAATCTACGATTAAATATGCCAATAATACAGCAAAGTAAATACTTACCCCTGGTGCCGTTAATACGTGACCTGCTGTAAAAGCAATTCCTAATGCTAACAAAAGACCCGCAGCTAACAACGCATACTTAACTGTAAACATATCACGAAACCTTGTTATAAATACCATTAGGATTCTCAAACCATAATACACAAATGGAATCATAAGGAAAATGAAACCGATAATTCCAAATGTGTAAAACCAATCATGGAAATCTCTTTCAATTAATTTTGGGGCATCTTTAAAGTTACCACCATACCCCATACCAAGTAACTTCTGAGACATAGGCGCTTGTTTATAAAAGTCTTTATACATCTGTGTAAATAATTCACGTCCACTGAAAATGAGAGATTGTGTCTCAGCCTGTTTCTCTTCTTCTTTCTCTTTTTTAATATCCTCTGGTGTAACAGGTTTATTCTGTTGTTTTTTCTCTCGTTGTACTTTTTCAAAAACTTGAACATGAATACTTGTATTTTTATATATTGGCGAGAACGGAAAATACCCCAATACTCCTACAAATATAACTGTTGCAATCAAACCATTTAACAAATATGGCTTTTTATTATGCTCTTTCCGTTGTAAAAATGCTTGTATAAAGCACATAAAAATAGCAATAGCAACTGTACAGAAAATAGCTCCCGCTCCTACTTTTGTACCAACTGCAAATAATGAAAATATTATTAAAAGAGACGGAATCCAAAAATAACTCTTTGCCAAGCTTGTTGTTTTTTCAATAGAATACAAAACAACAATTGGACATATTATTGCTAAAACCGATCCAAGTTCATTCCCTGCAAAAAACCAGCCACGTGAACCTTCTTTAAAATATTCATAACTATTAGAATCTGTTCCCGTTGCGATAGATACAACCATAACCACATTTATAATTAAAGCTGCATACGCTACATAATTTCTCATCTTTGTATGCATCGTTTCTTTCATTTTTAATGACTTAAATACTAGAATATAACAGCTTATCATGACAAATGGGTATAACGTCTTTGCGATAAACTTAATCTCTTCTCCTTGTAACATCGGATTCTTAATCATTTTATTATTTAAAAATCCTAATCCAAGGACAATTCCTAGTCCAAGTAAATATATAATATATTTTCGGTTTTCTCTAACACGGGCTTGCATGAGAATATAAATACCAGCAAGAGCCATAACAAAGAAACGCGATATCACTCCAACCGTTGCATCAATTTTGAGCACTAAAATACAAAATGATGTAAGCAAGTCTATAATTGGTTGTAATATAATAAAAATCAATAGAAAGCTCTCGAATTTATAACCTAAACTATTGTTATTTAACATCTTTGCCTCCGATAAATATTGTAAGTATCGTAACTCGTTCCAAATACTTATTATAGCATAAGTCCTCAATTGACTAAGTGGTATTTTAATTGAATACTAAAATCTTTAAAAACCTCATTTTTATCCCGCATTAACGGGCGGTAAGACCCCCACTGAGGAAAGTTTCACTTTATAATTTATTCACTCTCAAATAGCATTTTCAAACGCTTTCTTTCCTTATTCTTTCACTTTTTTTACATGTAGCGAAACAGTAATTGTTATTTTCATAACTTTAGTGTATATTCTTTCCTTGGAACATCTTTAGAAGGAAGGGATTGGAGCAATGTTTTTAATTGATGTATTTACATTTCTCGGTATTATCGCAGCTGCCATTTCTGGTACATTAGTAGGCTTGAAAAAAGAACTTGATTTATTTGGTGTCCTTTGTTTATCTGTAGCAACTGCACTTGGCGGCGGGATAATTCGCGATGTTATGATTGGAAACTTACCTCCAGTTGCATTTGTTCAACCCATTTACTTTTTCATTAGCATCTTAGCCGCATTATTTACTTGTATGTTTTTTGAAAGAATTCATAAATTACAAGTTGTTATTATGCTCTCAGACGCTGTTGGTTTAGGCGTATTTACTGCAATCGGTGCAAATGCAGCCATTACCCATCATATGACTGCTTCTTTCTTAGTTGTTTCTATGGGAGTAATTACAGGTATTGGCGGTGGAATTTTACGCGATATTTGTGCTCAAGATATCCCATATGTCTTTCGTAAAGAAATTTATGCAATTGCCTCCATTTTAGGTGCAATTAGCTTTCTTATTACGTATGAAATGGGATCACACGTATTAGCTTTCTATATTTGTTTACTTGTAACATTTACTATACGTGTTGTAACTTTTATCTATAATGTACATTTCCCAGTCTTTTTCAAGACACATGCAAGAATGAATAAAGGTCATTGATCTATTTTCATACAAAAGGGAATTCTCGGAAGAATTCTCTTTCTTTATGTTATTATAATCACTTAAATTAAATATAAGAATCTAAAGAAAAGCTATAATAAATAAAATGCCAAACATTTTATAAGGTAAAACTTCTACCAACAAGGGATTTCGCCTTTAAATTTTGAGGTAGGGGCTTATTGTCTAGAGATAGCAGGATAAACATATACAGGAGGAACAATCATGCTAAGCATTTTTAAAGATGAAAAAAGAATCCTACTTAGAGGATTCTTTTATTTTTTAAAAAACAGCTTTTGACAATATTGATATACTATATATATCCCATAGCTTTGTAATATCAATAAACTAGGGACTAGTATGCCATCATATACAATACGCATATCCATAAATCTTGTAAATAAATAGCCTCCTGTAATGAATAGAAGCAGCATATAACTTTCATTTCCCGGTTTTTGAAATAGAAGATGTAACATAGCAATTGCTGCAAATATTGTAATCATTATATATATAAGGTACCCACCCTTTATAAGAGTGTTTTGTATTCCTTGTTTCTGAAATTTCCCTAAACTCATTTGAATAGAGGTAAACTGATCCATCTCTATTGCTTTCAACTTTTTATTTATAAAATCCACAGTATACTCTTTTTTCTCTTTCTTCTCTTGTTCTGTTGTTTTTTCATTTCCTCCTACTAATACAGATTGAATATACTGATCATTTGTAAATGTATATTGTAAACTATTTGATTTTGCCAACGCGTAACTTACTCCGTAATGGACACCATAAAATATAACGCATACACCTACTATTTTAAAAAGCATTTTTTTTCGTTCTGCACTTTGCAAAACTTCCACCACTACAAGGTACATAACAAGGACTATAATCAAAAATAAACCTAATGGACGAATCATATTACTAAAAGCAAATAAAGCAGCAGCCACTCCCCACATATACGAGTGACTTAAACCTTTATGTATAAGTAAGTAACATGCAAAATAAAATAAACATGTTGCTAAATGTTCATTCGTTAACACGGAACAAAGTACAATATTAGGAATATACAAAGCATATAACATAGCTGCAATTCGGCCGCATTCTTCATGAAATAGCGTAGAAGCAAGCTTGTAAATACAAAAGGCTGTAGCCCCGCAATATAAGATATTACATATCTTTAATACAAACATTGCATCTCCAAAAAGACGAATAAAAAAGGATTCATACATAATAAAAGGTAATTGTACAAGATTTTCTATTCCGCTTAAACTAGTATTTCCTTGCCCAATTTGCTTAGCGGCCTCATATATCACCTTCGCGTTACCTTCAAGTGGGGCTCCCATCGACACAATTGATAGAAAGCGAAGTACCACAGTAATTGAAATAAGAAAAAGAATAAATTGTTTACTCGTAAATCGATATTGTAAAATAGATGTAGCCAGCAAAATTAAAATGATACAAACACCTAACACAATCACTAAACTGGAAGAGTTTATATCAAAAATATTGCTTACCTCTTCAAAAGAATACCAAAATGAATATAAAAAAAAGAGGAACATGAGTCCAACTACTATCTTGTTAAAAAAAGAATGAAAGCCTATCTGTACATTACTCATAATTCTATTGCATTGCACCTCTTTTTCTCTTTGTTAAAGGATATCTATTCCCTTTAACTTTATATTTTTAACAAAATGATTTTATCATGAATAAAAGGAGTGCTGGTAGCCTATTTCTATGACAAAGCTAGTAACATCACATATTCTCCTTGCAATGTAAGCGAAATCTCTTTTACACTACAATCTATACGGAGTGAAACTTCTGTTCATTAATTATTATAAATAATGAACAGAACAAATCGAGTTCTTATGGGTATCATTAGAACAAAACAAACAGGAGTAGATAATATGGAAAAGAAATTTATGAGAGAATCCAAGGCGATAAAAACAACACGTGTTTTTCCGAATGACTTAAATAACCATCAAACATTATTTGGCGGAAAATTATTAGCAGAAATTGATAGCATTGCTTCTATCGCAGCTGCACGTCATAGCCGTAAACACTGTGTGACAGCTTCTATCGATTCTGTTGACTTTTTAACACCAATTCATCAAACTGATTCTGTTTGCTATGAAGCATTCGTTTGTTATACAGGAAGATCTTCTATGGAAGTATTCGTAAAAGTCGTTGCAGAGGATTTATTAGGCGGTGAACGCCGCATTGCTGCTACTTGCTTCATTACTTTCGTGGCATTAGAGGACGGAAAACCATCCTCTGTACCAGGTTTAATTGCTGAAACAGAAGAAGAGCAATGGTTATATAATACAGGTGCAGAACGTGCAGAAAAACGAAAACTGAACCGACTAAAAAGTAAAGAAATGGCAGAAGTACTAACCATCCAAAAACCGTGGAATGCATAATTAAAGAAACCACCATCCTCTATTAGGATGGTGGTTTCTCATACTTCTTCTTAATCTTTAATATGACATTTAAAATCCGTTTTCATCAATGATTATTTCCATAAGTTGCTTTACAAAGTTTACGTGCGTTACACTGATAAGGTTACTTATAAGTTAGCTAGGGCTTTTAAAAAAATTTGCCCACAACATAAGATAAATCGTATAATTACGAAATGTGTAATAGATAAAGCACAAATCATGAACTCCATAAAATTATGTATAGAAGGATCTAGTTATGCAAAAATCACTATTTAAAAACATTTTGTATAAGATTGCACTGAATGTCTTTAACATTATTCTCCCCTTACTCGTTGGACCATACGCTTACCGAGCGCTTGGAGCACAATCAATGGGAACTGTTAACTTTGCTGATACGATTTTTAATTACTTCTTCATTTTTGCTGTATTTGGTATTTATCAATATGGATTACGAGAAATGAGCTTAATAAAAAATGATAAAAAAAAGGTAAGTCAACTTTTCACAAACCTTTACCTTATTAATTTAATGACAAGCTTATTTGCTCTAACAACCTTTTTAATATTTAGTTACATCGGCTATGGCAATGAAAAAATATTCCCGGTGTTAGTTATTTTCGGATTTAACTTCATTTCGAATATGTTCTACGTAGAATGGGTAAATGAGGCTCATGAAAAATATGATTTTATTGCTATAAAAACCATTTGTGTTAGATTAACTTACGTTGTGCTATTATTTATAATCGTTCATAATGCAAACGACTATAAACAATATGCAGCACTATTAGCTCTTTCAACATTTTTAAATCATTTTACTAGCTTTATATACATTAAGCGGAAAATAAAATTTGATTTCTCTAATATTACAATCGTTCCGCACTTAAAACCATTACTAGCAGTTGTTATTTTCTCAAATACAAGCATCTTGTATACACAATTAGACCGTTTCTTACTTGGAGAATATTTAGGTGCAGAGTATGTGGCATTCTATGTAATGGCCTTTCAAATGATGACCATTGTTAATACACTAATGGTCAGCGTAATTCAAGTTACCATTCCAAGACTATCCTATTTATCAGGAAATGCTGATGAAAAAGAGTATGAAACATTATTAAATAAGATTTCAAAGGTATACTTTATTACACTCTTCCCTGCTGCTGTTGGCCTCATTTTAATTTCTCATGCTGCTGTTGTTATTTATGGCGGATCCGAATTTGCACCTGCTGGGAATACATTATCTATTTTTGCTCTATATATGGTTTCCGTAGGAATCGAGTCGATTCTATCGAACCAAATTATTTATGTGAAGAAGAAAGAACATATTTTAGTTCGCTTTTTATTCATATGCGGTTTCACAAACCTTGTATTAGATATTTCATTAATTATCTTTCATGTCTTCACACCAGCAACTGCTATTTTCACAACAACAATTGCAAACTGCTTATTGATTGTTTTGGAATATATGTATGTAAAGAAGAAATTAAAAGTAAATTACACATTGTTTGATATGAGCAAATTAAAATATTTACTTTACTCACTAACGTTTATTCCATTAACATTTATTGTAAAGATGTATTTCAAAAACACGCTATCATTTGCTTTTATCACAATTTCAGTAAATATATTTGCTTACGCTCTTATCTTATTGGTAACAAAAGATGAAATTCTCTTTATGTTTTTAAATAAAATAAAATTTAAAAAAGCGTAATACACATGAGGAAAGGATACTACATCTTTTCCTCAATCCTCCTGCTAACGAAACTTCTTAAAGGAGCTGTTACGATTGAAATTCTCTTTAATCATGGCCACTTGCGGCAGACGTGATGATATTATAGATTTACTAACATCGCTAGAAAAACAAACATACAAAAACTTTGAACTCATCGTAGTTGATCAAAATGATATACCAATCTCTGATTTATTTGAAGATTATAAAGAAAAATTCCCAATCAACTATATATACACACCAATTAAAGGTCTATCTCGTGCACGTAACACAGGATTAAAAGTAATTGACGGCGATATTATTGCTTTTCCAGATGACGATTGTATTTACGAAACAAATGTATTAGAAAGCATCCAAGAAACGTTTGGTAGAGACAAAGATATTCACTTTGTCTCTACCAATACAACAAATGTAGAAGGGACAGGCTCTTTAATACACGCACCAGAAACAGACATCATTTTAAATAACAAATATGGCTTCATGGGACCTTCCTTTGCACTATTCTTCACGAAACAATTTGTACAAGATGTAGGCACATTTGATGAAGACTTAGGAGTTGGATCAGGAACGATTTATGGAGCCGGTGAAGAAACTGACTTCGTACTTCGCGGTATGAAGAATGGATATACAGGTGTATTTAAGAAAGACCTTTTCGTATATCATCCTGTAAAAGAAGAAGTCATTAATGAGCAATCATTGAAAAGAGCAATTTCCTATGCTGGAGGTTTCGGCAGAGTCATTCGCTTGCATTACGGATTCCCTTACTTTGTACGTGCCATTGCTGCTGCTACATTCCGTACGATGCAAAACATCTCTAACGATAAACGAAAATTCCATGCAAATCGCTTAAAAGGAATTGTCAGAGGGTACTTTAAATAAAGTGAAACTTCCATCGGTGAGGAGTTTCTTTATCCCCACTGATGGAAAGCCCTCACCAATCGGGCTTTTACGGGACAGTTAGCCCCCACCTATCTACTGCACTTCTCTCTCAATCTTGAGGTGGAGGTCCTACTGCCCGCGAATAGCGTGATAAAAGAAAAAGCAACTGATCCTTCGTTGGACAGTTGCTTTTTCTTTATAGGGTTTTAACTTACAAAAAAACAAGGAGATTTTTTATAATCTCTAAACAAGTGATGAATAAAATAATGACAATTTATCATCTTGGTATAAAGCACGCATCATCGTATTTATCATTATATTTATTCATCTATATGTTCATAAGGCCTTGTTAACGAAAGTGTATAATATATAAAAGGAATCAACTATCGATTTATCTTACAAAAAAATTACATTATTGTAAGGTAAATCGATAGTTACAACAATTCATATTCTTCCTGAGTACAAACATAACTTTTTCCCATAAAGTTACATATCCCATTCATAAGGAATACGTGATAATTTAAAGATAGCTTTATATTTAAGAATTTAGTATCATGATTCAAGATACTATTTCAAACAGGGCGGAGGACACTATGAGCTTATTAACAGTTGAAAACCTAGGGCATACCTTTGGCGATCGTACATTATTTAAAGATGTATCAATGCGTTTATTAGCAGGAGAACATGTTGGCTTAGTCGGCGCAAACGGCGTTGGTAAATCAACATTTATGAATATTATTACAGGGCAACTTATTCATGATCAAGGACGTGTAGAATGGACACCAGGTACGCATTACGGATATTTAGACCAGCACACAATTTTAACGCCTGGAAGAACTATTCGTGACGTATTAACAGATGCATTCTTACCGTTATTTGAGAAAGAAAAAGAGTTAAATACAATTACTGAAAAAATGGCAACGGCATCACCAGAAGAATTAGAAGTACTACTTGAACAGATGGCAGAAGCGCAAGATGCACTTGAAGCAGGCGGTTTCTATTTATTAGATATTAAAATTGAAGAAGCAGCACGCGGTCTTGGAATTGATGCAATTGGTTTAGATCGTGATGTTTCAGCATTAAGTGGTGGACAACGTACGAAAGTATTGCTTGCTAAACTATTACTTGAGCAACCAGAAGTGCTATTACTCGATGAGCCGACCAACTATTTAGACGTTGAACACATTCAATGGTTAGCAAACTATTTAAAAGAATATCCACATGCGTTCCTTTTAATTTCCCATGATACAGAATTTATGAACAAATGTGTCAATGTTATTTTCCATCTGGAATTCTCAAAAATGACACGCTACACAGCAACATATGAAAAGTTCTTAGAACTAGCAGAAATCAACAAAAATCAACATTTACAAGCATATCAAAAACAACAAGAGTTCATTAAACAGCAAGAAGATTTTATCGCACGAAATAAAGCGCGTTACTCAACGACAGGACGTGCAAAAAGCCGTCAAAAGCAGTTGGAGCGTATGGAGCGTATTGATCGTCCAGAAACTGCTATGAAACCTGAGTTTTCTTTTAAAGAGTGCCGTGCAAGCAGCCGCTTTGTCTTCGAAGGAGAAGATGTAGAAATTGGCTATACACACCCTCTATTACCGAAATTAACAATGACAATTGAACGTGGTGAGAAAATTGCCATTGTCGGATGTAATGGTGTCGGAAAATCAACATTACTCAAAACGATTCTTGGAAAAATTAAACCGCTAAGCGGAAAAACAAGCCTTGGTGATTTCTTAGAGCCAGCTTATTTTGAACAAGAAGTAAAAGCAGAAAATATTACACCAATTGATGATGTATGGAATGCGTTCCCACACTTAGACCAACATCAAGTACGTGCAATGCTTGCGAAATGCGGTTTAAAAAATGAGCATATTTCTCGTCCATTGAGCCAACTAAGTGGTGGTGAGCAAGCAAAAGTTCGTTTATGCAAATTAATGGCAACAGAAAGTAACTGGCTATTATTTGACGAGCCAACAAATCACCTTGACGTAACAGCAAAAGATGAATTACAGCGCGCTATGAAAGCCTATAAAGGGACAATCGTTCTTGTTTGCCACGAACCAGACTTTTATGAAGGTTGGATTACAAAAGTTTGGAACGTAGAGGAATGGGCGGAAAAAGCTGCTCATCAATAAAGTGAAACTTCCATCAGTGGGGGTCTTACTGCCCGTTAATGCGGGATAAAAATATGCCTCTTGTCTAAGACAAGAGGCATATTTCATTATTTCTTCTTTAGGAAAAACATTTTACCTTGTTTAAAAAATTGCATTCTTATGAAGAGTGCGCTTTATTCCCATCTAAATACATAAATTATTACTATACTTCACCTTGAAAATTAATAAAAACAAGGAGTGTAATAAGCCATGTTAACCCTACAATGGAATCGTTTAAATTCATTGTTAGCAAAATGCCTCGTGTTTTTATGCTTACTTATCTTTGCTTTTACTATTTGGGGCTCTTATTTAACTGTTAAAGAAACTCTAAGTGTTCGAACACTTATTAGCGGCCCAATTGTAATTATCATTATGATTTTGCTGATATTACTAACTTACCTTTGTAATAAATATCTTTCTAAAACTGCCTTTATTATTTTGTTAATACTTTGCACGTTTACCCTTCGGTTCATTTGGATTCTAAAAGTCCCAACACCAATTGAATCTGACTTTGCATTAATGTATAGGAGTGCTGTACAAGCTGCTCACGGTGACTATAGTTTTTCAAGTTCTCCCTACTATACAGCATGGGTATATCAACTTGGATTTACGATGTATCAAGCTTTTATCATCAATGTATTCGGTAACCATATATTCATCCTGAAGTTGTTAAATGTCCTTTATTGTACAGGAACTACCATATGTATATATAGCATTACAAGCAACATTTTTAATGAGTGGACTGGGCGTATAGCTGGACTATTATATGCTTTTTTTATTCCAAGCATTATGATGAGCTCTGTCTTAACTAATGACCACCTTGCAACATTTTTATTTTATTTAGGGTTCTATTTATTAGTGTCAAAAAGATTCTATAGTAAATATACTTGGATCTTTGTAGGGATTACACTAGCGCTTGGTGATATAACACGTCCTCTAGGTAGCTTTATTTTATTAGCAGTTATTATTTATCTATTCCTTCACGGGTTTCTTGGGAAAGATAAGAAATCAATGGTTACTACAACAAAGAAACTTATTGGTATTCTTTTTGTCTTTTATGCTGTCCATTATCTCGTGAGCTCTGCATTCATTGCTACAGGAGTTACACAGTATCCTTTATCTAATCGTGATCCCCTTTGGAAATTTGTCGTAGGACTTAACCACGAAACAACAGGATTATATTCAACATCCGATGCTGAACAAATCATGAGTCTAGAAATAGGTGAAGAAAGAAAAGAATTAGAAATGAAGATCATTAAAGAGCGAATTGCAGATAAAGAAAAGCTATTCACACTCTTTGGAGATAAATTTTCCTATATGTGGGGAGGTCTTGATTCCGCCGGTTACTGGAGCTTAAATCAATTAAATAAAAAAGAATTAGCTGATACAGCCATGGAATATGAAAAGTATATTTATATTGCAACCATGCTATTTGGTATGATTGGATTATTATACCTTCTTTTCACAAAGCAGAAAAACCTTCAGTATACATTATTCCTATTACTTATTATTGGATATATATCTATTCACTTTTTAATAGAAATACAGACAAGATATCGATATTTTATCATTCCAAGCTTCTTTATTATTCAAAGCTATGGAATCTATGTGATTCATCAATATATGAAAAAACTCACACGATTACCATTTCTATAAAAAGTGTAAAACTTAATTAAATGAAACGGTTTATACATGAAATAAAAATAACGTAATAACAGCCTGTTCCAAAAATGAAATAAGCGGAACAGGCTGTTATATTTTTTAGCGTCTAAACAAGATGAGAAAATCTCCGTATCCTTCTTTCTCTAAATCCGCTTTAGGGATAAAACGAAGTGCAGCAGAATTAATACAATAGCGTAAACCATTAGGTCCCGGCCCATCTGGAAATACGTGTCCCAAATGAGAATCTGCATCTTTACTACGTACTTCCGTTCTCGTCATATTATGGCTCACATCTATTTTTTCTTTTATACTTGCTGATAACATCGGCTTCGTAAAACTAGGCCACCCACAACCGCTATCAAATTTATCTAAAGAACTAAATAAAGGCTCTCCTGAAACGATATCAACGTAAATACCTTCTTCTTTATAATCCCAATATTTATTTTGAAATGGTGGTTCTGTTCCATTTTCTTGTGTAACATAAAATTGCACTTCTGTGAGTTTTTCTTTTAGATGAGTATTATCCTTTGGCCAATATTTTTTGATAAACGCATCACGTCCCGAACCTTGACGATATAACGCATATCGAAACGAATTTTTCTCATGATAGCTTTGATGGTATTCTTCTGCAGGATAGAATGCTGCAGCCGGTAAAATTTTTGTGACAATCGGCTTCAAAAATCGTCCACTTTCTTCTAATTCACGTTTAGACGCTTCTGCCGCCTCGCGTTGCTCTTCACTATGATAAAAAATGACTGTTTCATACGATTGTCCGCGATCATGAAATTGACCTCCAGCATCAGTTGGATCAATTTGTTGCCAATATAAGTGAAGTAATTGCTCATACGGCATACGCTCTGGATCAAAAGTAATTTGTACCGCTTCATAATGCCCTGTTGTCTCTGAGCAAACTTCTTTATACGTTGGATTTTCCTTATGTCCACCTGTGTATCCAGATACAACCTTTATAATGCCATCCATCTCTTCAAATGGCGACACCATGCACCAAAAACACCCTCCGGCAAATGTTGCAAATTCATATTTTTCGTTTACAGCCACTTCTTCACCCCACTATCTTTTCTTACAGTATGGCATACAAAAATGTAAGTTATAAATAAAAAAGCATCAAAATAGATGCTTTTTATTTCTTGTTCACCATTTCTTCTTTCTCATCACTTGTTACTTCTAACACATCTAATAAAAACATAAAGATCGGAATCCCTATAATTAATCCCCAAACTCCTAAGAAATGTTCAGAGAAAATTAAAATCATAAATGTATAAAAAATAGGTAGATTCGTTTTAACTGACATAAATTTTGGATTTAAGAAATAACTTTCAATCGCATGAATGACTGCCACAATAATTAAAATGTATAGTACATATACAGTGCCCCCAATATTGTAAGCAATTATACAAAGCGGAAACAGTGATATAATTACACCTGCAACAGGAATAAGACCCAATAAGAAAATCATTAAAGCTAACCCGAGCAACTGCGGAAAACCTAAAATCCAAAGGGCAATAACAGATAACACACAATTTATAACAGCAATAAAGAATTGGGCCTCAATTACTTTTCCAAACGAACGAGCGAATTTCTTTCCAAAATACTCAATCTCATTATAAAAAACAGCCAATTTACTTTCTTTGAACTTTACTGTAAATGCAACAATCCGAGATTTTTCTAACAAGAAAAATAAGCTTAAAATGAGTGAAAGTAAAATTTGCAAGCTTACTTTCCCAATATTCGCTAATGAACTATAAATGATGTCAACACCTTGATTCACATACTTCGATAACTCTATATGATCAATTGCAGAAACTAAATATTTAATTACCTCATTATCAGGTGGATTTCGTACAAATATATTGAACTGATACACGAGCTGTGTAATTTGTATCATTAGAATTGGTAAATACTTGTATAATGTAATAACAATCCCACTAACCAATGTTATATAGAGAAACGCAATAATTATTCTTCTATTAATCGGTAAAAAATGGTCCAGTTTACGAGAGATAAATTTTTGAAATCGGTCCATTAAATACGTAAGAATAAATGTAATTAAGATTAAGTTAAACATACTTTTCAACCCATATAATATGAGCACAAGTAACCCTAATATAACTAACCTCTGAAACCCTTTGCTTTGAAACAGGTTTTTCATTTGCATAATCGAAGCTTGATCTCTCCTGTCCTTATAATTCGTACTAATCTCATTTTACAATATAAATGGTACTTTCAGAACGTATTCTTGTAAACTGAATAAAAAGTTTTACTGGTAAATTTAAATTTTCTTTAAACAATATGTATCTACACCAATGTAACATAAAAAAAACAAGCTATTAATAGCTTGTTTTCTTTATAAAAGACAATGTTATTTATTATTTTTCCTCTTACGAAATGCTTTAATATCAACTATTAAGCTACTTTTTCAGGATGCCAAACACCTATATAATCGAAGCATTCATCAATCCTTGAGAGGATTAGCAACTAACTAATAACTCGTGTGTGCATCTATATTTTTTTGAGCAGCATTTACATTAGCTTTCAATTTAAATGTACAAACACAGAAATATATAATCGAAAGAATCGATACATATATCCATAGGTTATATACATAAGAGTTTTTCCATACACCTATCAAGGAGAGGAGCGCTGGGCACGTCAGTGTAACCCATGACTGTACAAAAGCTATTTTTCCAATATAATGATTGATATTCTTTTTCTGCACATTAGAGATAAAGAATAAGAACCATAGAAACGCCCACATTAACCAAGTTAACGCATTAACAATATCTTGAAAATGTATAATAGCCACAACCATGTAGAATAGTGCAATAATTGCTACCCAAAGAGAAAACCAGCCTAATCCATCACCTTTTAATCCTACGATGAAAGTAACTCCTACGTATAAATAAGTTAAACCAAATAAAAAAGTAGCCGCATATAAATACACTGTCCAATTGCTTTGATCGGACACTACAATTAAATAAAAAGGAATAATAATTTGCAGTACACCTACAAATAAATTAAAAACACCAATACTCTTTTCTTCCGCTTTTCCTAGCATTACAAGGCTATTTAAAAAGAGCACTGCACCGGAAAGCAATAATCCAACATCACCCATATATATTCTTGTGAAAAACAAAACTGTTTTTCACAACGATACCTCCTTACATCATACATTCATTTTTTAATAGTTTTAACAATAAAAAGCAGTCCCTCTTCTCCAATAACATGTAGCAGAGGAACTGCTTGTCTTTAGAAAAATTTGCAACAGATAATACATTTGAAGTGCATATAAATTTTGAATCAAGCGCTTTCAAAATGAAAAGTATACATTATGAAAACGATATCAATATAATAACAGCATTCGGGAGAAAAATAAATGATAAAAAAAATAGTATATAACCCACAAAATTCCTTTATTTATAAAATCATTACAATTAGATGGCACTTCTATCAGTGAGGGTATTACTCCTGGCTCTTTTTTAACGAAAAAACTCCTATCTTTTTTCCTTAGATAGGAGTTATCTATGCAATATTTGTGAGTTTATCCATCTATACGACACTCTATATACAAAAATTCATTAAGCTGTAAAGTTTCTTATCACAACTTAACTTTTATTTATATCCAAATACTAAATTACATAGAAGTAAACACATAAAAAGTGAGCAAGGCTACCTAGTAACACAAAAATATGAAAGATTTCATGATGGCCCATATATTTAAATTCCAACCATTTCGGTTTTGCACCATAAATAAATCCGCCAATCGTATAAAATACCCCTCCTAATATCAATAACACGAGGCCATTTGCACTGAGGTTTGCTGATAATGGAGCAAAAAAGAATATAATCAACCATCCCATTAAAAGATAAATAGATGTCGATAACCACCTAGGACAGCTAAACCAAAACATTTTAAAAATAATTCCGCACACAGCAGTTGCGTACACCAATACGAATAATAGCAAACCTTTGTCGCCTTGTAACGTAATTAAACAAAAAGGTGCATATGTACCTGCAATTAAAACAAAAATCATGGAATGATCCAGTTTTCTAAAAAAATAAATGACACGATCATTTGCAACAACCATGTGGTATACAGTGGATGCAGCGTAGAGAATCATCATCCCCACTCCAAACAAAATTACTGCTGAAATTGTAGTAACAGACGGCATGTTTATAGAAACTTTCACTAACATGGCAAGAAGTGCGACAAATGATAAAACTGCGCCTCCAAAATGCGTAAATGCATTAACCGGTTCTCTCACATAAGAATTCACATTAACGCCCCCCTATATAATCACATGTAGTTTTAATAACTATATGTGATTATATAGTAATTAATTCTAAAGGTCAACATTTACAAGAGATCTGTTTCATAATACTATAATTAAATATGCAGGAATAACCACAGAAAGTTATAATCACTAATAAAGTGAAACTTCCATCAGTGAGAGTTTTTTATCGCCCACTGATAATTAGTTGAACCAACCGAGCGCATGCCAGCAGCCATCCCTCACCTTGTTTTCTCATAACCTTGAGGTGGGCATATCGGCATAAAAATTTACATCATTCCTATAAAAGTGAGGATTTCATATGGAAAATATAAAAGATTTACTAGAAACATTACATTTAGAAAAAAAAATTACACTTGAAGATATCCCTAACGTAGATTTATATGTAGATCAGGTCGTTCAGCTATTTGAAAATAGCTACAACATGACAACTAGAAATGAAGATGAAAAAGTACTAACGAAAACCATGATTAACAACTATGCAAAAGGAAAACTGTTTTTTCCTATTAAAAATAAAAAATACTCTAAAGAGCATATAATCTTAATTAGTTTAATTTATCAGTTAAAAGGGGCACTTTCTATTAACGACATAAAAAGCTCATTAGTTGAAATGAATGAAAAATTAGTACACGAAGACGATTTTGAACTAGATGCTCTTTATAAAAATTACCTCCATCTAACAGAAACAAATATCAACACCTTTAAAAATGATGTAAACAATCGAGTAGACGCAGTGAAAGCAGAAGCAGCCATCTTCGAAGATGAAAATCTTGAGAAGTTCTTATTGCTTACATCTTTCGTAACCATGAGTAATATGTATCGACGTTTAGCAGAAAAAATAGTGGATGAAATGAAGAATTCCTAATTTGAACTGCACCCCAATTGTTAGACATATTCTAACAATTGGAGGTGTAGTTTTTTATGGCTAAATTTTCTTCAAAAGAAAAAATACGAGCAATGAGACGATATTTAGAGGGTATTGAAGGTGGGGTCTTCTTGCCAATTTTCCAATAAATTTATTATTATTTTAATAAATTCTCAACAGTAAAAAGTATTTCTTAATATCCTCTTAACAATTTAATGATTTAATAAAATTATTAAAATCTTAGGAGGAATCAAATCATTATGAAAAAAGCAGTCTCAGTTGGTCTTTCTATGGCTATAATGGCTTCCGCTGCAATTCCGACTTTTGCATCCGATTTTGATCACAGTTCTAAGTCTCAAAAACACAACCAAATAGAGCGCGTAGAATTTACTTCTATGAAAGCTCCAACTACTATTGAAAACATGGTCAAAACTTATTCAGAGGCTAAGGTGAAAATCACCTATAAAGACGGCAGTGTGAAAGAAACGCCTCTTGATTACAACTCTCTATTTTTATCCAAAGATAAAATTGTAAAAAATAAAGGTGAAATGATCCCAGCGGGCACCCCTATTGACGTGAAAGGGAATCCAATTGTCGATAAAAGTGTTCCGGACAAGCCTTCTTATTTTATATCTGATGCACCTGACTCCAATAGTTTTATTACGGTCGCTGGAAAATCTTATATTATCTCTCATTATGAATATGATTCAATAGATAATGCAGGAAAGTCAATTTCTGGTCTACCGGCATCTATGACTCTTACACAAGTTGATCAAAATAAAGAAAATGGCGAACTAACTGTTAATAACGCCAAAAAAATTGATTTTTCAAACGTAAATGGTCTTTGGAATCCATGTAATGGAACTACAACAGAGTGGAACACTCATCTTGGCTCAGAAGAATATGAACCAGATGCACGCTCATTCGAAGATCCTACATCCAGTTCGTATAAAGCTGTTACAAACTTTGCTAACTACTACTTTGGTGATAAATCTAAAGCAAACCCTTACTTTTATGGCTGGATTCCTGAAATCTCCGTTAATGCACAAGGAGAATCTTCCGTTGTCAAACATTATAGTACAGGAAGATTTTCTCATGAATTGATGCAAGTTTTACCTGATGATAAAACGGCAATATTTGGTGATGATGGCGGAAATACGATGATGTTTATGTATGTGGCAGATAAAAAGAAAGATTTTTCTGCAGGAACGCTATACGCAGCTAAATTTAAACAAACAAGTGCTGAAAATGGCGGTGCAGGAAACTTAGAATGGATTAAGCTGGGTCATTCAACTGATGAAGAAATAAAAGCTATTATTGATAAAGGTGTCAAGTTCAGTGATATTTTTGATACAGCAACTCAGCCTACCGCTGGCTATACGGCAGTCAAAACATCAGCAAATAAAAACATCGAGTACCTTAAAGTAAAACCTGGAATGGAAAAAGCAGCTGCATTCTTAGAATCTCGCAGATATGGCGCTATATTAGGTGCAACATCTGAATTTAATAAAATGGAAGGCCTCGCTGTTAATGAGAAAGATAAAAAAGCGTATATCGCTATGTCCTATCAAAATGGCAGTATGCAAAAACAAGAAGGCAGTATTCAAGACGATATTCAGCTACCCGCTATTAATTCTGGCGTAACCTGGCAGATAGACCTAAACAGCGAACAAAAAGATAACAGCGGCCGTCACATCGAAAGTGAATTCGTACCTGCTAGTATGAAAGGACTTATTGTTGGAGAAGATTTGAAAACTCCAGATGCCTACGGAAATACAGCTGCACCAGACAAAGTAGCAAATCCTGATAACCTAACCTTCTCAAACGATTTAAACACGTTATTCATTGGAGAAGACAGCTCTATGCACACAAATAACTTTGTATGGGCTTATAATGTTAAAACTAAGCAACTATCAAGAATTCTTTCAGTTCCTGCTGGCGCAGAAGCAACAGGATTAAGAGCAGTTGACGATGCTAACGGCTTCCGTTATATCTTAAGCAACTATCAGCATCCAGGTGAAGACCTTGAAGGCAAACAAATTACAGCCGTCGACAAAACTAAATTAGAAGAAGCGATGAAACAAGGCATAGGCATTCAGGAGACTGGAGGAGTTGGCTACATATCTGGACTACCTTTTGGAAATAAAAAATAATAACTCTGATAAAATGAAACTTCCATCAGTGGGGAGGCTTCATCCCCCGCTGATGGTTAGTTGAATCAATCGGGGTCTTACTGCCCGTTAATGCGAAATAAATAAAATATAACCTACAGCTCCTATGGCCTAGTTCACATATTTGTGAACTAGACCATAGGGGTTATTAGTTTTGATCTACCTCTTATCTTCTATAATTCATTCTCTTTAATAAATTAAATGCCCCATCCTCTGATTCTTCCAAATAACCATTTCATTTTTTGATAAAAACATAATCTCTAGTTTATTTATTGAATGAAAAACAGTTTTAATATCGCATATTTGTTTAATTCTACTGTCTTATGCTAATTGGATATAGTGTATACTTTCTGTTGATTACCGGGTCTTGTTCTTGCGTTTTTTGGATACTATTGGATCGTTGGTGCTACGACATTATTTGTCTTACCTTTAACCATATTAAAAAATTATTTTATGTATCGATATCAAAAACGAATTTTTAGAAATCTTGATTTAAAAATAAGAAAAAATAAATTGGGATTTCTAGCTTATGTTCTAATTTACCAGATGATAATAAGTCCGGTTTCAGTTTGGGATTATATTCAAGAAGGGTTAAACCTAAAAAGAGTTTGGAAATAGTTCCAAACTCTTTACTTTTTTAAATAAGATTAGTGCCATTGACGATACTAACCTTATCACTTTTATTGAATTCTATTCATCTATCAGCCAGCCTTAGTTGAACAAGGACTAAACAAATATGTATGTAAAAAATTAGCTAGAAGATAAGGCCAATGAAGGGTTTTTATAAAATTAATGAAATTACAAAACAATTTATTTCTCTTTAGTCATTAATCGTCCCAATGCAATAATAAAAGTGGGTAACAAAGTTATATAAAAAGGGCTGTATGATTATACCTCCCAAAAAAGCAAGCATACAATAGAACATCTATATTTGGGAGGTCAATTTAATATGGATTTAAATGAGAATAAACCTTACGTAGGTGTACATGTGAAAAGGCGTGTCATCGATAGAAAACTTAATAAACAGAAAAAGGGTAGACTTCAAAAGATGAACCAAATTGCAAATACAAATTTATATTTTTTTTCGGACAAAGATGTGAATTTTGAACAAAAGCTTATAAATGGGACTTTTTTTGATACAGAGGAAAAAAAATGGACTCAAGCTGACTTTCCATTTCCAGATGTTTACTATAACCGTAGGTCATCCAATTTAAATAAGGGAAATATTGTTGATAAAATTAGGAATACATTTGAAGAAATGGGCATTCCCAGCATAAATAGCCAACACTGTTTTGATAAATGGCATGTTGATCAGCAATTAAGACAATATGAAGAATTACGACCTCATTTACCAGAAACAAGATTCTGTAAAAACAAAAAAGATCTAAAGAAAATGTTCAAAAAAAGCTCTAGAGTTTTTCTTAAGGCCCTAAGTAAAAATAATGGAATCGGAATTATGTGCGTAACTATGAACTCGGAGGGCTATGAATACACTCGTTTTGGTAAATCCTCTTTAAAGACGGCCACTTTTAAAAATTTTAATGATCTATTTAAGGCAATTAAGTTATTTTATAATGGCAAGCCATTTATTATGCAAAAAGCCATTGACTTAATTCAATTAAATGATAGAACTGCGGACATAAGGTCTGAGATACAGCGTAATGGTCAGGGGCAATTAGAATGTGTTGCGCATACTATACGATTAGGTACAAAAAATTCACCTGTTACGAATACCCGTACACAATCGACGATTTATCCATTCGATGATTTTTTCAAAAATAAGATGGGTTATACAGATGATGAAACCACAAAATTGAAAAAACAGCTGGAGAAGCTTCTTCTCTATATTTACGAGAAAATTGAACTATCCTACGGTGCCTTTGGTGAAATCGGTATTGATTTTGGACTAGATAAAACAGGCCATTTATGGTTCATAGAATGTAACGTAAAAACCGGAAAAAATACATTACGGGCACATGATAAAAAAACGATTGATCGAGCATACCTCAATCCCCTGGAATATGCCAAATTTATTACTAGAGAGAAGCAACAAAAATAATTATGAATTCTAATCTAACTTTTATTTTTTATGTCAGCATGTAGATTGGGGCCAGATTTAAAAAACAATGGTCACTCTTTACCACCCCTATACCTTTCTTATTTATGGTGATTTAATATGATAATTATTTTTCTTAATCACTTGTTAATGCGAGAAAAGTTTCTACCTTAATAGAACGAAATGTGATATTCATGTATTTATTGGAATTCGTTTATACAATGCTTGGCAAATCTCTATATTTAAACTAAAGAAACAACGGATATTTGAGTTTTTATTTACCCGTTGTTTCTTATAATTTGCCGTTACTTATGATACGGTTCCCCCTAGTATGTCTAAATGAGGTTTTTATTTAGTATTTAAATTTCGTTGTTTGTAACAATGTTAAGAGGTTCTTTTTCAGATATATCCTTCCATTTATTCGTGGTGCAAATTCTCATGTAATCTCATGCCTTTGGCTGGCAGAACCACGAATTGGAAATAGTTATCGATAATTAAAAATAACGTCCACACTACAATTCTTCTATAAACATATTATTACCACTAGAATGATAATTAATTAAGTTTAACAAAGGAGAAAATAGAATTAAATGTCTAAAACTATAGGAATTCTTGGAGGAATGGGTCCAGCAGCAACATTGGACTTATTCCATAAAATTATTTTAAACACTCCTGTACAAACAGAACAAGAACATCATCGCATTATTATCTACAATAACCCTAAAATCCCTCCTCGAACGCAACATTCGTATCCATTACCCGAGCTAATCAAATCTGCAATATTATTGGAAAAAGCAGGTGCAGATTTCATTATTATGCCCTGTAACACAGCACATATATGGCTAGAACAAATAAAAGCAACCATTCAAATACCGTTCTATAGCATAATTGAAACCACTGTGGAATCAGTATTTTTAGAAGAAAAAGACTCTACCAATAAAAAAATCCTTTTACTCGCTACTGAAACAACCATAAATGATGGATTATATCAAAAAGCATTTCATAATACCCCTTATGAAATAATCACTCCTATTAAAGAAGAACAAAATATCATTGATAACACCATTAAAGATGTTAAATTAGGAAAAATTTCATCTAATCAATATTTAAAAGATCTTAACAGAATCTTAAATGTCTATAAAGAAATCGGAATTTCCGTGATTATAGGTGGTTGCACTGAAATACCATTATTGTTTCATTTATTCAAAACAGACATGAAGATGGTTGACCCAACTCTATTACTAGCAAAATTGGCTGTACAAAAAGCAACATAGTGCTATCGTTAAAACATATTAGATCGGACATAAATTTTAACAAAAACAACGTAGTTATAAGGCAATTTTTTTAAATTATGGTAATCTTTTTACACAAAAAGATCTCATATTAAATATGATAATTACAAAAGATTAGGGAGTTGCATAAGCTATGACAGAACACTTTATCTGTTCGGCCCTTATTGATAAGGAACTTGATCCACTTTATATTAATTTGAATGATGAAACATTAAAACGATTAAACATTGAGTCAAATTCCATCATACTAAATTTTGGCGAATTCAAAAAAGAACTTACGATTGAAATCGATAATAATCTAAAACTTAATCAAATTAAACTCTCATCCTATTTGAACGAAAACATATCTATACCCGAACTGCCATATGATTCCTTTTTTAATAAAAATCATTTATTCTTAGGTCCAGTTATTGGCTTTCTATTAACACCTGGGTACTACAATAATATGCAAGAGATCGTCAAGTTACGTTTTTCAAATTATGACAAGATTAAGGGGTTAATATATATTTTTAATAGGAAAACAATTAATCAATCTAATAAAACGATTTCCGGCTATTATTACGAACCAACTACAAATAAATTCATGAAAGGCACCTTTCCTTATCCTTGTGCAATCTACAATCGTTCTAATATGAAGCCAAACATTTATAGACACTTTAAAAAACATATAGGTAAAAATATATTTAACTATCCATATCGAAATGGCAATAAATATTCTTTTTGGCACAAAATATCCAAAATACCTTATATAGGAGAGCATTTACCTATTACAAGAAAGTATAACGGGGTAGAAAGTTTGGTTCAAATGCTTACAAAATATGAATCCGTCTTTTTGAAACCTACCTCATTAAGTAGAGGTAGGGGAATTTTTCATATAAAAAAAGCGGATAGAGGGTATATATTATCATATAACACTGGAAATAAGGTTCTTATTGAATCAATAGAGACTTTAGAAGAGAAATTAAATTCAAGCATAAAGAAAAATAGAAAATATATTATTCAACAGGAAATTCCTTCTAACCACTCTGGGAAAAAAATCGACTTCCGACTATACCTCCAAAAAGATGAAACTAAAAACTGGAAATATTCAGGCTTGGAAACGAGAGTAGCAAAGGTTGGAAGTGTAATAACAAATTCAAGTCACAGAGAGAAAGTTATACCAGGAGAAGTAGCTCTTAAGGAACTCTATCATTTGAGTGAAGATCAAATTAAACAAAAAATAGTTGAAATTACCCAATTATGCATTAATATTTTAAACGTTATGGAGAATGCTGAAGAAGCACACTTCGGTGATGTTGCTATTGATCTCATATTAGATAAAAAGTGCAAGATTTGGTTGTTGGAAGTGCAACGAAATTATGCTGCAGAAAAGAAAGCAAATTGGACAAAAAGTGACAGAAGAATCCTACCCTATATACTTCCAACCCCATTTGAATATGCCAAGTCCCTAGCAGGGTTTTAAATTCAATCAATACATTAGAGCTGGATTGAAACAAATGAATGAAGAAACTCGCTCAAAAATAATGGCTGAAACTGAAATATTGGGCTTTGTTATAAATTATGCCACTGAGAAAAAAGCAAATTGGACAAAAAGTGACAGAAGAATCCTACCAGATATTCCCCCACCACTCTTTGAATACAAAAGGTTTAGCAAGGTTTTAAAACAAAATTTTTTTGCATTACGATAAGTAAAATAAGAAATCTTTTCTCATCAGTTTATTACAGAGACAGTCTCTTTCAACTCTTTCGTACACATAAAACCTCATTTACTTATGGTAGGGCTCCCCACGATTAATCCGAAATGCACGATACACTTGCTCTAAAAGCACTAGTCTCATCAATTGATGTGGTAATGTCATCTTTGAGAATGAAAGAGATTCATTAACCCGATTCACTTGCATCTTGTAAATTTTCAAATTTTGAATCGTGCTGTATTTACTGGCGATCCAAATGGTTCTAACCTCAAAGTCGGGCCGCCAATGCCACCCGATCCAGGCGAGAAAGGGTGGAAGGATACTGTTCGTGCCAATCCCGGAGAAGTTATCCGGATTATTGTACGTTTTGGGCCATTTACAGGAATCTACCCGTGGCACTGCCACATTCTTGAACATGAAGATCACGATATGATGGGACCATATGAGGTTCTAGCTAATCCTACCTTTAACCCATGTGAACGAAATTCAGAACAATGCAGCGATAACTCCTTTGCTCAATGTTTTGACTGCCATAAATATCGTAAAAATAAATAAAGTAAGCAAAATCAACACAACGACCATTGAATTTAATATTCAAATTTAATGGTCAACTTTTCAACAATCATCTTAACAGGTTCAATTTTTTGTCCCTTTCAAATCTCAAAACAAAAAAGAAGAACTTTTTCGATTGATTTTAAAATGAAAGCTATTGAAATGTACTTACATAGAGGAATGGGTAGTAAATTAATTGGAAGAGAATTAGGAGTTACGTATTCAGTTATAGACAGGTGGATTAAAAACTATAATAGCAAGGGTATTCTTGGCCTACAAGAAAAACGAGGAAGATCTGGACAAACAAATCAAAATTCAATAAAAACAAGTCAAGATGACAGAATAGAACAATTAGAAGCAGAAAATGCATACTTAAAAAAGCTCTTGGCTGCGAAAAAGGAGATGGGGTATTACAATAACAAACGATTCCAAAAAATTAAACAACCTTAGTCCTGCTGAATTTAGAACTAAGGCTGCTTAATGAAAAGACACCTAATCTTTTACTGTCTACTTGACAGGGGTAAGACCACAATACCGAAGCCATCTATTAGTAACATCATTCCATCTGGTTTTTTTAGAACATTCGTTTTATAGGTAAATCTATTGTTCAATGTGGAGATCCTTATCAAATATTTAATCTTTCTGCTTATAGAGTAAATATTTAACTCGGGATCCTTCCACAAATTGCTCTTGCTCGGCAACCAAATGGTAATTTTGATTCAAGTAAGGAACTTTTACCTGATTCGGCTTTGTCGCTGGATCAACCCTTAACACAACAAATTGAACCTTTTTCTCTCTTATATAGCGATTTTGCTCATCCATATTTTCAGGATATTCCTCATAATTAATGTTTTGTCTTTCAAAATAGCGGACATTCGGTACAATATCTGCCGCTAAGTAAAATCCCCCATCTAAAAAACCATAGTTTAATAATGTTGGATTCGGTTCTTCATGCATGATTTTTGCAAATTTTTCTTGTGCAAGTGGCTCCTTCTGATATAGCTTGGAAGATTTCATATTTGAATTATAACCAAAGCAAAGAAAAATTGTTGTTATTGCCATCATTGGCAGGGCAAACCATTTACTTTTATCCAACTTAATCTGCGATTGTATGTTAGAATTTTGAATAAAATTACCGATTGCTATTAATCCAAATAATCCTAGCGGAGTTATAAGAAGAAAATAGTATGGATAGCCTCTTCCTCCAATATATATCCCTACTATTAAGAAAATGACAGTACTTAAAAGCAACCATTTTTGGCTCTTGTCTTTAAAATATTTCCATGTAAACATAAAATCAACCAAACCAATAAGAATCATCACTTTACTTTCAAAATTGCCATTAAATGCATCCCCAAAAGTAAACGCAAAATTGATGAGTTTTTCAGTTGTACCAACTTGTGATGAATAAGTACCAAGATTAAATTTTAAATACACATCGATTAAATCTTGAATTGCATGATTCATACCAAAATAGATCAACCATGGAATACTTGCAAGAACTAACCCCACAAACGTGTAAACAATAGCATTCGTTAAATCTTTCCATCTTTTACCATAAATACAAATGATCAAAATTGCGAGGTAGAATCCAATCCAAGCTCCGACAAGAGTAAATTTAATCCAAAATACACAGCCGATCATAATCCCATTTAAAAGAAAAATTGACCGTTTAAAAAGAGAATCAGAGCCATACTTATAATATTTAAATATTATATATAGAAGAGCCATTATGAAAGGAATCGAAAACTCTTCAGCGCTATCCCCAAAACGGAAGGCATTTTGATTTAATATTAATATCGGGAAAAAAATAGCTATAGTAGCGGAAGGCATCCAATTCAAATAAAGACGTGAAATCTTAAATGCTAAAACCATATTGGCAAACATCGCAAGACTTTCCAATATGTATACACCAAAAAACGTTGTATGTGAAACAAAATAAGCTAGTGCATGTAAGCCATATAACAAAGGCCCCTTTTGTTCAAAAAGATCTTGATAGGGTACTAGTCCATTAGCCATACCTTTTCCAACTGTAAAAAAGGCATTCGAATCTACCCACTCGCTTAATACAAAAAATGGAGAAGTTTCTGTAAAAAACAACATAATAATAAAGGAATAAAAAAACAAGAAAATATTTAGTTGTTCAAATGATCTTTTATTTGTCCTGAGCTCATTAAACCTAGCTGAATTTTTCATTTCTTTTAAGTCTTCCTCTCATTCATTTAATTCAAGCCGGGAACATTTCATGATTAGCTCATACATCCGCTTTAAATGCTCCGTCAAATTTAACGTATTCCAAAGTTCATCCCCATCTTCATACGCTTGACGGGCAATCGCCCAGCGGTAAGATGGGGATGAATTTCGTTTAGGCAAAGCCTAAAATAACCTTTAGAAAATACTCGTAAGTTTCGTCCGTCCCATAGGATGTAGTTTCTCTTCATCCATAATTCAATGTGCCTGCACCTTCTTATACAAGAAGATTTGCGGACGTCCATAAAGGAATAAGGCTAGACAATCAAGCTTTTTACAAGTTTCTATTTTTTTATTATCTTTTTACCAAGTCTGATAAGTATTCTTTTTGCTTCTCAAGAACGCTATTTCTTTCAATTGTATATCTCGGGCGTCCTTTTGTTTCTTTGAAAATTTTCCCTATATATTCACCAATAATTCCAATTGCTAATAATTGCACGCCTCCGACAATCCAAATGGATAACATCAATGAAGTCCAACCACTAATTGTATATGAAAACACTTTTGCAAATACTGTATAAAAAGCAATTCCAATTCCGATCAACACCATCAAAAACCCTAAATATGAAACAAATCGTATTGGTGCCACGCTAAACGAAGTAAGTCCATCGAAAGCAAATGCAATCATTTTCTTTAACGGATACTTAGATTCGCCAGCAAATCTTTCTTTACGATCATAATAAACTTTAGTAGATTTAAAACCTAAAAGAGGAACGATTCCACGAATAAATAAATTTTCTTCTTGGTATTTTATAAATTCATCTAATGCCCTTTTGCTCATTAAACGATAATCTGCATGATTGGGTACTAACTTAACACCCATTTTTCCCATTAGTCTGTAAAACCACAAAGCGGTATTTCTTTTAAATTTAGTATCCGTATCCCTTTTATCACGAACTCCGTATACGATTTCATAACCTTCTTGATACTTATCAATAAATTGATAGATAACATTAACATCATCTTGAAGGTCAGCATCTATTGAAATCACACAATCTGAAAATTCTCTTGCTGATTCTAAACCAGCGATTAATGCTCCTTGGTGACCAAAATTTCTACTTAATTTTAATCCTTGAACATATGGATTTACTGTTATTTTCTCTTCAATTATGCCCCAAGTATTATCTGCACTCCCATCATCTACATAAAAAATGATGCTTTCATGACTTATTTTTTTATTTGCAACTAAATCATCCATAATCCTTGTCAGTTCTTTTGTTGTTTCCTCTAACATCGCTTCCTCATTGTAACAAGGAACAACAATCGACAGCAGGGGTAAATTATTCGTCATGTTTTCACTCCTTCATTTTCAAAAAATCCCATTCTAACACATGAACCTTTTATCTTTATTAACGCACAAGCTATTTTAACATATTTAACCATAAAATGTAATATAAACCACTATCTAACTAACAATCTATTATTCGGTATTTTTTAGCTTCTATATCACTACCAATTAAAAAAAACCGATATAAAAACCCCTTTCTTTTTAAGGAGGGGGACTAGGGCATCTGGCCATTCATAGAAGCCGTCAGGGCCTTTTCCTGCCACATGCGAAGTGAAAACAGAAAGAGAAAACGAGTGTAGATCATGTTGCATTTTGCATAGCGGCGACTTAGATGTCGAAAAATTAAAATCAATTTATATATTCAAGCATAAAAAATACCACAGTCCACCCTTAAAGAATTTCCTTCTAGCTGTTCTGTAAGAATAGATTCAACTAATACGCCAATCTAGCCGCTTACCAGTACACCAATAATAAAATAATCAAATGAAGCATTGCTTTTTTCTTTTCCCGTCAAACATTTTTAACCTCTCATTTAATTTTTTTCGATGTCAAATCTCCATTGAACACTCTTTTTTATGTCCTTCACCATATTATCTCCATTAAAATTTAGATTTGCTTGACTGTTTTCCTAATATCAATTCACCGCCTATTATTTTCGAGAGTCTATTATTGCCTATATTTATTCATACTGCCTTCAATGTTATTAATTATTCATAGATTTTCATATTACTTGTATAAATAGAATATATATAACGTTGAATATATTCTTGTCCTTCTTCGGGTTGACTAGAATATAAACAATAAACAGTTAAGGGGGGGAAATAGATGTTATATACCGACGAGTTTATGGAGAGTTTACGGATGGAAGGTGACCCTATTCCGGATGGAATTATTAAAGAGTTGTTCAAAAATAGTCAGGTTGGTGCAGTAAACTCTTTGTTGAAAGAATTAATTAACAATGACCAGTCTTATCCAGAAGAGCTTCCTGATAACATCGAAAGTTGGCTGAGAGATACGGCTTATTGTCCAGAAGGGGTTGACTGGGCCCGAATGAGAAACGCAACTGACTTATTTCGGGAACATGGTATTGCTATCACTTTACTATTAGCAACAGGCTCACTTGTGTATTGTTATGCAGCAAGTAAAGGTGTTAAGGTCCTTACATTCAGTTATCGTTTAGGTCAAAATGCCTACCGCAGGATAGCTGAAACAGGACAATTCATGCTTCATGTCATGGCACCAGGTGGTCTTGAATCCGAAGGACAAGGAATCAAAGCGATCCAAAAAGTCCGTTTAATGCATTCGGCTATTCGTCACTTGGTCCAACAAACCGGTAGATGGGACGAAAAAGAAAATGGTATCCCCATTTGTCAGGAGGATCTGTTGGGTACTCTATTAACCTTCTCTAGTGTTATCATTGATGGCCTTCGTCGTTTAGGTATGAATATAACAGAAAAACAGGCCGAAGATTATCTGTATTTTTGGAAAATCGTAGGATCCATGTTAGGAATTCGGGAGGACATTATCCCAGAGACCATGGAACAATCAATAATGTTAACAGAAACTATTGGAAGAAGGCATCATGGTCCGTCCCCCGAAGGAATTCAGATGACTCAGGCTCTTCTTGAATATCATGCAGATCTAATTCCGGGCCAGATGTTTGATAACATTATTCCTGCTCTAATTCGAGAAATTGTAGGGGACGAAATTGCCGATTGGATGGAAGTGCCCCGCTCCAATTGGCAAAAGTTAATGAAACTCAAAGAACTAATGGGTTTTCTTGATTCTGATTATTCAGGTGTTTTTGGAAGTATGGCTAATCAGCTCGGGCTGGCACTACTCCGGCGTCAGTCACTTTCTATGACCGATTATGAATATACCCCATTTCTCATACCAACAGAACTACGAAAGGTATGGGGAATAGATGGAGATGCAAAAAAAGGGGGTAAAAATGAATAAACCATGCGTATCCTTATACTTGGCGGATGATATGTGGCAGGCTGTATCCATTGGTATTCGTACCGCTGTTGGAGATGCCGATTACTTGAATAATTTGACTCCTGATTTGATATAGAGATTATGTGTAATATTCCATAATCCCCTTCCCATATGTATAAAAGTAGAACAACACCGCCTAATCATAAAGGAAAATGATGTACGACATTATTTAACATTTACATGGCACAAAAAAGACCAACTCCCAATTGTAAGAGCTAGTCATAATTTTGGTTAATTTATTAATCTTCGGCCTTCTTTTAAGAAGGCTGCTTTCGCAGATTGTTGCTTTTTGAATATACATTTATTCCCTTATTAAATATTGGTTTCGTGCTCTTTTCCCTAGTAAGTAGATTTCATACTTATAGAAAATAAGAGGCTAAAATCGTAAAAATCCAAGTACCGATTTTTACTTTTATAGCTCATAGCAACAAAGTTTACGAAAAGAGCCTTTAAGAAATAACCTCAGTTACTTATGGTACGGTTCATTACGATTAATTCGAAACGCTCTATACACCTGCTCTAACAGTACCAATCGCATCAACTGATGGGGCAGCGTCATTTTTGAAAAAGACAATGACTCATTGGAGCGCTTCATCACTTCTTGACTTAACCCAAGCGATCCTCCAATAACAAATGCCACTTTACTCTTCCCATATGTAGCAAGGCGATCTAAGTTGGCAGCAAACTCTTCTGATGATTTTTGTTTCCCTTCAATTGCTAATGCAATTACATGCGTATCATCAGAAATTCTATCTAAGATACGAATTCCTTCTTTTTCTTTTACCATTTGCATTTCTGCTTCACTTAAATTTTCCGGTGCTTTTTCATCTGCTAACTCAACAACCTCCACTTTTGCATAGGCGGATAATCGTTTTAAATACTCTTCAATGCCTTGTTTTAAATATTTTTCTTTTAATTTTCCGATTGAGATAATTAAGATATTCACATATATTCCCCACCTTACAAACACGTTATCCACAAAAGTTATCCACATATCCACATTCATCATCCACATATTGTGTGGGAATCTGTGTTCGATACAACATATGTCGCCTTATTTTGACAAAATTCACACGTTTTTTGCTCATTATCTTTATTATCCACAGTGTGGATAAACGGCGGCACTTCACATTCATCCACAATAATATCTAACGCTAGTTCCACATGTTCTAAACAACAAGGTAATTTCATAATTTCACCTCACTTATCCACAACAGAAAACAGGAGGGGCTGCCTCCTGTTTTAATACTGCTGACTGCCTAATTTTACAGTTGTTGTATCTTTTTTTGCACCACGATAAAATGTCATTGTCATTTTATCATCAATTTTCTTATTATATAAGATTTTTCGGAATGCAATAATATCTTGAACTGGTTTTCCATCCACTGCTACAATTACATCATATTCGCGTAAACCTGCATCTGCACCAGGAGATGGGCTTTTCACATCTAAAACACATACACCTTCTGTTACATTAGCTGGAAGATGTAATGTTTGACTCCAATAATAATTTGGAATTTCATTTAAAGACCTTAATTCAACTCCAACGTAAGGTCTTCTTACTTTCCCATACTTTTCAATCTCATTCATAACTGGAACAGCTCTTGCGATAGGAATTGCAAGTCCAATTCCCTCTACCTCTTTTGCAGCAATTTTCATGGAGTTAATTCCAACAAGCTGCCCTGCTTCATTTACAAGAGCCCCGCCACTATTACCAGGATTAATAGCTGCATCCGTTTGCAATACTTCTACTTGCCAATCATAATGTCCATCTTGATCTAAATCAACCGGTACAATGCGTTCATTTGCTGAAATAATCCCTTGTGTTACAGAACCTGAGAATTCTAAACCAAGAGGGTTCCCAATTGCAAGCGCAGCTTCACCACGTTTTACTTTTGTAGAATCACCAAGTTCAATAACCTTCTTCGCATATTTTTCATCAATTTGTAAGACAGCTAAATCTGTCACAACATCAGTTCCTAAAATCTTTCCAGGAACTTTTTTTCCATCACTCAAACTTACTTCAATACGATTTGCTCCTGCTACAACATGATTATTTGTTACAATATATGCGTTTCCTTTTTCCTTCTTGTAAATTACACCAGATCCTGTTCCTGCTTCTGAATCTGCTTCTGAAAAATTATCACGCTGAATATTAATAACACCAACAACCGCTTCTGAAGCACGGTCAACAGCTTGAACAAAGCCAGAATGATCTCCTGTATTCGTAACTTGAGGAGTAGACTGCGCTATATACTGTTTCTCTTCACTTGCTTCTGTTTCTCTTATTGTAGTCCAACCTAATTTTGAAAACGTTGGAATAGCAAAAGCAAATAATGTAGCACCAATGACGGTTCCCGCTACAACAGAAACGAAAATATGTTTATGCTTTTGCTTTCTTTTTCGTTTCATCTGTAAATCTTCTTCATCAATAAAGGACATTTATGCTCACCTAGCCTTCCGAAAGCATTTATATTCTCCTTTATTGTTTACCAAAATGAAGAATTATACGTATTGAATTTTAGTTGGCATTTTGGGATCCGTATCGTGCAGCTGGAATGCTTCTCCTACAGCAAGTCCTTTTTCTTCAAGTACTTGTTCAACAGACATACGAGCAAGTTCTTTCATATTATTATCTAAACTAAGGTGAGCCAAATAAATATGCTTCGTTTCATCTGTAATCACATCGGTCATCGCAAGAGCTGCGTCTTCATTAGAAACATGTCCTACATCACTCAAAATTCTTCGTTTAATGCTCCACGGGTAACGTCCCATTCGCAGCATTTCAACGTCATGATTACTTTCAAATACAAAAGCATTAGCTCCCTTAATAATTCCTTTCATTCGGTCGCTAACATATCCCGTATCTGTAATAAGCACTAACTTTCTTCCATTATGATGAAACGCATAAAACATTGGTTCAGCAGCGTCATGTGAAACACCAAATGATTCCACTTCAATATCTCCAAATGTTTTAATCTCTCCAATTGAGAAAATAAATTTTTGCTCTGTTGGAATATTACCGATTAAATGTTCCATCGCGTTCCATGTTTTCTCATTTGCATAAACGGGCAAATCATACTTACGTGCTAACACGCCTAGTCCTTTAATATGGTCGCTATGTTCGTGTGTAACAAGAATACCGGATATGCTATTTATGTCTAGTTCAGCTTGCTGAAACAAAGCTTCTGTTGCTTTTCCACTTAGCCCTGCATCTACTAATAATTTTTGGCGCTCTGTCCCTACATACAGCGCATTTCCTGTACTGCCACTTGCAAGTACACTAAAATGCAAACTCATTTACCCTCACTCCATTGCTCGTTTTCCTTGTTGTCCTTGCCCAATTGAATAATTTGTCCCTCTATTGCATTCACAAAGTAATCCATTTTATCTGTATACAAATTCCACGTTGGAACAAGAACTTGCACATTTGAAGAAGAAGAAGCTACCACTGTTGCATATCCTAGTTTTGCTCCTTTTACATGACTCCCTTGCTTTAATTCATTTTTCGTATACAACGTTTCTAATGCATTCCGAGCAGAAATAATATCCAATTCCTTATTTTGCTCTCCCATCTCTTTAAAATCATATAACATCGTTTGTGTATACGATATAATTTCTTTCTTTTCATTTAACTCCGCAACAATCATACCGTGTTGATTATAATAAATGGGCTTATCCTTATATTTTTGAAAAAAATATACTCTCGATCCTTCTACTTTCCCAGCAGGACTATATTTTTGCCCATCAATTACATAAGAACGTAGAAATTCACTATAATTATCACCTATTGTTGCTTTCGAACTCCCAAATGGTTCTTTAAGCTTACTTGAAATTGTATTCGAATCTTGTAGAGACGCCGTTTGATTTTTTAAAGAACGTATATCTTCATCAGAAAAAACCTTATTTTTCGCCATAATATACGTATCTTTCGTCGGTTCTTTCGGCAAATTATCAGCTGTAATTTTATCTGCTTTCAATTGTTCCTCAATATTCGTTTCCGTCATATAATCAAGTTGATTACTATCTTGCTTTTGAATGAACTGAAAGAGAAGAAAGAGATCTAAAATGAAAAAGGCAACAATAAAAATTGTTTTAATCCTATTCCAATCCAATGAGCTCTCCCCCTTTCTCCTCACTCCATTCTAGAATGTTATTATCTTCACCATACACAACGTACCAAATAGGTTTTAAATTTACTGCAGCAATCTTTTTCCCATCGGCCCCCAGCTCTGGTGTAAGTTTATATCCTAACCGAATATCCTGAATTAATTTCATATCCACTTTTTTATTCTTCTCTAAAGATTGTATCATTGTCTTACCATCTGGAAGAGAAATTGTTTGATCATCACCATACTTTAATGTCGATAACTTAAATAATGGACGCTTATACGAAATTAATTCCTCTGTCCCCCATGCTTGTTCTATCGTCGCCATACCACTTTCATTAAATACAGGTAAGCTATCAACATATAAACGATACGTTGTTTGTCCTGTTTTAGAGTTCATATAATCAAAACGATAAGAATCTGTTAAGCCACCATGACTATTAAGAAAATCAAAACTGCGTTGAACAAGAGCGTTTCCATATATGTGTGATTGATCTGATGCAGCTGAATTTGTGTACTGCAGCATTTGTTTTTTCTTTAGTACTTGCATAAGACGAATTCCATCTGTATATGTGTTTTCCTGATCATCAGACACTTTTTTTACATAACGAGGATCTGTAAATAATGCATTTATAAATATATCCTCAGGTATATCACTTATTAAATATCCCATACTTTGCATATCTGTTTTCGTATCTGGTAAAAAGATCTCTCTTGTATCACTTAATGTATATTGAGAGTATTCCCTCGCATTAGCTGTAAATTGGTCACGTGCTGCATCAAGTTCTTTGAGCGTAATTCCCTTTAATACCATTTGATATACTTTGCGATTTTCATACGAAATGAAATATACAGGAATGTTACCATCCCGGCTTCCTTGTAAATCAATCATTATACGATTGAAGCTATATGATTCTGGGATTTTTTCTTTAATTGTAAAAACACTTCTCATAGAATCCAAAGGTATATGTGTAGGAAAAATCATTTCAATCTTATTTTTACCACGAACGAAGGAGAGGAATTGATGTTTTGGGATATCATTTGATATATCTCTAAAATCATACAATTCTCCTCTCTCAAGTAATTTATACAAAGGATCAATAGTATCTATATTTTCGCTTCCAAGGTGTGTATTCTCTTTATGATAAAGAACTAAAGAAGGCAAAACGACATTTTCAGGACCCTTCTGCATCATCTCTGTATTATCTTGTAAATACTTTGCATTTTGTGATTTACTAGAATCCGGCACATAAGTCCATAAATTAAAAGTAAGAAATAAACTAATAACAACCAAATTAATAAGCAAGACTGACTTTAAATTCTTAATTTTCATTCCCAGTCATCCTCTTCTTCCTTTTCCATTGGAAGCGTGAAATAGATGGTTGTCCCTTTTCCTTCTTCACTTTTTGCCCAAACTGAGCCGCCATGAGCTTGAATCATTTCCTTGGCAATCGCGAGACCTAATCCCGTTCCGCCTAGTTTACGCGAACGCGCTTTATCAACACGGTAGAAACGTTCAAAGATTTTATCTACGTTCTCTTTTGGAATGCCCACTCCTTGGTCGCTAATGCTTATTTCTAACATATCTTCTCTTTCTCGTAAACGATATGTCACTGTTCCACCCTCTGGAGAATACTTTAACGCATTTGAAATGATATTATAGAGAACTTGTGTAATTTTATCTTCATCGATTTCAATAAAACGTGATTTCTTAGAAAATGAACGATTAAAAGATACATTTTGTTCTTTTGACATTTCAAAACGGTCAATGATATTACTAAAGAATTGTGTAAAGTCTACCCATTCTTTCATTAAACGATATTCTGTACTATCCAATTTCGAAAGCTGCAATAGTGCATTTACAAGGCGAATCATTCGTTCCGTTTCTTCTTGTGTTACCTGTAAGAATTGCGGTGCAATATTCTCATCTTGCCACGCTCCTTCACCCAATGCCTCTAAATAACTGCGCATCGTTGTTAATGGTGTACGAAGTTCATGTGAAACGTTTGCTACGAATTCGCGGCGTTCCCTATCAATTCGTTCTTGTTCCGTTACATCATATAATACTGCAATTAAACCATTCACCTTTCCAGTTTCTTTTTGAATAACAGAAAAGCTAGCTCGCAAAATATATGGCTCATCCCTTGTACTAAAATCTAATATAACAGAGTCTGGTTCTTCATATAAATTATCTAATGTGTATTCTTCTTGAATGCCTAATATTTCTAAAACAGACTGGTCTAATGCTGTTTCACGTGAAACATTTAGCATTTTTTCTGCCGGATCATTTAATAAGATAATATCTCCTTTTCGATCCGTTGCAATTACCCCATCTGTCATATGAGATAACACAGATGAAAGCTTTCGTCTCTCACTTTCCGTAGAAGAACGAGCTTGCTGCAACTTCTTCGATAAGTTATTAAATGCTAATGCTAGTTGACCAATTTCATCATTGCCATGTACTTTTACTTTACGAGAATAATTCCCCTTTGCCATTTCAATGGCTTGCCTTCTCATATCTGAAATTGGCCTTGTAATGGTTTGTGCCAACAAAGTACCTAGCACAGCTGTTACCAACAGTGCAATAACCGTTCCCGTTGCAAAAATTTGATTAATAAGCTTCATTTGTTTATAAACATCTTCCATAGAAGCAACAATATAAATTACACCAAGTGTTTTCTTATTGTCTCCTTGAATTGGAGTGGCAACAACTTCCACACGATTCCCTGTGTTGCGATCTATTTCCATTTTTTCAACGGGTTTTCCTTGTACTAAAGCTCGCTTTACCAGTAGATCAGTTGTTTTCTTTCCAACAATCCCTTGATTATACTGATGTGATGTCGCTAATACACGGCTATTTGCATCAATCACCCTAACTTCTTGAATATCAGCTTTTCGATCAGAAGAAAAATCTTCTATGCTCGTTTGAATTGCTCCTTCAAGAGTGGGATCTGTTTTTTCTCTTTCTTTTGTAAATTCCTGCTTTAAATTGTAAGCGAGTAAATTCGTTTGTTGTGTTAATGATTCCTTAAAGCTCTTCACAAGGTTCTTTTCTAACTCACGAACGAAATATACACCAATAATTTGCATCGCCATTAAAATTAATAGCATGTAAATTAATACGAACTTTAAATGAATAGACTGAAAAAAACCAACTTTCTTCATATATTACTCCTGCTCTGGATCACGTAAGTAATATCCAACACCGCGTCTTGTTACAATTAAAGTCGGATGACTTGGATTATCTTCAATTTTCTCACGCAAACGACGAACCGTTACATCTACTGTACGCACATCACCAAAATAGTCATAACCCCAAACCGTTTGTAATAAATGTTCGCGTGTCATAACTTGTCCTAAATGTTTTGCTAAATAATGAAGTAATTCAAATTCACGATGTGTTAACTCAATACTTTCTTCTCGTTTTGTTACACTATATGCGTTTGGATTAATCACAATTGGACCGATAATCATCTCTGCATTTTCTTCTTTTTCAGCTGCTCCTCCTTGCTGATGACGACGTAAATTCGCTTTTACGCGTGCTAATAACTCACGTGTACTAAACGGCTTTGTTACATAATCATCTGCACCAAGTTCTAACCCAAGCACCTTGTCAATTTCAGAGTCCTTTGCTGTTAGCATAATAATCGGCATTTCATGGTTTTTTCGTATTTCACGGCAAACTTCTAAACCGTCTTTTCCCGGTAACATAATATCTAATAAAACCATATCCGGTTGTTCCTCATTTGCTTTTTCAATTGCTTCATCACCATCGTGCGCCATCACAATTTCAAAACCTTCTTTTTCTAAGTTAAACTTTAAAATATCTGCAATTGGCTTCTCATCATCAACGACTAAAATTTTCTTTCCCATCATTTTAGTTTCCTCCTGCATGTTTAATGCTTTCCTTACAGAAAAGCCCCTAGCTTCAACTGCTAGAGGCTCCCTCATTCTATTGTAAAAGAACTACTCTCATTTGTAAAATTGAACAATATAAAAAGGATATTAAGTGGGCCCACCTAATATCCTGAGAGTGGCTCGGGACGGAATCGAACCGCCGACACGAGGATTTTCAGTCCTCTGCTCTACCGACTGAGCTACCGAGCCAAAACATATATATAAAACCACTAATTGTGGTATTAAACAAAAGTGGCGGTCCCGACCGGGGTCGAACCGGCGATCTCCTGCGTGACAGGCAGGCATGTTAACCACTACACCACGGGACCAAAATAATATATAAAAAAAAGTGACCCGTACGGGATTCGAACCCGTGTTACCGCCGTGAAAGGGCGGTGTCTTAACCACTTGACCAACGGGCCACGAAAATAAAATGGTGAGCCATGAAGGACTCGAACCTTCGACCCTCTGATTAAAAGTCAGATGCTCTACCAACTGAGCTAATGGCTCATACTCACCAATGTCATGTTTCGTGACGACAAGACTTATAATATCATAAGATGTTTTATCTTTGCAATACTTTTTTTCATATTTTTATAAAAACATGAAAAAAGAACTCATTTCAATATGAGTCCTTTCTTCAATATACCGTACTCTTAAAAAAAAGACAAGATTATAGGCCGTATACGTTACGAACAATGTTTGTTTGGTTACGGTCTGGACCAACAGAGAACATAGATAATGAAATACCTGTTAATTGAGACACACGCTCTACATAATGTCTTGCATTTTCAGGAAGATCAGCTAATGTTCTTACACCTGTAATATCTTCTGTCCAGCCTGGAAGCTCTTCATATACTGGCTCACATTTTGCTAAAATGTTTAAGTTTGCTGGAACTTCATCAAGAATTTCTCCGTTATATTTATACGCAATACAGATTTTTAAAGTTGGAATACCTGTTAATACGTCGATAGAGTTTAAAGATAAGTCTGTAAGACCGCTAACGCGACGAGCATGTCTTACAACAACGCTATCGAACCAACCAACGCGGCGTGGGCGACCTGTTGTTGTACCGTATTCACGACCAACTTCACGAATTTGATTGCCGATTTCATCATGTAATTCAGTTGGGAATGGACCATCACCTACACGGCTTGTATATGCTTTACATACACCTACAACGCGATGAATTTTAGAAGGACCAACACCAGAACCAATTGTTACACCACCAGCTACTGGGTTAGAAGATGTAACGAATGGGTACGTACCTTGGTCGATATCAAGCATAACGCCTTGTGCACCTTCAAATAATACGCGGCGACCTTCGTCTAATGCGTCATTTAAGACAACAGATGTATCGCATACGTATTGTGCAATTCGTTGTCCATACTCATAATATTCTTCAAAAATCTCGCCAGCATTGAAACCTTCTGCATCGTACATTTTTTCAAATAAACGATTTTTTTCCGCAAGGTTGCGCTCAAGTTTTTCTTTAAATGCTTCACGATCTAAAAGGTCTGCCATACGAATACCAACACGAGCTGCTTTATCCATGTATGCAGGGCCGATACCTTTTTTCGTTGTACCAATTTTATTATCACCTTTACGCTCTTCTTCTAACTCATCTTGTTTTAAATGATAAGGTAAAATAACGTGCGCACGGTTGCTGATACGTAAATTATCAGTGCTCACACCACGATCATGTAAATATTTTAATTCTTCAAGTAATGCTTTCGGATCTACTACCATACCATTTCCGATAACACAAATTTTTTCTTTATAGAAAATACCAGATGGAATTAAGTGCAATTTATACTTAACACCGCCGAAAACGATTGTATGTCCTGCGTTATTTCCACCTTGATATCTTGCAACTACTTCCGCATGTTCAGAAAGGAAATCAGTAATTTTACCTTTTCCTTCATCTCCCCACTGTGTTCCTACAACTACTACTGAAGACATTATTCAAGCACCTCCACAATTTTCAAACGAACTTTTCAAACAATATAATTGTACCAAAATGCAAAGAGAAGTCAATTTAAAAACGAACATTTTTTTCCCTTTTATTCTTTTTGTTCGTAAGAAATATTTTTTTTACTATGATAACCTTATTTTTCACAAACAAAAAAAGAAACACATTTTATTATAAGAAATGTGTTTCTTTTTTATACCCTCACTAGGCCCCCTCATCAAAGCGCCGTTCTAAATTCACGAATTTGTTAAATTCCTTCACAAACGCTAGTTCAACTGAGCCTACTGGGCCATTACGCTGCTTAGCAATAATAATTTCAATTGTATTTTTGTTTTCTGTTTCCCGGTCATAGTAGTCTTCACGATATAAAAAGGCTACTATATCAGCATCCTGCTCAATACTTCCTGATTCACGAATATCAGACATCATTGGACGCTTATCTTGACGGGACTCAACACCACGAGAGAGCTGAGATAAGGCAATCACTGGAACTTCTAGTTCACGAGCGAGCCCTTTTAGTGTACGAGAAATTTCTGATACTTCTTGTTGACGGTTTTCACCCGATTTTCCACTACCCTGAATAAGTTGTAAATAATCGATTAAAATCATTCCAAGACCGTGTTCTTGTTTCAAGCGTCTGCATTTTGCCCGAATTTCACTAACGCGAATCCCCGGTGTATCATCAATAAAAATACCTGCATTTGAGAGACTCCCCATCGCCATCGTCAATTTCGCCCAGTCTTCTGAAGTTAAAGATCCCGTACGAAGACGCTGCGCATCAATATTTCCTTCTGCACAAAGCATACGCATAACGAGCTGATCGGATCCCATCTCCAAACTAAAAATCGCAACATTTTCATCCGTTTTCGTAGCAACATTTTGAGCAATGTTTAAAGAAAATGCTGTTTTCCCTACAGATGGACGCGCCGCTACAATAATTAAATCATTACGCTGGAAACCTGCTGTCATACGATCTAACTCTGTGAAACCAGTTGGAATTCCTGTAATTTCACCTTTTTGATTATGCAGTAATTCAATTTTATCGTAAGCTGTCACAAGAACATCTTTAATATTTTGAAATCCTTTTGTGTTCGTACGCTGAGATACTTCTAGTATTTTTTTCTCTGCTTCATTTAACAGGCTCTCTACATCATCTTCTCGTTCATAACCATCCGACACAATATGCGTTGCTGTTCGAATAAGTCGGCGCAAAATCGATTTTTCAGCGATAATGCGTGCATAATATCCTACATTGGCAGCTGTCGGTACAGCTTCCGCTAGTTCAGCTAAATAGGAAACACCGCCAATTTCTTCTAACAAATTTTGATCAGCAAGCGCTGCTGTTGCAGTAACTAAATCAATTGGCTCTCCTTTATCAGAAAGATCAAGCATCATTTGATAAATCTTTTGATGTGCCGTTCGATAGAAGTCTTCTGGCATTAGCATTTCCGAAGCTGATGTTAATGCTTCTTGATCGAGAAAAATAGCCCCTAAAACGGCTTGTTCAGCCTCAATATTATGCGGAGGGGTACGATCAGCAAATACGTCACTCATGCGCAAACCTCCTCTTCAATCTTTTGTTTATTGTTCAGTAACATGTACTTTTACTGTCGCCGTCACTTGTGGGTGTAATTTCACAGTAACATTCGTATATCCTAACGCACGAATTGCGTCATCCATCTCAAATTTGCGTTTATCAAGTTTAATGTTATGAGCTTTTTGTAAACCATCTACAATTTGTTTACTTGTAATAGAGCCAAATAAACGGCCACCTTCACCTGATTTTGCTTTTAATTCTACCGTTAACTTTTCTAGAGTTTCTTTTAACTCCTTACATTTTTCAAGCTCTAATTCTGCATCTTTTTCTTCCTTGCGTTTTTTCGCATCTAATGTTTTCACATTTGCATTTGTTGCTTCAACCGCAAGACCTTGTTTTAATAAAAAGTTATTCGCATAACCGTCTGGTACGTTTTTTACTTCCCCTTTTTTACCTTTACCTTTTACGTCTTTTAGAAAAATTACTTTCATGATTGTGTTCCTCCCTCTAAATACTCAGTTATAACAGATTGTAGTTTTACTTCTGCTTCATCAATTGATATGTCTTGCATCTGCGTTGCAGCATTTGTTAAATGACCGCCCCCGCCTAAATGCTCCATAATAAGCTGTACATTTACCTCTCCTAAAGAACGCCCACTAATACCAATAACAGTTTCACTACGCCGCGCAATTACGAAAGAAGCTACTATTCCTGTCATTGTCAGTAATGTATCAGCCGATTGTGCAATTAATACTTGATCATAAAACCCATCACCATCTACCTTTGCAATCGCAATCCCATTTTTATAAATGTATGCATTTCGGATTGTTTTTGCAATCTGTAAATAATGCTCCATATCCTCTTTTAATAACTTTTGTACTAACACAGTATCTGCACCATGTGAACGAAGATACGAAGCTGCATCAAACGTACGTGCTCCGGTGCGGAATGTAAAGCTCTTTGTATCTACGATAATACCAGCAAGTAAAGCTGTCGCCTCTAGCATATTCATTTTTAAGCGCTTAGGCTGATATTCCAATAGCTCTGTTACAAGTTCTGCCGTGGAAGACGCATATGGTTCCATATAGACAAGCAATGGGTCTTCAACAAAATCCTCACCACGGCGATGATGGTCAATTACAACTACATTTTCAATCTTATCAAGCAACCTTTTTTCCATGACCATGGACGGTTTATGTGTATCCACTACAACAAGAAGCGAATCATCATTCGCAAATTCCAGCGCCTGTTGCGGTGTAATAAAACGCGACCACAATTCACCTTGCTGCTTAACTTCATCCATTAGACGTTTAATTCCTTTATCAGAATCATTTTCATCCAATACGATATATCCTTCTCGTTCATTAAGTTGTGCTACTTTTAAAATACCAATTGCTGCCCCAATAGCATCCATATCCGGTGCTCGGTGCCCCATAATAATAATATTGCTGCTTTCTAGCACAAGATCTTTTAAAGCGTGAGAAATAACACGTGCACGTACACGAGTACGTTTTTCCACCGGATTCGTTTTCCCGCCATAAAACTTTACTTTCCCTGTCGCCTGTTTAATTGTCACTTGATCTCCGCCTCGTCCAAGTGCCAAATCAAGACCTGATTGCGCCATAGCTCCAAGCTCCGCTAGCGATAAATCACCAGAACCAACACCAATGCTCAATGTAAGAGGAATATTTCGTTTAGACGTTTCTTCACGTACTTGGTCTAAAATATCAAATTTCCCTTTCTCCATTTGCGCTAAAATACTTTCATTTAATACAACGAAAAATCGCTCGGATGAAGCACGTTTCAAATAAGCTCCATGTTTCACAGCCCATTCATTCAACAAAGATGTAACATGGCTTGTAATGTTTGTACGCAATTGATCATCTAGTCCTTGCGTCACTTCATCATAGTTATCTAAATAGATGACAGCGAGTACCGTTCTTTGGTCTTCATACATTTTCTCAATCTCTGTTTGCTCTGTCACATCAAAGAAATAAATTAACTTTTCTTCTTTTCTGGCAAACACGCGAAATTTCCGATTGTTCAAAGATACAATATCATTAGCTGTTTCACCTTTTGTAAATAGAAGTAGGGTCTCTGATAGATCATACAGATGCCATCCAGCTAACGAATGCTGCCCTAAACAGGAAGATAAATATGGGTTTGCCCAGTCGATTCCATAATCCTTGTTATATAGTAAAATTCCAATTGGCATTTGATTGAAAGCCTCATTACTTACCTTTTTAACTCTTGTAATCGTATCATTCGTATACTTTTCAAAGCGTTTTTGAAATGCAAGCTCAAATTTAATAGTGAAAAATAAAACGATACAAAAGACGACGAAGGAAATCATCCCCATCAACCAATGAAAATAGACGAGAATTGTAATGAGTACAAACGCTAAAAATGCCAACACATAAACAGGATACAAAAACCGCTGTTTCTTATAAAATTCAGGCATATATACAACTCCTATAAAGTGAAACTTCTATCAGTTAGGTCTTCATTCCGCTACTGATATTTAGTCAAATTCACCAGACTTATCCCCTATTTACAGAGTCTTACGGTCCCATTAAGTGCAGGATAAAAGTTTATATTTCTATGTTTCGTTACAAAAAAAGGCTTATAAAAAACACTTTGTTTCAACTACTTATTTTACCTGTACTTTCGACCGTAACGAAAAGCCTAAATCAATTATACCTAAGATTGTCACAAGAGGGAACAAAACTGGTACAAACAAACCTACGACAAAAATTAAAATTGGAATAGCTTTAGTATATCCTTTTGCATTTGTAAAAAAAGCAAGGAACGAAAAACCTTGAAACAACAGTAATAAGGTGAAAATTGTTGATAAATTTAAAACCACCATTTCTAAATATGAGCCTGCTTCTATTTTCGTAAAAGAAGAAAGCAAAATAACAGCGACGTACAACCAAACGATACTCTTAGGAATCTGTATATCACGGAATGTCGGCCAAGATTCCACCGTGTACTTTAATCGTTTTAAGACACGATTAGCAATTAAAATCGTAATCCAAGAATAAAAAAATGACCCCATAGCAAGTAAAGCTGGTGCAAGCAAGCGAAGCATATTCCCTACTTTTTTCAATTCAGCCAGTTGCTCTTCATTTACAGGTGCACCTGCCATTTTCATAAATTTCTCGCTTTGTTCCATCGATTGTTTAAATATGTCTTCCATTTGCTTAATAAAATCGATGTTAAAAAACTTTACGCTGACAACATACAGCAATACAAAACTCACAAGATATACAAGTGTCCCTACCAATAAAATTTCAATAATACTTTTTTTCTTTTTATACATATGTCCTAATACAATACCCGTTATCCCAAACATAAGTGTATTCACAATACTAAGAGGCGAACTAACAATAAGTGTTACAAGAATCGCTGCTCCTAATAACATACAAGCACTACTTAATGGGGATCTTATCGTAAAAATAAGAAATGGTAACGGCAATGCAAATATAAATATAGCCCCTAAAATGGGCATATACAGAGAGGCGAGGAGCAAGATAGCATATAAAGCAAGTAAAACTGCTCCTTCTGTAATAAGTCGTGTGCGCTTCATTATCCACACCTTCTTTCTTATAAAGTGAAACTTCCATCAGTGGGATTTCTTCATCTCCGACTGATTTTCTTCCTTCTAAATCTTAAGATGAAGCTCTTAGGAATAAAAAAGAAAAGAATAGCAAAATGCACAGTAGAGTGACACTCTACTGTGCATTTCATGCGTTATTATTCACCAACATATGGTAAAAGTGCCATTTGACGAGCACGTTTGATTGCAACTGTTAATTTGCGTTGGTATTTTGCGCTAGTACCTGTTACACGACGTGGTAAAATTTTACCGCGCTCAGAAACGAAGCGTTTTAGTAAATCTACATCTTTATAGTCGATGTTAGTGATACCGTTAGATGTAAAGAAACATACCTTACGACGTTTCGCACGTCCACCTTTGCGTCCACCTGCCATGTTCATTTCCCTCCATTCTGTTTTAAAATACCCGTTCTATACCATTAAAATGGTAAGTCATCATCTGAAATATCAATTGGTTGACCTACATTTGCAAATGGATCGTCATTTCTAGTAAAGCCAGCATTCTGACCATTATTACCAGATTGACCAAATGGGTTTTGAGAGCCTTGGTTTCCGAAACCTGCTCCCGATGGTTGCTGATTGAATGAACCGCGTTGCTCACCACCGCTATTACGCGGTTCTAAAAATTGTACGTTCTCCGCTAGAACTTCTGTTACATATACACGCTTACCATCTTGTCCATCGTAATTACGAGTTTGAAGACGTCCATCTACGCCTGCTAAGCTACCTTTTTTCAAATAATTCGCCACGTTCTCTGCTTGTTTACGCCATATTACACAGTTAATAAAGTCAGCTTCACGCTCACCTTGCTGATTCGTAAATGCGCGATTCACAGCTAACGTGAAAGTAGCTACTGCAACACCATTGGGCGTGTAACGTAAGTCAGGGTCCTTAGTTAAACGACCAACGAGTATAACACGATTCATCAATCGAACCACTCTCCCTATATATCTTAATGATTATGCTTCGTTTTTAACAACGATGTGACGAATGATATCTTCGCTGATCTTAGCTAAACGATCAAATTCATTAACCGCTTCTGGGTTAGAATTTACGTTTAAGATCATGTAGAAACCGTCACGTAAGTCGTTGATTTCGTAAGCTAAACGACGCTTACCCCAATCTTTTGTGTTAATGATTTCTGCACCATTGTCAGTTAAAACGCCTGCAAAACGTTCAACTAAAGCTTTTTGAGCTTCTTCTTCCATGTTCGGACGAATGATGTACATGATTTCGTACTTTTTCATTACACTTTCACCTCCTTTTGGTCTAAACGGCCCAAATTGGGCAAGGAGCAATTAATTTATAGTAATTACTCACGAGTTTAGATTATATCATAGTAAGTTAGAGGAAGCAACTCACGAAAACATAAAAAACTTGGCAAACCTAATGAATTTGCCAAGTTAAATACTTTATTTTTTTCCTAGGAAATAAAAAAATTATACATTAAAGCGGAAGTGCACAACATCTCCGTCTTTCATAACGTATTCTTTTCCTTCTAATCGTACTTTTCCAGCTTCTTTAGCAGCTGTCATAGAACCATGTTCCATTAAGTCATCATAAGATACTGTTTCTGCACGAATAAATCCACGTTCAAAATCTGTATGAATGATTCCAGCACATTGCGGTGCTTTCATTCCTGTTTTAAATGTCCAAGCACGTACTTCTTGTACACCTGCTGTGAAATAAGTAGCCAATCCTAATAAATCATACGCCGCACGAATTAATTGATCTAGACCAGATTCCTCAATGCCTAGTTCTTCAAGGAAGACTTTCTTTTCTTCTTCATCTAACTCAGCAATTTCCGATTCAATTTTTGCGCAAACAACAATTACTTGAGAGTTTTCTTTTGCAGCAAATTCTTTTACAATTTGTACATATTCATTTCCAGATGGATCCATTACATCATCTTCACCAACGTTTGCTACATATAGCATTTCTTTTATTGTTAATAAGTGAAGACCTTTTACTACTTTCATTTGCTCTTCTGTAAATTCAACTGCACGAGCCGGTTTTCCTTCTTCGAACGCTTCTTTTAAACGGACTAAAATTTCATGTTCAAATGCAGCATCTTTATCTTTTTGCTTCGCTAATTTTGCCACGCGATCAATGCGTTTATCAACAGATTCTAAATCCGCTAAAATAAGTTCTAAGTTGATTGTTTCAATATCTGAAATCGGATCTACTTTACCCGCTACGTGTGTAATATTTTCATCTTCAAAGCAACGAACTACTTGGCAAATTGCATCTACTTGACGAATATGGGATAAGAATTTATTTCCTAATCCTTCACCTTTACTCGCACCTTTTACAATACCTGCAATATCCGTAAATTCAAAGACAGTTGGCACTGTTTTCTTTGGTTCAACAAGTTCAGTTAATTTATTTAAACGATAATCTGGAACCTCTACAATCCCAACGTTTGGATCTATTGTACAGAATGGATAGTTTGCGGATTCTGCCCCCGCTTGTGTAATTGCATTAAATAATGTTGATTTACCTACGTTCGGTAGTCCAACGATACCAGCCGTTAATCCCATATTCTTCACTCCTATGTCTCAATCTTCCATCATTATAGATAGTAACGAATAAAATGACAAGCTTCATAGAGTTTCATAAAACGAAACTCTATGAAGTGGAGAGGGCGCTTTATCCCACACTAATTATTAGTTAAACCAATCGAGCTTTTACAGGTAGTAATGGCGAAAAAAGAATAAACAGCTGCATCAGCTACTGTTTATTTTTTCATCTATTCTTCATGCTTTATAAGTATTTTCTTCACCTTACGATCAAACTCTCTTCGAGGAATCATTACCGAATGGCCACACCCCTCGCACTTAATACGAATATCCATTCCCATGCGAATAATTTTCCAACGATTTTCACCGCATGGATGAGCTTTCTTCATTTCCACTACATCGTACAAGTTATATTGCTTTTGCTCCACTCCCCAAACTCCTCTCACTGCTAATTTGCCTTTTCACTCATCAGCTCTTCACGGTTATATAGAACCATACGTGGATATGGAATTTCAATACCATGTAAATCAAGACGATTTTTAATTTCTTTACGAAGCGCTCTCGCTACCACAAAATGTTGCATCGGTTCTACTTCAGCTGTAACCCTCAAAACAACTTCTGACGCTGCCAAACTCTGTACACCTAATAATTGCGGACGAGCAACCATTTGCTCATACCTTGTTGGTAATTCATCCAATAACTTTTCAAGAACTTTTTCTGCATGTTCAATATCACTTTCATATGAAATAGATACATCTACAAAGGCGACACTATTACTAACAGAGAAATTTGTTACTTCCTTAATATTTCCATTTGGAATAATATGAATTTCACCTGTCCATTTCTTCATTTTCGTTGTACGTAATCCAATCTCTTGAATAACTCCTTCAAATTGGCCTAAGCGTACATAGTCCCCTACAGAAAATTGATCCTCTAATAAAATAAAGAATCCAGTGATAACATCTTTAACTAAGTTTTGTGCACCAAAACCAACTGCTAAACCAACAACCCCTGCGCCAGCTAATAATCCTTTTGTATCAATTCCAAATACCCCTAAAATAGCGATTATTACAACGAAAAAGATAACATACGTAAAAATATTTTCTAATAACTTTGCTAACGTCATCGTTCTTCTTTCAGAAATTTGAATTGGTGATTTTGTCTTTATTTTGAAAGCATTACTGATAATTGCCCTGCCAATTCGAATAACTATGCTTGAAATAAGGAAAATAAGTGCAATTTGTAGTAAACCAAGACCAATATTTTCCCATAATCCTGCATCTAACAATTTTGTATATAAGTCGTGAAGTCCTTTCATCGCGACCTACCTTTCTATCTCATATTCATTATTTATTGTAACAGAATTTCTCCTATATTTTACGAAAAAAGTTCTTTCATACGCTTTTATTTTTACACTCTATAAGGTATAAAATAACAACTTTTTTTATATACTAGTACTAGTATTCTTTAGGCTACACGACATACTTCACCCGCATTTATATTTTATGAATATTTAGATACAAAAGTGTATATCTCTTTCTACTCATACTTCATCTTTTTACAACAGGGTTCATTCTCCATCAACAGGGGGGGAATGGAAACTTTCTTAATTTACACATAGCATAAAATGCAGTTCCCCTAACCATAAACTCAATATAATTCTTACATTCAAAAGAATATATGACATGCAATAATTTTTGGGAAAATCAAATTCATATGAATTTGATAAATTCTATTAAAGGATGGATGCTTCATGAATATCGGAAGTTTTCGCTTACCTTTTTTCGAAAAAGATTCGGAGCAAGTTATGTATCATGATGCAAATTGCAATCAAACAGTTAGTAGCTTTCTGCTCTCTCATCTCCCAATTGAAAAAGACTCTCCACTTATTGTACTTTGTATTGGGACAGACCGATCAACTGGTGATGCATTAGGTCCCCTTGTTGGTTCAAAACTACAAGATTATAACATTCAACATTTTCATTTATACGGAACACTAGAATCACCAGTCCACGCTTTAAACTTAGAAGAAACGATTACAGAAATACATAAAACATTTATGGATCCCTTTATTATCGCAATTGATGCGTGTCTAGGAAAATCTCAAAATATTGGTTCCATTACAATCGGAAAAGGACCTAGTAAACCTGGAGCCGCTATGAATAAAAAACTCCCTGCAATTGGTGATATGCATATCCACGGCATTGTAAATTTAAATGGATTTATGGAATTTTTTGTACTGCAAAATACAAGATTAAACCTTGTTATGAACATGGCCACCAGCATTGCGGAAAGTATTATTGAAACAGATAAAAAACTTGCTGTAATGAAAAAAATAAACCATCTATAAGTCAAGATGGTTTATTTTTTACTGTTCTCCTGCTAAAAGTTCTAAAATACGTTGTAAATCACCTTTATTGAAAAATTGAATTTCAATTTTTCCTTTTTCTTGTTTCGTTTCTTTAATTTTCACAGCAGTTCCAAATCGCTCTCGTAACACCGTTTCTTGCTCCTCAAAAAAAATATTTCTTGCTGGTTTTTGTTTCTTTGTTTCACGTGAAACATATTCATTCATCTCCTGAATAATTTGCTCCAACTGACGGACATTTAATCCTTCTTTTTCAATTCGTTGTAATAAGCTATTAATTTGTGTTTTATCTTTTAAAGCAAGTAATGTTCGTCCGTGTCCCATAGAAATCGTTCCATTTGAAATCATCTCTTGTACAAAAGATGGGAGAGACAGTAAGCGAATGTGGTTTGCAATATGTGGCCTGCTCTTTCCAAGCCGCTTTGCTAACTGTTCTTGTGTTACCTTAAGTTGTTCCATCAGCATTTGATATGCTAACGCCTCCTCAATAGGCGTTAAATCTTCACGTTGCAAATTTTCTAGTAGCGCAAGCTCCATCATTTGTTGCTCGTTTAAATCTCGAACAACAACAGGAACTGTTTCGAGATTTGCTTCTTTTGCAGCACGAAATCTCCGTTCTCCTGCAACAATTTCGTATCCTTTAATACTTTTTCGAACGATAAGCGGTTGTAAAATCCCATGTTCTTTAATGGATAATGCTAACTCTTGAATTGCTTCCTTGTGAAAATATTTACGCGGCTGATATGGGTTAGGACGTAATTCGTTTACTTGCAATTCTTGAATTGTTTCTTCCTCTTTCACATCCAAATCTGGAAAAAACGCATTAATTCCTCTTCCTAGTCCTTTAGCCACCTGCAATCACTTCCTTTGCTAAATCTAAATACACTTCCGCCCCCCTCGACTTAGCATCATACATCATAATTGGTTTACCATGACTCGGCGCTTCACTTAAACGTACATTACGCGGAATAATCGAACTATATACTTTATCTCGGAAATATTTCTTCACTTCATCAATTACTTGTAATCCTAAGTTTGTACGAGCATCCAACATTGTTAGTAAAACACCTTGAATTGCTAAATTTTTATTTAAATGCTTTTGTACAAGGCGAACTGTATTCAATAATTGACTTAACCCCTCTAAGGCGTAATACTCACATTGAACAGGAATAATAACAGAATCTGCAGCAGTTAATGCGTTAATGGTTAATAAACCTAAAGATGGGGGACAATCAATAATAATATAATCATACTCATCACGAATTGGCTGCAGCGCACGCTGCAGGCGAACTTCCCGGGAAATTGTCGGTACAAGTTCTATTTCAGCTCCCGCTAGCTGAATAGTAGCAGGAAGCACATCTAGATTTTCAGTTGCTGTTTTCTGTATAACCCCACGAACATCCGTATCTTCTACAAGCACATTATAAATACATTCATTTAAATCTGATTTTTCAATTCCGACTCCTGTCGTTGCATTCCCTTGTGCATCAATATCAACAAGAAGTACTTTTTTTCCTACTTGTGCCAATCCAGCTCCTAAATTTACCGATGTCGTTGTTTTTCCAACCCCACCTTTTTGATTAGCAATGGCAATGATTTTCCCCATGATGTCACCTACTTTCAACCTTTCTGTCTTATTCTACAAATGATTGTTTTTATTTTAACATGAAACAATCATGTTTCTTTTGTTTATATTAAACTTCAAAATTTATTTACAAACTCCTTCTTAATTTTAAAAGAAAATATAGTACTAATAAAGCGAAACCTCCATCACCGAGGTCTTACTAGCTATTAATGCGTGATAAAGCAAAAAGACCTCTACCAACGGTTGAGGTCTTTCTATTCTCTTATTTTTTTTTAGGAATTTTAATTGTAATTTGATAGTATTCATCAAATTCTTCTTCTTCCGAATTCACATTCAAGCCACTATTCGTAACCATTTGTAAAGATTGACGAATTGTATTCATTGCAATACGCATATCGCGACTTACTGCTTTTTGCTTTGCTTTTCGTTTCGGCTTCGTTTCTTCTAACAATTTATCAATTCGATCTTCTGTTTGCTTCACATTAAATTGCTTTTCAATAATTTCTTGTAAAATCTTTAATTGAAGCTCTTCATTTTTAAGCGGAATAAGGGCACGAGCATGGCGTTCTGTAATACTCTTCTCTAATAATGCTTGTTTAACATCTTCTGGCAACTTTAATAATCTTAGTTTGTTTGCAATTGTAGATTGCCCTTTACCTAGTCGCTGCGCTAGTGCTTCTTGCGTTAAATTATGTAATTCAATTAGCTTTTGATAAGCAACAGCCTCTTCGATTGCCGTAAGTTCTTCTCGTTGCAAATTTTCAATTAGGGCAACAGAAGCGGTCTCAGTATCATTCAAATTTTTAACAATAGCTGGGACAGTTTCCCATCCTAATTTTGTTGCAGCCCGAAAACGTCTTTCACCAGCAATAATCTCATATTTCTCTTCTTCATACTGGCGAACAACAATCGGTTGAATTAATCCATGCGTATGAATTGTAAGCGCAAGCTCTTCAATACGAGCATCATCAAAAATTGTACGTGGCTGATAGCGATTTGGAACAATTTTTGATAACGAAATTTGCTTTATCTCTTCATGGCTTTCTTCTTGTAGTGCTAATTCAGCCTCTTTCTCTCCAAAGCCAAATAAACGAGAAAACGTGTTTCTCATACATATTCCACCACCTTTGAATCCTATTGAATACTCTATACAAAAATGTTCCATGTGAAACATTTACGTCTTTATCCCGCTCTAACGGACAGTAAGCCCCCGCCTCAATATTGTGAGGAATCCAAAAAGATAGGTGGTGGATAACTGCCTGTAAAAGCCCGATTCGTTCAACTAGCCATCAGTAACGATAAACAAACTTACTGATAGAAGCTTCACTTTATATAACTTAATCTTACGTCTAATAAGATTTATTTTTCAATAGGTAATTTATTCGGTGTCCCTGGTTTACGCGGATATTTATTTGGTGTTTTTCTCTTTTTCTCAATTGATAAGATGTTACGTTCACTTTCCTCAAATGGTAATTGGAACGTAGCAATTCCTTTCAATTCGCCACCAAGCACTTGCAGAGCATACTTGCCATTCTCAATTTCTTCGTTTGCGGCGGAACCTTTCATTGCAATAAATGTTCCCCCGACTTTCACAAGCGGTAAACACAATTCACTTAAAACAGAGAGACGAGCAACCGCACGTGCCATTACAATATCAAAAGATTCACGTACGCCTTCTTTTTTTCCAAATGTTTCAGCACGATCATGACAAAACGCTACGTCAGTTAATTCTAACTTTGTTGCTAAATGATTTAAAAATGTAATACGTTTTTGCAAGGAATCGACAATTGTGACTTTTAAATTTGGAAAACAGATTTTTAAAGGAATACTAGGAAACCCCGCTCCTGCACCAACATCACAAACAGAAAATGGCTTTGAAAAATCATGATAGAAAGCAGCTGTAATGGAATCAAAAAAGTGCTTTAAATACACTTCTTCCTTCTCTGTAATTGCTGTTAAGTTCATTTTTTCGTTCCACTCAACTAACGTTTCAAAATAGATTTCAAATTGCTCTAACTGCCTAGCAGAAAGAGTAATACCTCTTTCTACTAGCATAGATTGAAATTGTTCTATATTCATCTCGCTATATCTCCTAACTATTTATTGGTTCGATACTCGTGCAATTTTTCCTTGTTCTATATACACAAGTAAAATGGAAATATCAGCTGGATTTACCCCGGAAATACGAGATGCTTGCCCCATAGATAGCGGACGGACATCTTTTAATTTTTGACGTGCTTCAGAAGCTATTCCAGAAATCGCATCGTAATCAATGTCAACCGGAATCTTTTTGCTTTCCATACGCTTCATACGATCTACTTGTTGTAAGGATTTTTCAATATATCCTTCATATTTAAGCTGAATCTCAACTTGCTCTGCCACTTCATCACTAATCTCTTCTTCACTTGGAGCAAGAAGATGAATATGCTCATATGTCATTTCTGGACGACGTAATAAGTCACTCGCACGTATACCATCCTTTAGTTCACTTCCGCCAGCTTCGCGAATTAGCTCTTGTACTTCAGGACGCGGCTTAATAATAATACTTGCTAAACGTTCTTTTTCTTTTTCAATTTGCTCTTTTTTTACTGTAAAACGTTCATAACGCGCTTCTGGAATTAAGCCAATTTCATGGCCAATTTCTGTTAAACGAAGGTCTGCATTGTCATGACGTAATAATAAACGGTATTCTGCACGAGATGTTAATAGACGGTATGGCTCATTTGTACCTTTTGTTACTAAATCATCGATTAAAACGCCAATATACGCATCTGAACGATTTAAAATCACTTCTTTTTTATCTAACGAACGACAGGCTGCATTAATACCCGCCATTAACCCTTGACCTGCAGCTTCCTCATAACCAGATGTTCCATTAATTTGTCCTGCTGTATATAAATTTTCTATTTTTTTTGTTTCAAGTGTTGGCCACAGTTGTGTTGGTACAATCGCGTCATACTCAATTGCATATCCTGTACGCATCATTTCTACATTTTCTAAGCCAGGAATGGTCTTTAGCATCTCACGTTGTACATCTTCTGGTAGACTTGTTGATAAACCTTGTACGTATACTTCTTGTGTATTTCGTCCTTCTGGCTCTAAGAAGATTTGATGACGTGGTTTATCGTGGAAACGGACAACCTTATCTTCAATTGAAGGACAATATCTTGGGCCTGTTCCTTTAATCATGCCAGAATACATGGCAGAACGATGTAAATTTCCATCAATTAAACGATGCGTTTCTTCACTCGTATATGTTAACCAACATGGAATTTGATCCATGATGAACTTCGTTGTTTCGAAAGAGAATGCACGTGGTGTATCATCACCTGGTTGAATTTCTGTTTTGCTATAATCAATTGTACTACTATTTACACGCGGAGGCGTACCCGTTTTAAAGCGCACAAGTTCAAATCCAAGTTCTTCTAGATGCTCTGATAATCTCACAGATGGTTGTTGGTTATTTGGCCCGCTTGAATATTTTAAATCTCCAACGATAATTTCACCGCGTAAAAACGTACCTGTTGTAATAACAACTGTTTTCGCTGTATATTCCGCTCCTGTTTGTGTGACGACACCTTTACATACGCCGTCTTCTACAATTAGGCGCTCAACCATAGCTTGACGCAATGTTAAATTTGGTGTTTCTTCAATTGTTTTTTTCAATTCATGTTGATATGCAAATTTATCTGCTTGAGCACGAAGCGCACGTACGGCTGGACCTTTTCCTGTGTTTAACATACGCATTTGAATATGCGTTTTATCAATGTTTCTTCCCATTTCACCGCCGAGTGCATCAATTTCGCGAACAACAATTCCCTTTGCAGGTCCACCAACCGAAGGGTTACACGGCATAAACGCAACCATATCTAAGTTAATTGTTAACATTAATGTTTTTGCTCCCATACGAGCTGCCGCTAAACCAGCCTCACACCCCGCATGACCCGCACCGATTACAATAACATCATAAAAACCAGCGTTGTATCCCATTTTCCATTCCTCCTTACGATTACTTTCCTAAACAAAATTGAGAGAATAACTGATCAATTAAACTTTCATGTACAGTGTCTCCCGTAATTTCACCGAGTATTTCCCACGTTCTTGTTAAATCAATTTGCACCATATCAATTGGTACGCCGCTATGAATAGCCTCGATTGCATCACCAATCGTCTTTTCTGCTTGTGCTAATAAACCAATGTGACGCGCATTTGACACATATGTCATATCTGCCGCTTCAATTGCTCCCTCAAAGAAGAGATCAGCAATTGCCTGCTCTAGCTCATCTACACCTTTTTCTTCGATTAAAGCTGTTGTAATAACACGAGCTGAACCAGCTAATTGTGTAACGCGCTCCATATCAATTTGCTGAGGTAAATCTGTTTTATTTACAATAACAATAAAATCTTTTCCTTGCACCGCTCGGAATAATTCTTCATCTTCGTTTGTTAACACTTCGCTATAGTTTACAACTAGAAGAACTAAATCTGCTTTATTCATCATCTCTTTTGAACGCTCTACACCGATTTGTTCTACAATATCCTCTGTTTCACGAATTCCAGCTGTATCAATCAGTTTAAGCGGTACACCGCGTACGTTCACGTATTCTTCAATAACATCTCGAGTTGTTCCTGCTATATCCGTTACAATCGCTTTCTTTTCTTGTACAAGACTATTTAATAAAGATGACTTTCCAACATTCGGTCTTCCAATAATAGCCGTTGCAATTCCTTCACGCAAAATCTTTCCTTGCTTTGAAGTTTGCAATAGCTTCCCAATTTCTGATTGAACGTATTCCGCCTTCTCAATCAAAACTCCGTGCGTCATCTCTTCTACATCATCATATTCCGGGTAGTCAATGTTCACTTCTACATGAGCTAATGTTTCCAAAATTTCTTGACGCAGACGACCAATTAATTTTGATAAACGACCTTCCATTTGGTTAATCGCAACATTCATTGCACGATCTGTTTTCGCACGAATTAAATCCATAACCGCTTCTGCTTGCGATAAATCGATACGTCCATTTAAAAAAGCACGCTTTGTAAACTCCCCTGGCTCTGCCAAGTGAACACCTTGCGATAAAATAAGTTGTAATACTTTATTTACAGAAACAAGGCCACCATGACAATTTACCTCAACGATATCTTCACGCGTAAATGTCTTTGGTGCCCGCATAATTGAAACCATAACTTCTTCAATAACTTTATTTGTATCTAAATCCACAATATGCCCATACTGAATTGTATGAGATGGAACTGTCGTTAAATCTTTCCCTTTAAAAATGCGATTTACCTTCTCTACCGCATCATCTCCACTTACTCGAACAATGGCAATTGCACCTTCTCCAAGAGCTGTGGAAATTGCAGCAATTGAATCAAATTCCATGTTCTTTCACCTCACTTACTTATTTCTCTCTATTTCAACACGATTTTTTCTTTCACTAAATTATTAGGATACCATAACGAAACTGTGTAAAAAAGAATAATAACTTATTTTATTATGTCCCCTCATAAAACGCACTAAACTTATCCACTGTGTATAAATTTAATGCGTTTTATTTATCCACAGAAAAATTCCTATCTTCATATTTTATCCAGTAAAAAACCGGCACTCAAATGAGTTACCGGTTTATCCCGCTCTAAAGGACAGTAAAACTCCCATCTCAATCTTCTAAGAAATTCAAAGCAGATAGGCTGCCCATAAAAACCTGATTCGTTCAACTAGCCAACCATTTAGGATACATCCCTCAGGATGGAAGTTTCATTTTATTTTGGAGATACGACAACATGTCGATGTGGTTCTTTCCCTTCAGATGTCGTAATCACATATGGATGACTCGCAAGTGCTTGATGTATAACTTTTCTTTCAAAAGAAGGCATTGGTTCTAACACAATTCTTTTTTTCGTATTGCTAACTTGCTTTGCTAACCGAAGTGCAAGTGACTCTAGTGTATCTTTTCGCTTATCACGATAATTTTCAGCATCGATTGTTACACCGATATATTGTTTCGTGCTACGATTCGCAACAAGCTTCGTTACATATTGTAAAGAATTTAGTATGTGCCCTCTTTTTCCAATTAACGCACCAACCTCACTACCGGAAAGTGTAAAATGAATTTCACGTCCTTTTACCTCTTTTCCAACAGTTACATCAACATCCATTTCTTTTATGATACTTTTCAAGTAAAGTTCCGCTTCTTCTACAGGATCTTTTTTTACAATAACCTCTACAATAGCAGGACGCCCTCCAATGAAACCCAGAAAAGCTTTTTTACCTTGATCAATGATGCGAATCTCCACTTTATCGCTTGATACTTGTAATTGTTCTAATGCGGATTGCACTGCCTGTTCGACTGTTTGTCCTTTAGCAGTAATCATACTCACTTACTTGATCCTCCTGCCTTACTAGCCTTAAGATCCGGCCCTTTGATCAAATATGTTTGTGCAATACCAAAGATGTTACCTACTACCCAGTAAAGAGATAATGCAGCTGGGAAGTTAATTGCGAAAACTAAAATCATGATAGGCATAAGCCATAACATCATTGTCATTTGTGGATTTTGCCCAGCAGTACCAGCCATTGACAACTTTTGTTGAATAAACGTTGTAATTGCCGCAAGAATTGGCAGAATGTAATATGGATCAGGATGACCTAAGTCAAACCATAAAAAAGTATGTTGTTTAATTTCTGCTGTTCTTATAATCGCATGATAAAATGCAAATAAAATTGGCATTTGAATAAATATTGGTAAACATCCTGCTAATGGATTTACACCATATTTTTGATACAATTGCATCATTTCTTGTTGCAATTTTTGTTGAGTCGCTTGATCTTTAGAACTATATTTCTCTTTTAATTTTGCCATTTCAGGTTGCAATAATTGCATTGCTTTTGTACTCTTTGTTTGCTTAATCATTAATGGTAGCAATGCAAAACGAATGATAAGGGTTGTAACAACAATCGCTAAACCATAGTTATTGCCAAATAATTTTGCAAAAAACGTGATTAACTGAGAAAGTGGATATACGAAATATTCATTCCAAATTCCTGTACTTTCCGGTGTAATCGGCTGATTTGTTTGATTACAGCCAGCAGAAATTGCCGTGACAGCAATAACCATGACTAGTAGGCTTATCTTTTTTTTCACAGCCTGCTCCTCCTTGTTTCGGTATGTATATAGTGTAATTCATTTTCCTCTTATTTCGCCATTTTTTGCCTGTTTTACTCCTGAGCGCTGCAGAGCATGAATTAAGCTTTTCTTTAATTGTTCATAGTTCATCTCTGAACAAGGCTTCCTTGCTATTATAACAAAATCTTTTCCAGAATCTATCTCATCTTTTAATTCTGTAAAAGCTTGACGAATCATACGTTTAATACGATTACGCATGACCGCATTCCCTAGTTTTTTACTAACGGAAAGACCAATTCGAAAATATGGTTGATTTGGTTTTTCTAACTGATATACAACAAATTGACGATTGGCATTTGATTTTCCATTTTGAAAAACAGCTTGAAATTCCTCATTCTTCTTTACACGATTCTTTTTCTTCATATCAATTGAACACTCCTGTATTTCGCCAGCGGAAAATTCATAATTACTAGAAAAAAAGACCACTGAACGATCAGTGGCCTACGCAGATAATACTTTTCTACCTTTACGACGACGAGCTGCTAAAACTTTACGTCCGTTCGCTGTGCTCATACGGCTACGGAAACCATGTACTTTGCTACGCTTACGTTTATTTGGTTGATAAGTTCTTTTCATTATATGACACCTCCCTGAGGAATAACTGTTAAAGACAGTCCTATAAATTATAGTTAATTTGGTAGGAGAATGTCAATGCCTCTCGAGATTTTAATAAAATATTCATTTTTTACCTATTCACAATGTTGTTCACAGTATCTTTCATTGGTTGTGGATAATTTTTTTCACCACTTTTTTATATCCACAAATCATTTTTTGTTTTTACACAGTATATCGTATTGTGGACAAGTTTATTCCACAAGGTATTGATTTTGTGGATAACTTTTTGAAATACATTGCTATTGCTATCTTTTTTTGATATTATAGTTGTGTTTTCACCTTGGACAAGTTTTCCACAATTATTATTTATCCACAATTTGTGAATAACTTGTGGACATGTATAAACACATGTGCATAAGGAGTTTTCCACAATGTGTTTTTTTGTCGAAAACTCTATTTCGTATTTGAACCGCTTTTTCACTTTTAAAAAGTGTTACGTATAAATATACAGTGTTGTTTTGTTACGTTGTACAAACATTAAACACTTTGTTACTTATCATCTTTTGTAAAGGAGGGACAACTTTGGAAAACATTTCAGATTTATGGAATAGCACCTTAAAAGAACTAGAAAAAAAGGTGAGTAAGCCTAGTTATGAAACATGGCTTAAATCTACAAAAGCTTATTCTTTAAAAAAGGACGTTTTAACCATTACAGCTCCAAATGAATTTGCACGTGATTGGTTGGAATCCCACTATTCAGATCTTATTTCGGAGACAATCATTCATTTAATGGGAGCAGAGCTTGAGATTCGCTTTATCATTCCACAAAGTCAAACAGAAGAGGAATTTGACTATCCTCCTGTTAAAAAAAATACAACAACGCATGATGAACCTAATCATTTCCCACAAAGCATGCTCAATCCAAAATATATATTTGATACCTTTGTAATCGGTGCTGGCAATCGCTTTGCCCATGCAGCTTCGTTAGCTGTAGCTGAGGCGCCAGCTAAAGCATACAATCCCTTATTTATTTACGGAGGAGTTGGACTGGGAAAAACGCATTTAATGCATGCAATCGGTCATTATGTCATCGAACATAATCCAAACGCAAAGGTTGTTTATCTATCATCTGAAAAATTTACAAACGAGTTTATTAATTCTATTCGTGATAATAAGGCCGTTGATTTTCGTAATAAATATCGGAACGTCGATGTTCTACTTATAGACGATATTCAATTTCTTGCTGGAAAAGAACAAACACAAGAAGAGTTCTTCCATACATTTAACGCGTTGCACGAAGAGAGTAAGCAAATTGTAATTTCAAGTGATCGTCCGCCAAAAGAAATTCCTACATTAGAAGATCGCTTACGTTCACGCTTTGAATGGGGACTCATTACAGATATTACTCCTCCAGATTTAGAAACAAGAATTGCGATTTTGCGCAAGAAAGCAAAAGCTGAAGGTTTGGATATTCCAAATGAAGTTATGCTCTATATCGCAAATCAAATTGACTCTAACATCCGTGAATTAGAAGGTGCTCTAATTCGTGTTGTAGCGTATTCGTCTTTAATTAATAAGGATATTAATGCCGCTTTAGCTGCTGAGGCACTAAAGCATATTATTCCAAATTCAAAACCAAAAATTATTTCAATTTATGACATCCAAAAAGCTGTAGGGGATGTTTTTCAAGTGAAATTAGAAGACTTTAAAGCGAAAAAGCGTACAAAATCAGTCGCTTTCCCTCGTCAAATTGCAATGTATCTGTCTCGTGAACTAACAGATTCATCCTTACCAAAAATCGGTGAGGAGTTTGGAGGTCGTGATCATACTACAGTCATTCACGCACATGAAAAAATTTCAAAACTGTTAAAAACAGATGCACAATTACAGAGGCAACTTGAAGACATTCACGATATTTTAAAGTAATAGGATGTGAATAACGTGAATAACTCTCTTTATTTTATACACAGTCTATCCACATGTAGATAGACTGTTTTTCCGCATTTTAAACGGGTTATCCACATATCCACAAGACCTATTACTATTACTACTAATTTTTTATTATTATTAAATAAAATCAATTTTATACTTGCCGGAGGTTTTCGTTATGCATTTTTCAATTCAAAGAGATTACCTTGTCAGAAGTGTACAAGATGTAATGAAAGCTGTTTCCTCTCGTACAACAATTCCAATTCTTACAGGGATTAAAATCGTAGCACATGAAGAAGGTGTTACATTAACAGGTAGTGATGCGAATATATCCATCGAATCCTTTATTCCAATTGAAGAGGATGGAAAAGAAATTGTAAAAGTCCTACAATCAGGAAGTATTGTTTTACAAGCAAAATATTTTAGTGAAATTGTAAAAAAATTACCGAAAGATACAGTTGAAATTTCTGTCGAAAGTCATTTTATGACGAAAATAAAATCTGGAAAATCCGAGTTTAACTTAAATGGTTTAGACTCAGCTGAGTATCCATTGTTACCACAGATTGAAGAACATCATGTATTTCAAATTCCAACAGATCTGTTAAAACATATGATTCGTCAAACTGTTTTTGCTGTATCTACATCAGAAACACGTCCAATCTTGACAGGTGTAAACTGGAAAGTATATAACAGCGAATTGATTTGTATTGCAACAGATAGTCATCGTTTGGCGCTGCGCAAAGCGAAAATTGCGGGACAAACTATTTCGAATGAATTTCAAGCAAATGTTGTTATTCCAGGAAAAAGTTTGAGTGAGTTAAGTAAAATTCTTGATGAATCAGAAGAAATGGTAGATATTGTTATAACGGAGTATCAAGTGTTATTCCGGACGAAACATTTATTATTCTTCTCTAGATTGTTAGAAGGTAACTATCCTGATACAACAAGACTAATCCCACCAGATAGTAAAACCGATATTTTTGTAAATACAAAAGAATTTTTACAAGCAATTGATCGAGCTTCTTTATTAGCAAGAGATGGACGTAATAATGTTGTAAAATTATCAACTTTAGAAGATCAAATGTTAGAAATTTCATCGAACTCTCCAGAAATCGGGAAAGTAGTAGAAGAAGTTCAGTGCGAGGAAATTGAAGGTGAAGAGTTAAAAATCTCCTTTAGTGCAAAATATATGATGGATGCATTAAAAGCATTAGATAGTACAGAGATTAAAATTAGCTTCACTGGTGCAATGAGACCATTTTTAATTCGTACAGTGAACGATGATTCCATTACTCAATTAATTTTACCAGTACGTACGTACTAAAAGGATAGGGTTACTAGTGTAGATGTACTGGTAACCCTTTTGATTTTTCCCTATTACTTTCCTAATGCTTGTTTATTTAGTACAATGAAAGAATGAACACTTTTAGAAAGTGAGCGATTTGTATGAAACATATTCAAATTTCGACAGAATATATTACATTAGGACAATTTTTAAAGCTGGCTGACGTGATTGATACAGGCGGAGCGGTAAAATGGTTTTTACAAGAGTATGAAGTGTATGTGAATAAAGAGCCTGAAAATAGACGAGGGCGAAAATTATATACAAATGATATTGTTGAAATTCCGGGGATCGGAACATTTCAAGTTCAAGGATAAAGGGGGATCCCTTTGTATATTACAGAATTACATTTACAAAACTATCGCAATTATGAAAAGTTAGATCTCTCCTTCGAAGATAAAGTAAACGTAATTATTGGTGAAAATGCGCAAGGAAAGACAAATTTGATGGAAGCGATTTATGTACTAGCGATGGCCAAATCTCATCGAACTTCTAATGATCGTGAACTTATCAGATGGGATGAAGATTGTGGTAAGATAAAAGGGAGACTGCAAAAACGAAATAACTCTTTGTCCTTAGAACTGAACGTTTCCAAAAAAGGGAAAAAGGCAAAGTTAAATCAACTTGAGCAACAAAAATTGAGTCAATATATTGGCGTAATGAATGTTGTTATGTTTGCTCCTGAAGATTTAAACCTTGTAAAGGGAAGTCCTCAAGTACGAAGACGTTTTTTAGATATGGAGCTTGGACAAATAGCTCCTGTATATTTGTATGAACTAAGTCAATACCAAAAAGTTCTTACACAGCGTAATCATTTGCTCAAAAAAATGCAAGGAAACAGTATGAATGATGAAGCTATGCTAGATGTGTTTACACTTCAACTCGTTGAACATGGTGTAAAAGTATTAAAAAAACGTTTTGAATTTTTACGTTTATTGCAAGAATGGGCAGCTCCAATTCATCGAGGAATTAGCAGAGGACTTGAGGAGCTGGAAATAATCTATAAACCAAGTATAGATGTATCAGAATCCATGGATTTGTCGAAAATAAAAGAAGTATACTATGAAAGTTTCCAATCTGTGAAACAACGTGAACTCTTCCGTGGTACAACCTTAATTGGGCCTCATCGTGATGATTTACAATTCTTCGTTAATGGTAAAAATGTTCAAGTCTTTGGTTCGCAAGGGCAACAACGAACGACCGCACTTTCCCTAAAGTTAGCTGAAATCGAATTGATTTATTCAGAAGTTAACGAATATCCAATCCTTTTATTAGATGATGTGTTATCAGAACTAGATGATTACAGACAATCACATCTGCTTAATACGATTCAAGGAAAGGTGCAAACGTTTGTGACAACGACAAGTGTTGATGGAATTGAGCATGATACATTAAAACAAGCAAAAACAATTCATGTAACGAACGGCACAGTGGATTGTGGAGAAGAAGATAAATAGCTTCTGTCTAAATGGAAAAGTAGGTGATCTTTGTGTCAATGGAACAAAAACAAATTGAAGAAAACGCATATGACGAAAGTCAAATACAGGTGTTAGAAGGACTAGAAGCAGTTCGAAAACGTCCAGGGATGTATATTGGTTCAACGAGCGGAAAAGGTCTTCATCACCTTGTATGGGAAATTGTTGATAATAGTATTGACGAGGCATTAGCAGGATATTGTGATGAGATTAATCTAGCTATTGAAGAAGACAATAGTATTACAGTAACAGATAATGGCCGTGGTATTCCGGTTGGGATGCACGAGAAAATGGGTCGCCCCGCTGTAGAAGTTATTATGACAGTTCTTCATGCGGGTGGTAAATTTGGTGGCGGCGGTTATAAAGTTTCTGGCGGTTTACATGGTGTAGGTGCTTCTGTCGTGAATGCATTATCAACGGAGTTAGAGGTATTCGTTCATCGTGACGGGCAAATTCATTATCAAAAGTATGAACGTGGTATTCCAGTTGCAGACTTAAAGGTGATTGGGGATACAGATCATACAGGAACAGTAACGCGTTTCAAACCAGATGCAGAAATTTTTACTGAAACTACGGAATATGAATTTGATACGTTAGCAACTCGTTTACGAGAACTAGCGTTTCTAAATCGTAATATTAAACTAACAATTGAAGATAAACGTGAACATAAACAAAAGAAAGAATTCCATTATGAAGGCGGTATTAAGTCTTATGTTGAGCACTTAAACCGCTCTAAAGAACCGATACATGAGGAACCGGTATATGTAGAAGGTTCGAAAGATGGAATTCAAATTGAAGTTGCTCTTCAATATAACGAAGGATATACAACTAACATTTATTCATTTACAAATAACATTCATACGTATGAAGGTGGTACGCATGAAGTTGGATTTAAAACAGCATTAACACGTGTTATTAATGATTATGGTCGAAAAAATAATATTTTAAAAGATGCTGATAGTAATTTAACGGGTGAAGATGTTCGTGAAGGTTTAACGGCTATTGTATCCATTAAACATCCAAATCCGCAATTTGAAGGGCAAACGAAAACGAAACTCGGAAATAGCGAAGCGAGAACAATTACAGAATCAGTTTTCTCTGAAGCACTTGAAAAGTTTTTACTTGAAAACCCAAATGTCGCTCGAAAAATTGTAGATAAGGGAACGATGGCAGCGCGTGCACGTGTAGCGGCGAAAAAGGCTCGTGAATTAACACGCAGAAAAAGTGCGCTAGAAGTATCGAGCTTGCCGGGAAAACTTGCAGATTGTTCTTCTAAAGATCCTTCTATTAGTGAAATTTATATCGTAGAGGGTGATTCTGCGGGTGGTTCAGCAAAGCAAGGGCGTGATCGTCACTTCCAAGCGATTTTACCGCTTAAAGGAAAAATTATTAATGTAGAAAAAGCGCGTTTAGATAAAATTTTATCAAACGATGAGGTGCGAACAATTATTACTGCGCTTGGGACTGGTATTGGTGGAGATTTCGATATTGAAAAGGCGCGTTATCACAAAGTTATTATTATGACGGATGCTGATGTCGACGGCGCTCATATTCGTACCCTATTATTAACGTTCTTCTACCGTTATATGCGTCAAATTATTGAGCACGGTTATATATATATTGCACAGCCGCCATTATATAAAGTGCAACAGGGTAAGAGAGTTGAGTATGCTTACAACGATAAAGAACTTGAAAATATATTAGTGGAGATTCCGAAACAACCAAAACCAGGTATTCAACGCTATAAGGGTCTTGGAGAAATGAATCCAGCGCAGCTATGGGAAACAACAATGGATCCAGAAGTACGTTCGCTTCTTCAAGTTTCGCTTCAAGATGCAATCGAAGCAGATGAAACATTTGAAATTTTAATGGGTGATAAAGTTGAACCACGTCGTAACTTTATCCAAGAAAATGCAAAATATGTACAAAACCTTGATATTTAATGACTGATGACAGGAATCGGAGTATTCCTGTCTTCTACGTATAAATGAACATGATATATCGATCGGAAATGTAATGAGGAGGTGCTGGTTGATGTCAGACAACCAACAACAAGGCCGAATTCGAGAAATTAATATTAGCCAGGAAATGCGTACCTCGTTTTTAGATTATGCGATGAGCGTTATCGTATCTCGTGCACTGCCAGATGTTCGAGATGGGCTAAAACCTGTGCACCGCAGAATTTTATATGCGATGAACGATTTAGGAATTACTGCTGATAAAGCGTATAAGAAGTCTGCACGTATTGTTGGTGAAGTAATTGGTAAGTATCATCCACACGGTGATTCAGCGGTATATGAAACAATGGTACGAATGGCCCAAGACTTTAGTCAACGTTATATGCTAGTAAATGGACATGGTAACTTCGGTTCTGTCGATGGTGATTCGGCGGCTGCGATGCGTTATACAGAGGCAAAAATGTCCAAGATTTCTATGGAACTATTGCGTGATATCACAAAAAATACAATTGACTATCAAGATAACTATGATGGTTCGGAAAGAGAACCAATTGTATTACCTGCGCGTTTTCCTAATTTATTAGTAAATGGTGCAACTGGTATCGCGGTTGGTATGGCAACGAATATTCCTCCGCATCAGCTTGGTGAAGTAATTGATGGGGTATTAGCGTTAAGTCACAATCCAGAGATTACAATTGCGGAATTAATGGAGTATATTCCCGGCCCAGATTTCCCAACAGCTGGTCAAATTCTTGGACGAAGTGGAATTCGAAGAGCGTATGAAACAGGGCGTGGTACAGTAATTCTTCGTGCAAGAGTAGAGATTGAAGAAAAGGCAAATGGGAAGCAATCTATTATTGTAACTGAATTACCATATCAAGTGAATAAAGCAAGGTTGATTGAAAAGATTGCGGAGCTTGTTCGAGACAAAAAGATTGATGGTATTACAGATTTACGTGATGAATCAGATCGAAATGGTATGCGTATCGTCATGGAATTACGACGAGATGCAAACGCAAATGTGTTATTGAATAACTTATATAAACATACAGCACTTCAGACAAGCTTTGGTATTAATATGCTATCGCTCGTAAATGGAGAACCAAAAGTATTAAATTTAAAAGAATGTCTATATCATTACCTGGATCATCAGAAGGTCGTTATCCGTAGACGTACTGCATATGAATTAGAGAAAGCAGAAGCTCGTGCTCATATTTTAGAAGGTTTACGCATCGCGTTAGATCATCTTGATGAAGTAATTACTCTAATTCGTAATTCGAAGACAGCAGACATTGCAAAGCAAGGATTAATGGAACGTTTTGGCTTAAGTGAAAAGCAAGCACAAGCAATTTTAGATATGCGTTTGCAACGTTTAACAGGATTAGAGCGTGAAAAAATCGAACAAGAATATCAAGAACTACTTGCGTTGATTGCGGAGCTAAAAGCAATTCTCGCAGATGAAGAGAAAGTTCTTGAAATTATTCGTGAAGAATTAACAGAAGTTAAAGATCGCTTTAATGATACACGAAGATCAGAAATTACAATTGGCGGTATGGAAGCAATCGAGGATGAAGATTTAATTCCAGAGCAAAACATTGTAATCACACTTACTCATAATGGGTATGTGAAACGTTTACCAGCTTCTACGTACAAAACGCAAAATCGTGGCGGACGTGGAGTTCAAGGTATGGGGACGAACAATGATGATTTTGTAGAACATTTGTTAACAACATCTACACATGATCATATTCTATTCTTCACAAATAAAGGGAAAGTATACCGGACGAAGGGATATGAAATCCCAGAGTATAGCCGTACAGCTAAGGGTATACCAATTATCAACTTATTAGAAGTAGATAAAGATGAATGGGTAAATGCGATTATCCCAATCCGAGAATTTAGCGATGACCATTACTTATTCTTTACGACGAAACAGGGTATTGCAAAAAGAACACCCCTTTCATCGTTCGCTAACATACGTAATAATGGTTTAATTGCAATATCACTTCGTGAAGATGATGAAGTTATTTCTGTTCGATTAACAACAGGCGAAAAAGATATGATTGTGGGAACAAGTAACGGTATGTTAATTCGCTTCCATGAACAAGATGTTCGCTCGATGGGACGTAATGCAGCAGGTGTGAAAGCTATTACGTTAGGTGAGGAAGATCAAGTAGTTGGCATGGAAATCGTTGAAGAAGAAATGGATGTCTTAATTGTAACGAAAAATGGTTATGGTAAGCGGACACCGGTTGAAGAATATCGCCTCCAAAGCCGTGGGGGTAAAGGTCTTAAAACATGTAATATTACAGATAAGAATGGCAAGTTAATTGCTGTTAAGTCTGTAAATGGTGAAGAAGATATTATGCTGATTACAGCAGCAGGTGTTTTGATTCGTATGCCGGTTGATCAAATCTCTCAAATGGGACGTAATACGCAAGGTGTTCGTTTAATTCGTTTAGAAGGCGAGCAAGAAGTAGCGACGGTAGCAAAAACACAAAAAGAAGATGAAGAAGACATACAAGAAGATCAAGAAAGCTCAGAAGAATAAGGGGATTCTCCTTATTCTTCTTTTTTTATAAAAAGTGCTTGCATAGGAGGAGTGAAGTCTATATAATAGGCAGAGTCAGCAATTCACTGAAACAAAATATTACAACAAATTGTTGACGAACATGAAATGTTATGTTATATTATAAAAGTCGCTGAAACGCGATGTTGAACTTTGAAAACTAAACGAAACAAACAACGTGAAACGTCAATTTTTATTTATGATGCTAGACAAACACTTTATTGGAGAGTTTGATCCTGG